>NZ_JBWKVR010000016.1:0-117988 GCF_059421805.1 Rhodoferax sp. GW821-FHT02C08
CGGGCGGCGTGCGGGCGTATCCGGCGACGCTACAGGACCTCTTGGAGGATCGGCGCTTTGCGACGATACGGAGGCACCTGCGGGTGGTTTATGCAAACCCCTTTACGGGAAAAGTGGATTGGGAGTTGGTGCTGGCGGCGGATGGGCGGGTGCGTGGGGTGCGGGCCGTGGTACCGGTGGACATCCCGGCAGAGAGGGGCAGTATGACGAAGACCTTTGTGTACGTGCCTACCCAAAAATCCTCAATATGAATGAAGACCCTTCTCCTTGATAAAAATGAATGCATCAAAATGTTACATTTGTAAATAAAAGAACCATGGAAATTAAGAGGAAATTTGCAGAGCGTTCAAAGAGTTGAGCTGAGCGATGCTGTTATGGCGGTGCGCAGTGGATGGCGTGCTTTGAACGAGGAGAGACTCGAACACTACTCTGGGACTCACCAGGGCTACGCTTTTCTCAGCCGCGTGCGGCATGCACTCAAGGTTTTTGCGTATTGAGTAATGCGGGACTGATGGCGACAAACGCACGAGCGGAGGAATAAGTGTTATTCGTTATTTCCTTCAACCAAATTCCGATAATCGTATATGAAGCGGAAAAAGATCGGATGTCTTTTGTATGTGCAATGAACATTTAAAAAATTGAATCTAGCTCAAGTTTTTTAACTTATCTGAGTAATTTATTTCTAAAGTAATTTTTGATTTGTATAGGTAAATCTAATGAAAATAGACAAAAAATATTGGCGACCTGCTATCAAGAATGTGTTGCCCAGTTTTTTTGGAGCGGGGTTGTTGGTTTTGTTGACGCCATTGGTGAATGCGCGTACAGCAGGCGGGACTGTTGAGCCAATAATTCGGTGGGTTCCGGATATGAATAGTTTTATTTGTTCTGTTCCCTATGTGGAGGGGACGTTGGCATATTGTGTGCCTCCAGGAATTCTAACTAAATCATACAAATCTCCGCAGGAGGCATTAAGTGCTGTACTTGGCAATCTCCAAATTCATTCCGGTTATGGTGTAAATCCATTTGGCTTGGTCCCCTTGGCTTCGGAAGGATACTTGAATGGGACTGCAAGATATCAGGCGCTGAATATGATGGTGACAAAGGAGGGGGCAGATTTCCTTTCATATGAGGCAGGAGTTCCTACTTTCGTAAATGGTTCTAGCTCCGGACTCACATTCAGTGGAATAGGTATTGATGCCACTGCTATTTGTCCGATCGGTTCATCCATGGCAACAACTTGGAACGGAACCACTGAGACGAGTCGTTGTACTATTAATATTGGATTTCAAGATCCTGCACCAAACTCTTGTCCAGATACACCGAAGCCTGTTTATGCAACGTCTGGATTGAAGCGTCAGGACGAGGTTGATTATCGTGGTCCAAATCTATTAAACCATACGAGAACTTACCGCAGCGACTACGGCGATTTCAATCAATCCGTTCAGCGTGGTGTTCTTGAAGATATATCCGTGGGTAACGTAAAAACATCTTGCTATTGGGGCGCCTATCAACCATATGGCAGTGTTTATGACTACGCTTGCTTTTCCTATATTTCGGGCGGTACTGGGGAGGTGCATTTAATACAGAGCAATGGCGATGTAAAAACGTTTACGGTTCAGAATGGAGGGTATGTGCCAAGTGATGGGAATATTAATGAAAAGCTCAGTTTCAGTACTGTAAATGGTGTGGCGACTTGGTATCTGCGTACTGCAGAAAACATGCTAGAAACCTATGGCAATAATGGTCAATTGTTGAGTCGAGAAGGCGCGGATGGAGGCAAATTAACCTATGGCTATGTTGATATTTCTCCGCCTGCAGATGGTCTGACGCCTTTGAATCGGATTCTTAGTATTAAGGATGCATTTGGTCATGGGTTGACTTATTCGTATGATTCGAATGGGGCCCTAAAATCATTGATTGACCCAGCTGGCGGGGAAATTAAATACAACTATGATGAACCCAGTGCAAACTGTGTATCCGACACTTCTGGTTCATGCAAGCGATTAACTTCGGTTCAATATCAGGATGGAGTTTTACGTCGTTATTACTACAATGAATTGGATCACGTGGCAGTTGATCCTGAGACAGAAAATAACGCGACGATAAAGCACAAAGGTTTCTTGACGGGTATCGTCGATGAACGTGGTGTGCGGCTGTCAGATTACTACTATGACAGTAATGGGGGCGTATGGCGTAGTGGATGGGGTGGATTTAATTACACACTTAAGTATGACTCCCTCTTTCAAACCACGGTAACGGATCCGGTGGGAAATTCTCGCGTCATTAAATTCGTGAGTCTGCTGCATTCCAAATATAAAACCGGGCAGAGTCAACCCGCTGGGTCCGGTTGCAGCGCGTCAACCAGTGCCGCAAGCTACGATACCCAAGGTAATACGGTCTCCGAAGATGATTTCAACGGCACCAGAACATGCCGCGCCTTCGACTTGAGCCGCAATCTGGAAACATCGCGGGTGGAAGGTTTGTCTACCGCAGCAACCTGTACGTCGGTCACCAAAGCCAATGTGCAACTTCAAACTGGTGCTCGAAAAATCAGCAGCACATGGCATCCAGATTGGCGGTTACAGATTGTGATTGCCGAGCCTGGCAAGTTGACAACCCGCATCTACAACGGTCAGCCGGATCCCTTCAACGGCAACGCAGTAGCCAGTTGTGCGCCAAACGCTGCTGTATTGGCAGATGGCACGCCGATCGCCGTCCTGTGTAAACAGGTCGAACAGGCCACCACCGACACCGATGGCCACCTGGGTACCAGTGCGGTGCTGCAATCCAGTGTCGCCAACCGAGTTCACAACTGGACCTACAACGCCACCGGCCAAGTCCTCACCGCCACCGACCCGCTGAACCATACTAGTACATACGCTTACTACAGCGACACCACCGCAGACCACACCCTGGGTGACCTGCAGACCGTCACCAACGCACTGGGCCAGGTGACCACCTTTAACCAATACAACCCGCACGGCCAACTGCTGCAAAGCACGGATCCCAATGGCGTCGTGACCCTCAACAGCTACGACCTGCGCCAGCGCCTGCTCACTACCAGCGTGGACGGGAAGAGCACCAGCTACAGCTACGACGCGGCGGGCCAGCTTACGCGCATCACCCAGCCTGATGCTAGTTGGATCGGATATGAATACGACGCAGCGCACCGTCAGACCGCGGTACTGGACAACCTGGGTAACCGCATCGAGTACACCCTGGACAATGTCGGCAATCGTACGAATGAAGTCGTCAAGGACCCCTCTGGCACCCTGAGCCGCCAGCTCACCCGCAGCTTCGACGCCCTGAAGCGTGTGCAACAAGTCACCGGTAGGGAGTAAGCGCGTGCACAACAATTACAACTTTGATAGCTACCACCGCCTACACACTCGATGCGATGGGTCATCGGATTGTCAAACCGGGCAAGGATTTAAGCGGGATTTTTTTGCGCGATGCGAGCAGCGTATACAACGTCCTCAATTGACGGTAAAGGGTGACCAGAATACGGCCATCAACCCCCATGAGAATGTTGCGGGGGGCGCCGCAACTCAGCCGGTACGTGGTGTGCTTCGGCGCCTCGTTCCCAGCACGAGCATGTCTGACTTTTGGTTGAGGTTGATTCGGATCTGGGCCATTCTGGTTCTGTCGTGCTTTGGTGTGCAGGCGGCAATGGCGTTAACCACCACAACGACTAAGCTGAGTTCCAGCGTGCAGCCTAGCGCCCTCGGGCAGAAGACCACGCTCACGGCCACTGTGACGGGGACCTCGCCCACGGGCCGCGTCGGTTTCTACGACGGTACGACGGCGCTGGGCGTAGGGACCGTCAGCAACGGCGTGGCTACGTTGACTCGGAGTTTTGCGACTGCAGGCTCGCACAATTTGAAGGCCACCTATGTAGGCGACGCCGCCAACTCCTCCAGCAGCGGAGTTTTGACCCAGACGGTCAACACAAGTGCCACGACCACGGTCGTGACCTCGTCGGTCAACCCGGCTACCGTCGGCCAGAGCACGACGCTCACGGCCACCGTTACCGGCTCAAGCCCAAGTGGCACCGTCACCTTCAAGGACGGCACCACCAACCTAGGCACCGCCATACTTGCATCTGGTGTGGCCACGCTGAACATCAGCTTCGCCGCTACCGGTGCGCACAGCATCACCGCGGTGTACGTGGGTGATGCCAATAACCTCACCAGCACCTCGGTCGTATTGAGCGAGACGGTCAATGCGACATCGACGTCGACCACAACAACCCTGTCTGCGAACCCGACCACTGTTGTGATTGGTCAGAACGTCACGTTGACGGCCGCGATCAGCCCTGCAGCTGGCACCGGAACGGTAACTTTTAAGGATGGCACGACCACTCTGGGCACGGGAACGCTCAGTTCGGGCGTGGCCACGCTGATAACCACCTTCAGCACCACTGGCACGCACAGCCTGACGGCGATCTATGCGGGCGACGCGACGCATGCTGGTAGTACGTCGACTGCATTGAGCGAGACGGTTAGCGCGCGTACCACCACGGCTACGATCCTAACTTCCTCTCTCAACCCCGCTGACGTCGGGAAGAACACCACGCTCACGGCCACTGTGAGCGGGACCGCGCCCACGGGTCGCGTCGGTTTTTACGACGGTACGACGGCGCTGGGCGTAGGGACTGTCAGCAACGGCGTGGCCACGCTGACCCGGAGTTTTGCGACTGCAGGCTCGCACAGTTTGAAGGCCACCTATGTCGGAGACACCTCCAATACCTCCAGTAGTGGTGTCTTGGCCCAGACAGTCAACGCAGGTGCCACGAGCACGGTCGTGACCTCGTCGGTCAACCCGGCCACCATCGGCCAAGCCACAATTCTCAAGGCTGTGGTGACTGGTGCGAGCCCCACTGGAACGGTCGCCTTCCACGATGGCACTACGACGCTGGGTGTCGGCACGGTTTCGGCCGGCGTTGCCACTTTGTCCACCAGCTTCTCCAGCAGGGGCGCGCACGCCCTCACAGCCGTTTACGGCGGGGACACCAACAACGTCACCAGTACATCGGCCGTATTGAGCGAGACGGTCAACGCAGGGGCCACCGCGACCACTTTGGCGTTGGCGGCCAGCCCCATGACTGCGGCCCTGAACCAGGGGGTTGCCCTGACCGCAACAATCAGTCCGGCTGCGGCGTCTGGAACGATCACCTTCATGGATGGCGCGACCGCGCTGGGAACTGGCGTCCTCAATTCGGGCGTGGCCACCTTCAATGTCGGCTTCAAGGTCGCCGGCGCGCATACTCTCACCGCAGTGTATGAGGGCAATGCCACTTATTCCATTAGCACGTCCGGTGCCGTGACCGAAACGGTCAATGCCGGAGCTTCCACTACCGCATTGACCTCGTCAATCAGCTCGGTCAACGTCGGCCAGAGCACTACGCTCAGGGCGACCGTCACTGGTTTGAATCCGACCGGCACGGTGACTTTCAAGGACGGAGCGGCGACCCTGGGTACAGTCACGCTCAGCGCGGGCGTGGCTACCTTGCCGATCAGCTTCTCCGCCGCTGGGACACACAGTCTCACCGCCGTCTACTCAGGTGATGTAAGCAACCTCACCAGCACATCGGTCGCATTGAGCGAGACGGTCATTTCGACGTTGACGGCAACCACCTCGACATTGACGCTCAGCGCATCGAGCGTCAATGTGGGCAACAGCGTCACTCTAACCGCCTTAGTACGTCCGGCCGCTGCAACTGGAACGGTCACTTTCATGGATGGTGCGGCCACGTTGGGCACTGGCACACTGACCTCGGGTGTGGCCACATTGTCAAAGAGCTTCACGACAGCAGCCTCTCATAGTCTGACGGCTGTCTACGCCGGTGACACTACGTATGCTATTAGCACCTCGGCGGTCTTGAACCAGACGGTCAACAAAGGCAGCAGCACCGCGGCGTTGACCTCCGGGGTCAATCCGAGCACCGTGGGTCAAAGCAGCATTTTGACAGCTACGGTCACGCCATCGGCAGTAACCGGCATGGTGACCTTCAAGGACGGCGCCACCACCTTGGGCACGGGCACGATCGCATCTGGTGTGGCCGTGTATATGGCCAGTTTTAGCGTAACCGGAGCGCACAGTCTGACGGCGGTGTACGCAGGTGACACCAACTACCTGGCCAGTACCTCGGCGGTGCTGAGCCAAACCGTGAGCGGCACAGCCACCGCAGCAGCACTCCCGGCCCCTCCGAGTTCTCCGGTGCCGGTACTGGGCTACGAGTACGATGCCCAAGGCAACCCCACCAAGACCATCCAGGCACCAGGTGTCAGCGGCTTTGGCTTCACAACCCAGAGCGGCTATGACCCTCTGAGTCGCCCTGTGAGCACCACTGATGCGAAAAACGGCGTCACCCAGTTCGCCTACAACGGCCGAGATGGTCGGACCCAAGTCACCGATCCGCGTAACCTGGTCACCCAGACTCCACGTAATGGTCTGGGCGACGTCACCGCATTGGTTAGCCCAGATACAGGCACGGCCACGCAGACCTATGATGCTGTTGGTAACCTCCAAACCCGAACCGATAGCCGGGGCGTGTTGTCCACTTATAGCTACGACGCGCTGAACCGACCAACGTCCATTGTCTATTCGCTGTCAGGTCAGACCAGCCGAACCGAAACCTGGACTTACGACCAAACCGGCGCGGGCTTCAGCAACGGGATAGGACGGCTTACTTCGACAATCCATCCTGCAGGTGCAACTCAGTACACCTACGATGCTCAGGGCCGGGTGCTCAGCGATACCCAGAAAGTCAATGCTGCGACCGGTGCCAATACCGCCCAGATCAGTGCCGCCGCCACCTATGGCTACGACGTGGCAGGTAACCTCGTTAGCATCATTTACCCTTCGGGGCGAGTGCTCAGTATCACCTACAGTGGAGGTAAACCCAGTGCGCTGGGCCTGGCCAAGGACAGCGCGACCACCGCCACTCCGCTAGTCGGCCAGATCCAGTTCAGCCCCTTCGGTGGGCCACTGAGCTGGCAATGGCAGTTGGCTAGCGGCGTGCAAACCTTCAACCGTGTCTACGACACGGCCGGTCGGTTGGTGCGTTACCAGCTCGGCGGCTTTATGCGTGACCTCAGCTATGACGCGGCGGGACGTATTACCGCCTATACCCACTACGAGATCGCTACCGGCACTGCCACAGCCGCAGCCAGTGCGCTGGACCAAAGCTTTGCCTACGACGAACTCGGCCGCGTGACCAGCGTAACCGCAGCTACATCTAGTTGGAGCATGGGCTATGACGCCAACGGCAATCGCACCAGCGTCGCGCTGAACAGTACGGCTAGTGTCTATACCACGAGTGCCACCAGCAACCGGCTAGCCAGCATCACCAACCCAGCGCGCAACTTTGGCTACGACCCTGTAGGCAACACTACCAGCGATACCACCGGCTACACGAGCACCTACGACCTGGCAGGACGGATAGCCACCCTGACCAAGGGTGGTGCTACGACAACCTACAGCTACGACGGCTTGGGCCGTCGGGTGCGCAAGTTCATCAGCGCGGGCGCGGGAGCAGGAGCGGCCAGCACAGTGCTCTTTGTGTACGACCAGGCAGGGCAACTGCTGGGCGAGTACAACAGCGCGGGTGCGGCGCTACGTGAATATGTGTGGCTGGGCAGCACGCCGGTGGCGATGTTCACACCGGACGCGGTGATGACCAATCCCCCGCTGGTGTACTTCATCCACACAGACCACCTGAATACGCCTCGGGTGGTGGTGGACAAGAACAACGCTCTGCGCTGGAGGTGGTTGGCCGAGCCGTTCGGGACGACGGTACCGGAGGCGAATCCGCAGAACCTAGGTACATTCACGCAGAATCTGCGCTTCCCCGGCCAATACTTCGATCAAGAGAGTGGCCTTTTCTACAATATGGCGCGCTCATACGATCCGAGCACGGGCCGATACACGCAGAGCGATCCTATTGGGCTCAATGGGGGCATAAATACGTACCAGTATGTAGGGGGTAATCCGTTGTCATACGTCGATCCGATGGGGTTGACGCAAGCGGATATCAACAACGCATTCAACGCTGCAAGAAACATAATGCCTCCGGGGTCCAAATTTCCCTCAGCTGTTAAAACTTGGAGTCAGCAGGGCAAAGGTGGAAAGCACAGCTTTTGGGACAAAGACATATATGTCGACTCAAAGTATCTCGATTGCCTTGATGATGGCGAGGCAGGCGCGCTTTTGAGCACAATCCTTCATGAGCTTACGCACTTCAATCAGACGTGGTATGAGTTTGGAATCGACAATGTGCGTGAACGCGTCACGGGCGGTAACTCATCGAGAGCGCAAGACAACGCAGACACCCTGCTTTGGAACAATAGTGCTCTTTTGGCTCAGTATTTGAAAAATCGTCATGTCGGGCAAAGCACTTGCGAATGCAGGAAGTGACCATGCCAAACATCCGAGTGGCCAAAGCCATCTTTTATGTGTTCGCAATTACCTTTCATCTGGTCTTGTTGTTCACCAATGTGGGTAACTACGTGCATGGTGGGACATTGGCCGAACTGTTGGTGTTGCAGGCCGCAGCGGTACTGATCGTGGCGGCAGCCATCAAGCTATTGCCAAAGATTCAACTCATAGAAAAAATCTTTGTAGCGCTGTGCGCTGTGGTGCCGACCATTTCCATAGTCTGGGCCTTGATCTCGGCACTTGGAAGGTAAAAGCCACCCGCCACCCCATAGCCGCTAAAGCTGTGGGGTTCCGGGTGGCTTCTTCTTTTAGCCGCTGTGCTGCTGGGTTACGTCGCCTTCTTGCCGCGCCCTGCGGTGGAGCCCTTGGGCTTGTCCTTCGTGTCGTCTGGCGTGATGAATCCGATAGGCCGTTTCGGCGGTGCAGGTGGCTCAGGCCGTTGATTGGTTCACTGCCGGCTGACTTCAGCATGGTCGATCCAGATGCATCTGAGTTTGATTTGTGGTGTTCAGCTGCGCTAGCCGATCTGGTTGAAAAATTGCCCGCTCTGCACGGTAGTGGAAGTGTGGGCCATTTTTGCGCCAATCTTGGTGCGATCGTTGATCGATTTGCGCAAGGAAATCGCAAGCGCTTGTGTGAATCGATTGGGCTGCAGTGTTGCTGCTGATGCCAGTTTGACCAGCTGGGGGCACATGTGCCAATGTCAAACTGACAGTCCTTGCCCGCCTGGAAAGGTGCCCCAGCTTAGTTTCGGAAGAACTCGGGGTGGTCATCGAATTACTGGCGGTGTGGTCATTCTGAAATTGGCGCAAACACACTAGCGGCACAGTTATGCTTCTCAGTGCGGCACAGATATGCTTCCAGCGACACTGTGTAGCGTGGGCTATCGCCGCGTTGCGTCGTCCTATTTTTGACTACGCAGCGCGCGATCAGAATTCAGGGTGCCTTCAAGCGATGGAGGCCTATTCATGGGACATTGAATTCTTGGAATTAACGCTGCTACCAGCGGGGCAATCACCACACCACCGATGCTAATGTCCGTATGGTGTCGGTCAGTCTCTAGTACAGCATCTCAACAGCACGCTCTAACACTCAGGTGGACCAGCCTATGGAGGCCGAGAGCTGCATCTTGTCGGCGTAGACCATCAGGGTTTCCAGTTGAGCCACTTCGATACCCTGGACCAAGGCCTGAGCCACGATCTGCACTGCATCAGCACCGATCTGTCGGCAGGAGATCTCGAAGGTGACGTCCTGTTCTGGTAGCACCGGACGTTTGAAGGCACAGCGCCGCACCGATGCCAATACGCCGATGCGTTCGCTGGGCAATGACTGCACGTAAGGATCTGCGCTCAGTAATCCAGCACCCGCAAGTTGGGTTACGGATTCAATCAGCATGACTCCGGGTACCAGAGGATAGCCGGGAAAATGTCCCTGGATCATCGCGTTGTCCAGTGACCAGTTGGCGATTGCCGTGTAGACGCGTGGGCCCCGTGCGATCAACTGCTTGCATGCGAATATGGGGCCGCGATGGGGAAGCAGTTTTTCAATCGCCCTATGGTCCAGGGTGAATGGAAACTCGGGAATGGGTTGCGTCATGGTGCGGTAAACCGACGTGCCACCAGGGATACATTGCTGCCGCCGAAGGCAAAGGAATTAGACATCACCGCTTCGACGTGGCAGTCGTGGCGGGCCCGAAGCGGGATGTAGTCCAGATCACATTGCGGATCGGGGTTGTCGAGGTACGCAGTGGGTGGCAGGGAGCCACTGTTCAGTGCCTCGATGCTCAGTGCCAGCTCCAGGGCACCGGCCGCGCCGATAAGATGCCCGTGCATGGATTTGGTCGAACTTACTGCCACCTGCCGAGCGGCACTGCCAAAGGCTTTGTGGATGGATTGGGTTTCAATGACGTCACCGGCGACGGTTGCGGTGCCATGGGCATTGACATACTGAATTTGTTCCGGGGCCAGGCCGGCTTCCTGCAGTGCTTGCTGCATGGCGTGGACTTGGCCATCGATGCTGGGCGCTGTCAGGTGCTGTGCGTCGCTGCTGCAGCCGTAGCCGGCCAACTCTGCGAGTACTTGGGCTCCGCGCTCGGTACTGCGGGAGGCGCTTTCGAGGACCAGGGCTGCAGCGCCTTCGCCAATGGCAAAGCCGTTTCGATCCTTGGCAAACGGGCGGCAGCTGCGAGAGGGGTCGTTGGCGTCAGGCTTGGCCATGACGCGCAACGCGTTCCAGCCCACCATGGCGCCAGGATTGAGCATGGCTTCGGTGCCGACCACCACCGCTGCGTCCAGATAGCCATGGCGAATGGCCCGATAGGCCTCGCCGATGGCGATAGCCGAGGATGCGCAGGCTACCGAATAGGTGTTGCTGGGGCCGTGCAGTCCGTAACGCATGGAAATGGCTGCAGCGGCGGCATTGGCCATGATCCGTGGCACCGTGAGCGGATGCATGACGGTGGGGTCTTTGTGTTTCAGGCTGGGGTCGGACAGCGTCTTATAAAAACGTGCATACAGGCTGTCACTGGTTTGCGAACCGCCAAAGCCGATGCCGACGAAGACGCCAATGCGTCGCGAATCGGTCGGCGGATAGGCAAACCCGGCCTCTCTGATGGCCTGTGCGGTGGCTACGAGCGCAAATTGGGTGGCACGGTCGAGTCCCTGATCGGCTTGTTCCAGCAGGGTTTCCGGGGAGACGCTGGCCTGCGCCACAACGATGTGGGGGAGCCTGGCGGCGATATCTACGGGGCAGGCTCCAATGCCGCTACGTGCATCCAATGCGGCGGCAAATGCACTGGCCTTGTCGGCACCTAGAGGGCAAATGATGCCGGAGCCAGTGACAACTACTTTATTCACTGCGCGTTGATTAGTTTTTGGTAGCCTGGAGCTTGCTGTGTTCCTGGACCATGGTGTTGATGGCCGCAACCATTTCGGCAAAGGTCATGGGCAGAAAGACCATGGGGTCCGGAATCTGGAAACCGTATTTGTCTTCGACTTCAAACAGCATTTCGACCAAACCCAGGGAGTCCAGTTCGAGATCGGCAACTTTCAATATCGGATCTTCAAATTTCTTGGGATCAACACCCGCCGTCTCCACTAAATAATTCTTGATTTGATCAAATAACATGCTGGCTACTAGTGTGACATTGTGGTGATGAATTGTATCGGAGCCGGGCTCAGCGAAGGGAGGCCTGAAAACCGGGCCGCTGCATCGATCCGCTCGCGCGCCCAGCCGTCGTCGGATGATTTTCCTGGATTATTCCGACGGTTTCAGGAATTTCACGTGCTTTAGAATCAAACGCTTCTGCACACCGCTGTGTGCGGCCCAGGTGATTTGTTGAGGAGGATCACACTGGAAACAATAACCAACTGATTTCACTCGCAGCATTCATGAGCAAGGGGCCTGGTCGTAGAGTTGCTGTCACAGGCGTCGGAATGGTGAGTCCCTTTGGTGGAGACACCGATGACTTCTTCGCCAGTATGTTGCGCGGCGATTCCTCTATCCGTCTTTACGAGCATCCCACCTCGCCATCCCGGTTGGTGCAGCCTGCGGTGACCTGCGCCCAGTTTGACGCTAAAGCGTCGATTGGCCATTTGATTGCCCATGTGGCTGATCGCTATAGCCAGTTGGGTGTGGC
Source organism: Rhodoferax sp. GW821-FHT02C08 (assembly GCF_059421805.1). Classification (NCBI taxonomy): domain Bacteria; kingdom Pseudomonadati; phylum Pseudomonadota; class Betaproteobacteria; order Burkholderiales; family Comamonadaceae; genus Rhodoferax; species Rhodoferax sp. GW821-FHT02C08. The sequence goes on from NZ_JBWKVR010000016.1 coordinate 12,077, forward strand.
GGCGGCGTTTTCTGCCTGGGATGACGCCGGTTTGGCGCGCGAAGGGGCAGGCTCTGACGAATACGGTGTGTCTTGGGGCACAGGCACAGGTGGCATGCTGACGTACGAGAAGGGCTACGGAGACATGTACCTGCGTGGCAAGCAGCGGGTCTCCCCCTTGTCGGTGCCCATGGCGATGAACAATGCGGCCGCCTCTCATATCGCCATGGCTTTGGGCTTGGGCGGTGCCTGCCTCACCTATTCAGTGGCCTGCGCTTCTTCAACCGTTTCCATTGGCGAGGCGTTTCGGCGCATTCAACGCGGTGAATCATCCCTGATCGTCGCCGGTGGCTCCGAGTCGCCGCTGGCCTTTACTATCATGCGCGCCTGGGAGGCCATGCGCGTGGTGGCAACAGGTGATGAACAAACCGCGTACCGTGCCTGCCGCCCCTTTCAAAAAGGGCGCAAGGGCCTGGTGCTGGGCGAGGGGGCTGCCGCGCTGGTGCTCGAAGACTGGGAGCATGCGCAGCAGCGTGGCGCCCGCATCTACTGCGAGCTGGCAGGGTTTGGGCAAAGTTGTGACCATACACACCTGGTGCGCCCCGATGCCCAGGGGCAAGCCAGGGCCATCGGGGCGGCGCTGCGTGAAGCTGAACTCATACCGTCACAAGTCGGCTATGTGAATGCCCATGGCACGGCCACCGTGGAAGGCGATCCGGTTGAAATCAATGCACTCCGGCAGGTCTTCGGTGCCCATGCAGAGCAGTTGGCGGTGAGTGCCACCAAGTCGATGCATGGACACTCGCTGGGTGCGGTCGGTGCGATCGAAGCCCTGATCACCGTGCTGGCACTGGCCCGGCAGGCGATTCCGCCCACCGCGCATCTGGAGCAGGTTGCCGAGGACTGCCTGGGGGTTCGCCATGTGATGGGCGGCGCCCTGCTGGATGTACCGCTGCAGGCGGCCATCAGCAACGCCTTTGCATTTGGGGGCAGCAACGCCGTTCTGGCATTTCGTGCGGTCGGTTGATGATGTTTAACGCTTGTTGGATACTGCTTTTTTGATGCTGTTTTTTCGCCATCTGTATGCTGCTGCTCGCCTGCGTTTCGCACTTGCGATACTGGGTGTGGGGTGTTTGACCTGGACCGCTCTGGCTTTGCCCTTGAGCCTGGTCTTGCCAAGCCGTTGGGGCATGTGGGCGGGGCGCCGCATGGCCACACTTGGGTTTCGGGCCTACCTTTGGCTGTTGGAAGTCATTGATCTGGCGCATTTCGACATTGTTGCGCTGGACGCCTTACGCGGCGCCGGTCCTTTGATCCTGGCTGTCAATCACCCGGGCCTGCTGGATGCGCTGATGGTGTTGTCCCGGCTGCCGAATGTGACCTGTATTCTCAAGGCCTCGCTGATGCGCAATCCCTTGTGGGGGGCTGGTGCCCGTCTGGCGGGATACATTCGCAACGACCTGTTTCTCGGCTCGGTCAATCTGGCGGTGGACGAATTGCACCACGGCAGTCAATTGCTGTTGTTTCCCGAAGGGACGCGCAGTGATCCAATGCCGCTGGGAGAGTTTCATATCGGTGCGGCCTATGTGTCCTATCGCTCCGGTATTCCGATTCAGACCATCATCATCGAGCAGGACAGCCGGTTTTTGGGCAAGGGCTGGCCATGGTTGAAGCGACCCGACATGCCGATGCACTTTCGCATCCGTTTGGGCCGGCGCTTTGATCCACCAAGCAATCCCAAGGCATTTACGGTGACCCTGCATGACTATTTTCGCAGTGAAATCACGCCTCTCTCCGGAGGAGCCTGATCGATGCACACCGAGCGCATATTGCCGTCCACCAGCCACCTGGTGCTGATCCCCAGCTACAACTCCGGCGCCCGGGTCTACGAGACTGTGGCGCAGGCCCGCGCGCACTGGAATCCGGTGTGGGTGGTGGTCGACGGCAGTACCGATGGCACCGCCGTCGTCCTGCTGGAAATGGCCGACCTGGACGACGGCCTGCGGGTCTTTGTGCTGCCGCAAAACCAGGGCAAAGGGGCGGCTGTGTTGCATGGGCTGGAACAGGCTGCGCAACAGGGTTTCACCCATGCCTTATGCATGGACTCCGACGGGCAGCACCCGGCGAATCTCATCGAAGCCTTCATGCATTGCTCCCAGGCGACACCCGCGGCCATGGTGTTAGGTGTGCCGGTATTCGATGCTAGTGCGCCGGCGTTGCGCGTCCAGGGGCGCAAGATATCCAACTGGTGGGCAAATTTGGAAACCTTGTGGGCGGGCATTGGCGACTCGTTGTACGGCTTTCGTGTTTATCCGGTGGATCCGTTGCGCGCCGTGATGCGGGGCCAGCGTTGGATGCGCCGTTTTGATTTTGATCCCGAGGCCGCCGTGCGCTTGTGCTGGCGCGGTGTGGTGCCGGTCAATCTGCCCGCGCCGGTGAAGTATTTGCAGGCGCATGAGGGAGGGGTTTCCCATTTCAACTACCGTCGCGACAACCTGCTGCTGACCTGGATGCATATCCGTTTGATGGTCGGGTTCGTGCTGCGCCTGCCGGCGCTGATCATCAGAAAACTGAGTGCTTGAATCGGCCAGAATCTGCAGAGGCATATGTCCATAACAGTCTTGGCCCATCTTCTTCGCGAACGAATTTCCTGGCGTAAGCCGCCCAGGGTGCCGGAACCTGACTTGGTCATGGAAAGCGTGGCGCAGACTTCGTCTTTTGCCCAGGCCGGCGAACAAGACGGGGCATTGGCGTTTCTCTATTTGTACAACGCCTTGCAGATTAGCGCGGTCCTGCAGCCGGGCGATCGGGTGCTGGATCTGGCGTGCGGCCCGGCCCAGCAACTGATGCAGATTGCACGCCTGAATCCTGACGCGCGCTTTGTCGGCCTGGACGCGTCGCCCACCATGCTGCAGTGTGCGCAGAGCGCACTGGCGAGCGCAGGTGTCAGCAATGTCGAACTGGTGCACGGCGACATGGTCCGCCTGACCAAGCTGGAAGATGCCAGCATGGACTGCGTGATTTGCACCATGTCCCTGCACCATTTGCCAGACCAGGCGGCGCTGCACGCCACGGTGCTTGAGATTCGCCGCGTGTTGAAGCCGCAAGGGCGCTTCTACTTGACGGACTTTGGGCGACTCAAGCTGATCCGCACCCAGCGCTTCTTTGCCGATGACCTGCGGCAGTCGGTGCAATTCACCGAGGACTACTTCAACTCCCTACGGGCCGCATTCAGTGTGGAAGAGTTGTCGGCTGCCGTGGCACCGTTGGGTTCGGACGTGAAACGCCATGTGACGGTGCTGGCGCCGTTCATGGTGGTGTTCAAAAGCGCATTCCAACGCCCGATAGATGCGCAGACGCTGCAACGTGCCAAGGAGACGTTTGCCAAGCTGTCGGCTGTGCAGCAGGACAATTTTCGTAGCCTGGTCACATGGTTCCAGCGCAGCGGCTACGCCTTACCCTGCGACCTTGAATAGGAGTGGGAGGCAGCGGCGCCTAGCGCGTTGAACACCGGTTGTGCATACAGCTGCAAGAGCGCTTCGCGTGCTGCAGTGCTCGGCAATCCCATGTTGGTCAACTCCGTCACCTGGCTGGCAATCAGGTCCATGAATGTTTGCGCGTAGGGGGTGTCCAGGTCCCAGTTGCCCCGGGTCAGCAGGGAATGGGCGATCTGGTTGCTGCCCCAGACGCGATAAATGTTCCAGATTTGTGCATCGATCCGGTCCGTGACTTCCTGTACTATATCGGCGCCAGGGGCGTCGTCCAGGCGGATTTCTTCGCCAAACGCCAGGTGGACGTGGCCCTTGTCTGCGACCAGGCTGTCACGGATTTGCGCCACATCTTCGCCTGCGGACTTGTTGTACTCACCGCATGTGCGTCGCAGCAGTGTTTCGCGCACCTTCTGGATGGCACACGGCTCGAATTCGTAGGAGGCGGCAACCGGCACGATGTGTAGTTTTTCGAAATCCGTGTAGGTCCGTGCGCCGGCCAGGCCCAGCATCTTGATGATGGCAGGGTCGGTGTGGTCGTTGCCGTCCTTGGTGCGTCCGGGGCTTTGCGACAACCAGATCGAATAACGCTGTTCATCGATTTGCCGAGCCAGGTAGGTCGCCACCTGCCGGGCGTTGGCATAAACATCACGGCGTGCGCCATTGCGCTTGATGACCACACCATTGAGCAGCAGCATCAGCTCGGAAACACCGGGTGTGGTCATCAGATTGTCGCCAACGCAGACCTTGCAGGTGCCACGTCCGCTGGCCAATAGGTTCAGCGAGACCAGCGCGGCATCCATGACGATACAGCGGTGGTTGGAGATGAACAGAAACTTGCGATCGATCGGGAGCCGGTCCAACCCAGAAATACTCAGGCCTTGCGAGGTTTCGCGCAGGATGCGCTGCAGCATCGGATTGACATAGGCGAACTGGAAGTCCTCTGTGCCGCGGAAGGCATTGGTCTGCTCGATGACGGCCTGTCGGGAAAGACCAGGAAAACACCAGCGCAAGATGGTGTTGGCAAGCGGGCTTGCAAAAAAACGTTCTCGGCTGTCCGCAAATTCGACGGGACTGTCCACTGTGCGCTGGGTTGTTGCGTTCAGGTTCATGGCGCTCAGGTTTGCAGCGTTCAGGTGACGGGCGTGCATCCTGTGGGGTAGGTTAAACCATACCGCCGTTGACCGAGATGATCTGGCCGGTGATGTAGGCCGCACTGTCCGAGGCAAGAAACCGCACCAGTGCCGCAACTTCTTCCGGTTTGCCCGCACGCTTCATCGGCACCAGGTTGGCAATGGCGGTGCTGTCAAAGACGTCTTTGGTCATGTCCGAGCTGATGATGCCGGGGGCGATGGCATTGACCGTGATGCCGCGTGTGGCCAACTCCAGCGCGAGTGACTTGCTCGCTGCGTGCAGCGCGCCTTTGGCGGCGGCGTAGTTGGTCTGGCCACGGTTGCCGGTGATGCCGGCAATCGAAGAAACACTGATGATGCGGCCCCAGCGGCTGCGGATCATGGGCATCGACAGCGGCTGCGTGACATTGAAAAATCCGTGCAGCGAAACGTCGATCACGCTGTGCCACTGCTGGCGCTGCATGCCGGGAAATACAGCGTCATCGTGGATGCCCGCGTTGTTCACCAGCACCTGGATCGGTCCGTCCTCCAGCAGGGCTTCCAGTGAGGCCTGGGTGGCGCTGCCATCGGTCACGTCAAACTGAATGGCCTGCGCCGAGCTGCCATCGCTTCGCAGTTCGTCGCACAGGCTTTGGGCGCTGGCGAGGTTGCGGTTGGCATGGACGATCACATGCAGGCCATCGGCCGCGAGGCTGCGGCAGATCGCCGCTCCGATGGCGCCACTGCCACCGGTGACCAGGGCGCGCTTCATGGATGTTGACTCCGCGTAGCGGGGTTGATGTCGCAGACCTCGACGCCGAGTCGCAGCGTGTCCAGGTATTCCAGCACCACCGATCCGTTGCGAGCCTGCGCCAGCAGGGCCAGCAAGGGCAGGCTGCGTGCAGCCGGAATGCTCAGACGCAGCTGCTCCAGGTCGTCTTCGGGCATGCGCGTCGCGGTGGTATCGCCAAGTGTCAGCTTCAGTAGTGCGCGGGCGGCCGGCGTCTGGCGGGGGTTGAGAACCAGGGCCACACCCATGGCAGCGGGGATCGGCCGCAGACGCTGCAGGGGTTCGGGATACGCCGTGTCGTAGGCCAGCAGCAGGCAAGGTTTGCCACTGCTGATGGCCTGGGTGGCGGCTTCCAGCAGGCCGGCGGCGAAGGTGGCATCAAAGGCGCTCAGGCTGGTGCTGGGCTCCATGCTGCCGGTGGCGATGCCCCAGTAGCCGGACGCTGCGTTGTGCACCGAATTGTGGAAGCGGGTCGGGGACAGGGCGCGGTCGGGGGAGGCTAGGGTTTCCAGGATGGCATGGGCGTTGTCGCAGTCGGCTTCCGTCGAGGAAAACACCGTGGCCAGTTGGGCAAGATCAGCTCCGGCATGGTTTGCCGCCGCCAATCCGATCGCCATGGACAGCTTGATGGGCGTGCCGACCCGCCGGCGTTCGGCGGGAGGCAGCTTTTCTACCGCGGGTAATGCCGTAGGCGCCGCGACATAGGCTTGTCGTCCGGTCAACACGTCGCAGGCTTGTTCCCAGCTCGTCAGGCCAGGCCCGAGAAGTCCGACACCGTCGAGGTGGATGTTGTGCGTGGTCATGCTGGATCAATCGCGCTTTGCATCTGTGGTCTTCTCTCCGTCTACCGTGGTTAGCCAATGATTGTAGGTGTTGGCACCTGCAATCAATCCGAGAAGGAGGCGTGTGGTCTCAGGGTGTGTGCTGCGCATCCACGCGTTCCCGCGTCAGAATGGCGGCAAAGACCAGGGCCAGAAAAGCGCCCGGCGCCACGGTGCTGCCGATGGCTGCGAGTACCGGTACCTTGGACAGGCCCAGCAAACCAAAACTACCCACCGACGTCAGGTTGGCGACGAGCAGGGCGACTTGTGTTTGCTGCCGATAGGAGGCGCTGCCGGTCTGTGCGCCGCGGTCGAAGAACAGGGCGTAATTGGAGCCGACGGCAACCACCAGCAGCAAGCCAACCAGATGCAGGATGGTGAGTTGGGTGCCTTGTAGCAGCAGGACCGCGGTGACGCACACCACGGCACAAGCCAGCGGAGCGGCCACCCGCAGTGTGCGAACCCAGGAGCGCAGCGAAGCCATCAGCAGCGCGAGGATGAAGAGGCAGCCCAGGCCCGCCAGCCACAGGGCCTCGTGGCGATAGCCATCAAACAGGCTGCTGGACTCTTCCAGCATGTCGATTACGACGGCGTCGTTCAACCCCTTGGCGCGTAGCGCAGCATGCACCTGGTCCAGCGGGATGTTGTCCGTCAATGGGCCTTCGTCCATGGGTCGCACGGGCATCAACACCAGGTAGTCCGACGCGCGCGGCACCAGCATCGAGTCCACCATCAGTGCCGCCGAGGTGCCATCCAGATCCACGCGCTGCAAGGGCGGGTGTTGCTTTGCGGTTTGCAGGTCGGCCAGGAACGCGCCCAGACGCTCGGCCCGTACCGGCAAGCCTTGCAGCGCTTGCTGCAACCGGGTCTGTGCCTGTGCCTCGTCGGGTAGTGCGGCTTGCCTGGCACGCTGCATGGCCAGGCTGGGCAGTACCGTGGCGGGGGAGTTGAAGCCGGCGATCACCTGCTCTTTCGCCAGGCCTTGCAGCACGGCGCCAGCCGTTTCGGCCTGTTGCAGCGCGGTTTCCTGGTTCTTGGCTACAAGCGCCATGATGTAGCGTGTATTGGTTCCGCCCAGGTCGCCTCGCAGTTGTTCGTCCGCCCGCTGTTCGGACTTTGGCAGCGGATTGAGGCCGGAGAGTTGGCGATTCCAGATGCTGCCGTGGTGCAGCAGCACGGCGCTGGTGGCTGCCAGTGCCAACACGGCCACCGGCCAGCGCAGCGCGGCGGCGCGCCCGATGGCGTGATCGAGCCTGGCGGCAAGCTGGCTGAGGTCGCGCAAGGCCAATTGCTGTGGTGTCAGCACCGGCAGCACATAACGCGTGACCAGCACGGCGGCCACCAGGCCGCTGATGGAATACAGGCCCAGCTGGGCCAGGCCGGGGAAGCTGGAGCTCAGCAGGGCGGCAAAACCGGCGATCGAGGTCAGCACGCCAAGCCAGATGGTGCGCCAGAAACTGCCCGAGATCTGGCTGCTGCCGCGTTGCAGGAAGAAGTAGATCGCGTAGTCCACTGCTTCGCCGATCAGGGTGGTGCCGAAGCCCAGCGTCAGGCCGTGCACCTGGCCAAAGCCCAGGCTCACCGCGGCAATGCCGACCGCCACCCCGGACAGCACGGGCAGCAGGCTCAATACCAGCAGCATTGGTGAGCGGTACACCGCCAGCAGCAGGCAAACCACCAGCACAAAACTGGCGGTGGCCAGGCGCCCGACTTCTTCTTCAATGGTGTTGCGCGAGGCCGCCGATGACACACCGGCACCGCTCATCACCAGGCGGGCGTCCGCACTGCGTCCAGGCAGCGTGCCGAACAGGCTGCGGGCCGTGCTCACCGCCTGGGATTGCGCTTCGGTGTCGGACCCGGCGGCCTGGGTAAAGGCCAGCAGCAAGGCGCGTTTTCCGTCGCGCGAGGCCCAGGCGCCGTCGATGTTCTGTGGTTGGCTGAGGCCGGAAAACTGCTCCAGCAGTTGCAGGGTTTCACCCGTGGGGTCGCGTGCGAACAGGCGCTTGATGGTCATCCCCGCATCGCCGGACAACGCGTCGATGGAGCTGCTGATCGCTGCGTGCAGGCCGTCGGCTTCGAAGCGTGCGGGCGTGACGGCCGGGCTGAGCAGATAGCGGTTGTCGAAGAAGTAGGCGCGGTCATTCTCCTGGGTTTCTTCTTGCCCGTTTTGCACAGCGACAAACAGGCCGGTCTGTTGCAGCTCCTTGGCAAGGGCGCGTGACAGGCGGGCGCGTTCAGCGGCATTCCCACCCTCGATGCCCATCATGATCAGCCGCGCCACCGCGCCATGGCGCAATTGGTCGATCAAGAGTTGCTGGCGCGCGTTGGGCGTGCGGGGCATGAATGCCGATAGATCCGCCACGAAGTGGGTTTGCACGATCACTAGCAGGCAGGCCAGCATTCCGGCCAGCCAGAGAAAGAGCGGCAGCACATGCTGCTTGTTTTTCATGGTGCTGGCTCCCAGAATTCGAAGAAATTGAACCAGTTGTAGGGCGTTGCTTTGCAGTGCCGCTCCAGCGCCGCGGCGTATTTTTGCAAACTGTCGCGGACCGCCTCATCGCGCTGCTTGCGTGTGACGTTGGCAAAGTCGGCCAGTGGCTCGAAGTGCACCTCATAACGATTTCTGCCGCAGTACAGTCCGGTCATGAAGTAGACCGGGCGTCCCAGCATGGCCGCCATGCGAAAGGGGCCGGTCGGGAAGCGTGCCGGTGCTCCCAAGAATGGCAGTGTGAGGTATTGGTCCGGGCCGGTCGCACGGTCGGCCAGGACGCCGACCAGGGCACCGGTTTCCAGCTTGTGGTGGATGGTCAGCATGGAGTCGATTTGGCCCAGCGCGATGATGCCGGTGATCGCATCTGGATTGATAGCCGCCAGCGCGCGATTGAGCTGCCGGGCATTTTCTGGGTACATCGCAACGCAGGAGTCGAGATGGTTGCTGCGGCTATGGGTCAGCAAGACTTCGAAGCTGCCCATATGCGCGCCGAACAGCAGCATGCCGTGGTCCTTGCCCCTGCCCTGGTGGTCGATGATCGGCTCTGCACCAAACACCTGGATGTCAAACAGATTGACTTGGCCGTTGAGCAGGTAGAACCGGTCATGGATGGTGCTTGCAAACGCCAGGATGTGTCGGTACAGATCGACCCATGTAGCGGGGCGCTGCAGGGCTCGAGCGAGGTAGCTGCGTGAAGCCTTACGGGCGGTTGGTGCGGCCAGCAGAAAGTACAGGGCAATGCCATAGATTACGACGCGCGAGAGACGGCGTCCAAAAATCAAGGAAATGCGACTCATCAGCTGGAGCAGGAAAAAGCTGCCGCGTTCCTTGCGCTGCATCCATGCCGGCTTGTCGTCAAGCTGTTTGGAAGTGCTTGGTTCGCTCATGCGGCGGCACTTTGGGGTAAGGGAAAGCGGCCGCTGGCAATCTTGCGAGCTGCGCTGCGGATTTCGAAGCGCACTGCGGAGACGCCGACTTCAAAGTCGAGTTCGAGTACATCCGCGGGGGTGGCAGGGCTATGGAATTTGGCTTCGGCCAGTGCCTGGACGTAATAACCAAGTTGGGCTTCAATTGCTGTTTGCGCCCAATCCAGCAGCAGCACGCCGGGCACGATCGGGCGTCCCGGAAAATGGCCCGGGAACGCCGGGTGGTCCGCGGCAAATGGCAGGGGTACGACGGGCATCTCAGGTTTTCGTGGCAAGGTGTTTGGCACGCAGTTCGGTCAGGGTCGATGCGGTAAGTTTTCCATTGGCGTCGCGCGACAGGGTCGCAAGAAAGACCAGGGGCCGAGGTAGAAATACCGGGTCCACATGCTGGCGCAAGCTGGCCATGATGGTTGTGCTTGTCAGCGAGGGGGCCACGACAAAGGCGATCAGCCGCGGTGTTTCGTCGGCCGATGCGCTTTCGTGCATGCAGAAAACGCCGTCCTCCACGCCGGGCAGACTGAGCAGGAGCTGGTTGAGAAACGCCAGAGAATTGCGTTTGCCGACGATGTTGATCATGTCCGAGTTGCGACCCAGCAGGCGGAAGCGGTGTGGACTCAGCAGCTCCACCACATCGTTGAGTGTTTGTGGTGCGTCGAAGTGTTCGGCATGGGCGCAGGTCTGGTCTTGCCCCTGATCCTGTCGCAGCGTAATGCCGGAATAGGTTTCCCATTCGGTTCCCTGGGTCGGACGCCGGGTCGCCAGCGCACCGGTTTCGGTGGAGCCGTAGATTTCCACCATGGGCGCGTTCAATTGGGCTTCGACCTCCTTGGCCAGTTCCAGTGACAGCGGTGCCGTGGCCGACAGCACGGCGCTGACGCGTGGCAATGGGATCTGCGCGTCCATCAGCTTGCGCAAGTGAAAGGGAGTGGAAACCAGCAGGCGTGGCTCGGGCAGTTCGGCCAGAGCGCTGGCTACGTCGGCTGGAAAGAATGGTTGCCGCGCGCTGAACTGACCACCTCCAAAGATGGGCAGCAGCACCGTCGCTTCTAGTCCAAACATGTGCTGGGGCGACACGGTGCCTAGCACCGAGCAGGGGCCGCCGGCGGTCTCCCACATGCGCTCGGCCTCGGCAATGGCGCACTTGTGCATGCGCCAGAAGGTCAAGGTATGGGCCTGCGGCTTGCCGGTCGAACCCGAGGTGAAGATGCGGGCGATCTGCTGGGTACGCGGTATCAGTGGCATTTCCAGGGGGGCGTCGTATGCCGACGTGGCCGCCTGCGGAACCACCACATTGGGCATCTGCGCCAACACCGGTGTGACCTGCTCGTCTAGGCAGATGGCGTCGGGGAAGTCGGAGTACAGCGTAGCCATGTTTTCGGGGGCCGTGGAGTTCTGCAGCAGGCTCACCACGCCGCGGCTGATGGCTGCAAACAGGGCGACCGAGAACCAGTAGCGGTCCTTGCACAGGTTGAACGCATGTCCGGTCTGCGGCAGTTGCGCAGCCAGGGCCAGGACGTCACGCAGGAACTCGGCCTGGCTGACCGGGCGCTGGTTGCGGTAGGCGATGGTGCGGGTGGCCAGTGATTCGGGTAGGGGTAGTAGGGGCAGCGTATTCATGGCAGGGGAGCAAGGGGATTCTGGTGGGCTGCCGGGGGCTTGAGCATCACGCCAGCACGGCCACGCAGCAGCAGGCGGTCACCGCAGAGGATGCTGAAGTCGTACAGCAGGCTCACCTCGTTTCCCGATATGCGGCTGGCCTGGACCGTGAGCTCAGGGCCCGCATCGTCCAGCCTGGGTGCCCACCATTCCACGTTGCGCACACTGGTGAGGTAGCCGACTTCCGGGAGTTGGTCCACCGGAGCCAACAGGGCGCCATGCACCGCCATGGCCTGCGCCGCATATTCGATGCCGGCGCTGATGGGCAGTCCGTGCGCATTGCGCAGCGGGTTGCCGGGTGCCACGTGGCTGTGAGCGCAACACTGGATCTCGGAGTCGTTCCAGTGTCTGACCGCTTCCAGCAGGCACATGCTGCCCTGGTGTGGAATGTGATGCTGAATCCAGGTCCGGTCGATCTTCATGGTTGCAGCGTGACGGCAAGGTTGAGCCCCTGCAGGTATTCGATCATCAGATTTTGCGGTTGCTGCATGGCCAGGGCCGACAACAGCGGCAGTGCCCGCGCGGCGGGCACGTTGCGGCGCATGGCTTCGAGGTCCGGGGTGGGCATGGGCATGGTGTGGGCGGCTTCCTGGGTCAGCGACAGCGTCAGGCTGCACTGGGTGGTGGCGCTACGTTTCGGTGTCAGTAGCAGGGCCATGCCGAAAGGGTGTGCGACACCGCTCAGAGCATGCAGGGGTTGCGGATAGGGCGTGTCGAACGCCACCAGCAGACAGGGCTGGGCGTTGCTTCGGATCTGGCTGGCGGTTTCCAGCAGCGCGGCACCAAAGCCGGCATCATGCGCGCTCAGGCTGGTGGAGGGCTGCCGGCTGCCGGTGGCAATGCTCCAGTACCCGGCTGCCGCGTTGTGCACCGAATTGTGAAAGCGGGTGGGCGAAATGGCCCGGTCACTTGATGCCAGGGCTTCGAGGATCTGGTGGCAGTTGTCGCAATCGCCGGCACTCGATACGAACACCGAGCTCAAATGCTGCAGATCGATCGGCGACTGCAGGGCCGCGTCATAAGCAACCGCCATGGCCAGCTTGACTGTGATGCCCAGGCGACGGCGTTCCGCCGCCGGCAGGGAGTCGATGCTGGGCAGCTGCAAGGGCCTCGCCTGGTAGGTTTGCGGTGCGGCGAGCACGGCACGGGCGTGTGTCCATCCATCAAGCCCAGGTGCATATAAACCAACGCCGTCAACAAAAACCTGCAGGGCTGTCATGCCCTTTTCCTGGAGAACAGCAGACTGCAATTACTGCCGCCAAAGCCAAAGGAGTTGCTCAGCGCGTGGGTAATTGCCAGTTCCTGGTTCGCCAAAAGGTAATTGCAATGCAGGCGTGGATCGAGGGTACTGGTGCCGGTGCCACCAGGCAAAAAGTTATGGCGCAGTGCCATCGTACAGATCACGGCCTCCACGCCGCCGGCGGCTCCCAGGGTATGACCGGTATGGCCCTTGGTGGAGCTGCATGGGGTGGTCGTGCCGAACACCGCGGTCACGCCCAAATCTTCGGCGGCGTCGTTGCTGGGTGTAGCGGTGCCATGTAGGTTGATATAACCAATCTCCTGCGGCTGCAGGCCAGCCATGTCTAAGGCGGCCTGCATGGCCAGGCGCGCACCGAGTCCCTCGGGGTGGGGTGACGACATGTGGTGCGCGTCGCTGGATTCGCCGACTCCACTGAGCAGGATGTCGTCCGCCTGGGCCTGGTCGGCACGCTCGAGCAAGATGAAGGCGGCGCCTTCGCCAATCGAGATGCCGTTGCGCTCGGCGTCAAAGGGCATGCAGGGGCGGCTGGATATCAGCTGCAACGAATTGAAGCCATAGAGGGTTGTCAGGCACAGGGAATCGACGCCACCTACCACCGCTGCATCGATCAGGCCGCAGCCGATCATGCGTTGGGCAATGCCAAATACCTTGGCACTCGACGAGCAGGCGGTAGAGACCACGTAGGCAGGGCCCTGAATATCGGTGTAGTGGCGCACGAAATCCGCCACGGAAAACATGTTGTGGGTATGCCGGTAACTGTGGCTGACGGGCAGGGCGCCGCTGACAGGGTCGCGCTGGCGATAGGCCTGCTCCGAACTCAGAATGCCCGAAGTGCTGCTGCCCAGGAACACACCGATGCGTTTTCGGCCGTAGCGTTCGGCAGCGGCTTGCACACTCTGCATGAAATCGTCCTGCTCCAGGGCGAGCTGGGCCAGGCGGTTGTTGCGGCAGTCGAAGTCCTGCATGTCGGCGCGCATGGCCACCGCATCCAGGCCGTCGACCTCGCCCACACAGGTGGGCAGGTTCACCGTTTCCCAGGAGCGCGCCTGCAGGCCACTGCGCTGTGCGCGCAACGCACTCAGGGTGTCGGCAATGCCGCGCCCCAATGCGGTGGTGGTCGTGAATGTTTTTACTAATAATGGCTGCACGGCAAATTCACATGATGGAACGCTGAAATTTTACTTGACCAGGGCAGGTGTTCGGTCCGCAAGGCGCTGCCAAACGGGGCGCCTGCGCTCAGTGGCAGCCCACATCCAGAAGTTTCAGTTTCAGGGCTGCTTACAGGCTTGGGCCAGCGTGACAGGCGATAGTCCGCGCGCCCGGATGGCCTCCAGCAACCTGGGTAGCACGCTCACGATCAGGGGCTCGCCCGCAGGCGTGCGTGCGGCATTGCCGTCGTGCAGCAGCAAGATATCGCCGGCGGCGAGTTGGTGGGTCAGTCGCTGCAATACTTTGTCAGGATCTCGCTCCCGTGTATCGAAACCACGGCGCGTCCAACTGGCTAGCTGTAGGCCCAAGCCATGCAGTACCGGGTCCAGAAAGGGGTTGCGCAGGCCGGCGACTGCGCGATAGAAGCGCGGAGTTTGGCCGGTGATGCGCTGCAGGATGTGTTGACCGTCCAGAATTTCGCGGCGCCAGCCTGTGGGGCCTGAAAGCGACAGGAGTGTCGGGTGGCGTGCCCCGTGGTTTTCAATGCGGTGCCCGGCAGCCAGCATGGTTCGGCACAGTTCTGGATGCGCAGCGGCGCGCTCGCCAATGCAGAAAAACGTAGCGTGGACGCCGTGCCGCGCCAGGATGGATAGGACCTGCGGGGTCACCTGGGGATCGGGGCCGTCATCGATGGTGATGGCCACTTCGGCCCGCTGCACCGCGGCGTTGGGGAGACGCACCAGGTTGGCACCCAGGCAGGTGCTGCGTGGCCACAGGCCGGCAGCGGTCAACATCAGTTGACTCAGTAAGATGGTGGCTGCAGCCCAACGCCATTCCTGTGGGTGGATTACCAGTAGCAACAATGCTGCGCCATGCAGCGCTAGCTGGATCAGTAGAAACGGCCCGGGGCGCCAGGTGCGTGGCCTCGTGGGGTCGGTCTGCGCTGGCCTTGTGCTGTTCAAGGTGCGATCACTTATTGGAGATCGTCATTTCGAGGCGGTCACCATCGACCTGGTCAAAGGCGATGGCCTTGATGTTCGCGTCGGCACCGCCAATACGGACTTGGCGCACGACCTTGCCTACTGATTTTTGCACCGGCGTCAGTGTCAGCTGCCATTTGTCTTGCGTGCCGGTGAAGTCGACGGTGTAGTTCTTTTCAAGGGCGGTCTGGTCGCCGCTGAGCGTGCCCCGGATGCTCTCGACCAAAGCGGCAACTTCCGGGTGCTCTTGCAGACGCAGGTTGAGGGGGCGCTTTTCATACATGGTGACGGTCAGCTTGTCGCCGTCCAGCAGCATGGTTTCCGGGCGTGGCTTGAGGGTGTGTTTCTCCAGGCGGTCGGGCGCATCGAAGGACAGTTCACCGGAAGATTCCAATGGTTTGTCGAGAATGCCAATGTACTTTTTCTCGACGAAATTGGCTTTGCTGGAATTCTTTTGGGCCAGCAAATGCATCAGATCGGATAGTGCCCAGTCTCCGGCATGGCTGCTGGCGCACAAGGCCATGCCGGCGAAGGCGGCGAACAGTTGCAGTCGGAGAAGGAATGTCGGCAATGGCATGTCAGCGCTGCTCATAGGATCGATAGGCTTTGATAGTCTGTGCGATGCTGAAGTGGGGGCGGTCAGGCAGCACCCGCACACGAACCAGGTATTCGATGACAAATATCAGCCCGACGATCACAGGGGTGAGCAGGTTGGCGAAGTAGGACCAGGCGGTAATAGGCCCGTAGAAGAACAGGCCCACCGACACGACTCCGCTGGCAACAAAGTACACGGTCCAGATCAGCGTGACTTTCCATGTGTAGCGCATGTAGACCGGATCGGCCGGTCCCTGCAGCATCAGGCGTGTGACGCGTGAGCACAGTGCGTCGGCGTCACCACCTCCCAGGGTACTGCCAAATGTGGTGGCCAGCAGAACCATGGTGCCGGCATGCTGCACGAAATACAGCCAGTTGATGTGGTTGCGCAACTCATCGAGATGCAGCAGCACGGTAAGCGCCAGTGCGGCAAGCAGGGCCAATGCCAACCAGCGAATGCGGGAATGCCATGCAGCCAGCAAGGCCATGACCGTCAGCGGTGTGACGCCCAGCGCAAGCATCAGCAAGCTGGGGCGTTCGTCGATGGTCAGCAGGTGGCTGAAAACCAGATATGCAGCGCCTGCGATGGCGATCGTCGCGATCACCAACAACCGCGTGAGCCGGTTCACTTGGTGCGCTTGTCCGCGATATAGGCACTCAGGCTACGCAGCGATTTGAAGATCTTGAAGTTGTCGTCACCTTCGGTCTTCATCTGAATGCCATATTGTTTGGACACCACCAGCGCAATTTCCAGGATATCGATGGAGTCCAGGCCTAAACCATCGCCGTACAAATCGGAGTCAGCTTCGATACTCTCTGGTGCGACCTCAAGATTCAGCGCCGAGACTATGAGTTGTGCAACCTCGTGCTCAAGTTCTGCAATGGTCTTGGCGGCACTGGATGGGTTAGTCATTGTGCAAAAAGGTTTCGTGGAATAATCGGTTCGCGGCGCGACATGGCCTGATACCGGTGGCAGCGCTTCTAGTTAAAGATTCTTGCTGCCGAGTTTGTTGCAATTTGTAGCAATGCGCGATTTGGTCGCTATCACAAATAGCTTTAATTCTAACCCACCAGCATGCCGACCAATTCCCATGCCCAACCTGCTGTTGATTGGCGCAAAAAATTTTTGAATGACTTCTGGTTCAAATTCATTGGCACCAGTGCATTCATGTCGCTTTTCTTTTGGGCTTACTTCTTTTTGCTGAAGAACCCAGCGTTCCCGGTAACCATCATGCCGCTGACGGTGGTGGACCACTGGATCGGTTTTGCACCACTGGCCCTGATTCCTTATTTGTCACTTTGGATTTATTGTTCGCTGCCGGTGACCTTGATGCCAACGCGTACCCGACTGCTTAACTTCGGGTTCTGGATTGGCGCCATGTGCTTGCTCGCCTTGTCTTTTTTTTATTGGTTTCCGACTGCAGTGCCACCGGCCGATATCGATTGGGCGCAGTATCCCCAAGTAGCTTTTCTCAAAGGGGTGGATGCGGCCGGTAACGCCTGTCCATCGCTGCATGTGGCGGCGGCGGCGTATGCGAGTTTCTGGTTGTACTGGTTGGCGTGCGAGGCGCGCCTGGGGTGGCGTACGCAGTCGATTCAGATATTGTGGGGCATTGCCATTTTGTATTCCACCATGGCCACCAAGCAGCATGTGTCGCTGGATGTGCTGGCCGGTGCTGTGCTGGGTATGGTGTTTGCCTTGGCCTCGCGTTGGTTCGATCGCAAGCTGCAGTCAGTACGGCAGACTAGGGGTATGGGTGGCCAGGTTTAAAAATGAAATGTGGCGTTCATGGCGTGCGATGATTGATATTTATCCCATATGGCCTGGCAAGGTGATGAACCCCATGCATATGAGTGGCGGGCTTTCTTTAAACCATGAATGATCACGACATCGCATTTCGCGCTGAACTTAAAGCGCACATTCTTGCCGCTGTCGACAAGGCAGAACCTGTCGGCGGATTGCACGACGACGAGCCGTGGTTCGGCCCTGAGTCAAGACTGGATCTGGATTCGCTCGATGCCTTGCAAATCTCCATGGCGATTCAAAAAAAATACCGTGTACGCATGCCTGACAGCAAAGACACGCGCCGCGCTTTGGTCTCGCTGAAGACCTTGGCCGAATATCTACGTAGCCACCAACCTGCATGAAGCCGGTGTATCTCCCGGGTCGCGGACTGGCCTGTGCGCTGGGGCTGGAGCTGGGGGAGGCGCTGGTGGCGCTGCGCCAAGGCGGCTTCGCTACGGCAAATTATTCATTGAACGGGGAGGGCGCTGCCAGCTACCCTTATTGCGCCATTTCTTGCGTTGGCAATGATTGGAACGAGCGCGCGCGCGCGCTCGTGCAGCGCGTGGGGGCCGAGGCGGGCGCGCAACAGGTTCGCGGTGGTGCTTTGTTCATCGCCACTTCCTCGTTCGACATCGGGGCCGTGGAACATGGCGCCGCACAACTGGACTACAGCGCGTTCTCCGACAGGATCGCGGCCTGGTTGGACTGGACGGGGCCGGTGTACCTGGTCAACACGGCCTGCACCTCTAGCCTGAATGCTCTGCTCGCGGCCCATGCCCTGCTGAGCGTAGGCGAGGAAGATGAGGCGCTGGTTCTAGGCCTGGAGCTGGATAACCAGCTGACCTTGGGCGGCTTTGCTGCCCTGCAATTGCTTTCCTCCAGCCGCAGTCAACCCTTTGGTGCGCATCGCGATGGCCTGGTATTGGGTGAGGCGGTCGCAGCATTGAGGCTGTCCACGCGTGAGCCTTCGCGCTGGCAAATGTTGGGCGGTGCGAATGTGGTGGATGGCAAGCAACCGACCGGGGCTTCGGCCGCGGTCGTGGCGAGCATGACCCAACGCGCACTGGCGCAATGCGGCTTAACCACGGACGCAATTGACCTCATCAAGGTGCAGGCCGCGGGCAGCCCGGCCAACGATGCGGCCGAGGCGCAAGGGCTGCATGAAGCGTTTCAAGTCATGCCCGCCTTGGTCTCGCTTAAGGCCGCGATCGGACACGCCATGGGCGCGTCCGGCGCGGCGGAGATCGCGCTGCTCACCGCCTGCCTGGATCACGGTCACGGTGCATGGCCCACCTATCCAGATACGGTGGATACGACCTTAGGCGTCGATCTGGTCGCGCATCAGCCGGATTCTGTGCGCCGTGTTATGGCGACCATACTCGGATTCGGTGGCAGCCATGCCGCAGTCGTGCTGGAGCGCGCATGAAAGGCCTCTTCATCAGTGGCCGCTGCATCGCCGCGCCGCCTCCCGCAGACTGGCGCGAACAACTGGCACAAAAGCTGGGCGCGAAGCCCCGTCGCATCGGTGCTTGGGCGGAGTTGGGGCTGTATGGCGCCTTGTGCTGCATGGCGGATGCGGGTGAAACGACCCTGCCACAGGATGCACTTCTGCTGCTCACCAGCCGGAGCGGCACCCATGCCGCGACCGGCATCGCCCTGGAGCAGATGCGTGAAGGTCTGCCGATGCCGCTGACGTTCTTGCAGACACAGCCGAGCCAGTTGCTGGCCATGGTGTCGGCGCAGTTGAACTGGGAAGGCCATGCCTGCTTTTTCGCGGGAGCGCGGGCACAGGCCTTGCTGCGCCTGGCGGAAGCCCAGGCCGGTGATGGCGGCGCGCTGATCGGCTGGGTGGATGATGTGGGCGACGTCAGTAATGGGGACGATGCGAATCGTGGCTCGACGAACTGGGTGCGTCTTCGCCGTGGCGGGCCGCAAACACAGGGTCTTGTTCCTGCATTTTCAGATGCAATGTTCTTGCCTGGTGGGGCGTGATGGGGGGTAAGAATGCCCAAGGGAGCAAAGGGGGCAAATGATAAAATTTGTGCCATTTTTCAATCTCCATCAACCAGAGATGACATAACCGTTGCATGGCGCCATTGAACACAATCGAATCCCTCTTCCATGCCCCGGTCAAGCGCATCCTGGTGCTGTCCTACTCGCAGACCGGGCAGCTCGCCGAGATTACACAGCGTATCGTCGAACCACTGCAACAGGACAGCAGCATCGCCGTCCATATCGAGACCCTGCATCCGATTGCGCCTTATCCTTTTCCGTGGAGTTTTTTCAGCTTCTTCGATGCCTTTCCCGAAACCGCCCACATGGTCGCGCCAGCCTTGCTGCCGATGTCCCTGAGTGGAGATGAGGATTTCGATCTGGTGATTCTGCCGTACCAAGTCTGGTTTCTCGCGCCATCATTGCCGGTCACCGCTTTCCTTAAACACCCGCTGGCCAAGAAACTGCTGGCAGGCAAGCCGGTGGTCACCGTCATTGCCTGCCGCAATATGTGGCTGCTGGCGCAGAGCAAGATGAAGGGGCTGCTGGAAGCCTGTGGTGCGCGTTTGCTTGACAACGTCGCGCTAGTCGATCCCAGCCCCACCATGACCACCTTGTTCACCACACCATTGTGGCTTTTCAGTGGCAAGCGCGACTTCCTGCCGGGGCTGCCGGCAGCAGGTGTGGATGCCGACAGCATCAAGGCGACAAGCCGCTTTGGTTTCGCGCTGCGCGACGCTTTGAAAAACGATCACGAGCGCGGCACTGCGCCCCTTCTCACCGGCTTGAAAGCGGTGGATGCCGATCCGCATCTGCTGTTCAGCGAGAAGGCTGGAACGCGTAGCTTCTACCTATGGGGCAAGTTGCTGCGCGCCGTGGGTGAACCCGGGCAGTTGCGTCGTCGTCCCTTCCTTGTTTTGTATGTCGTTTTTTTGGTCTCCTTGATTTTGACCGTTGTGCCTCTGAGCTTGCTGATACAGACTCTCCTGCGGCCTTTCTTGCTACGGCGCTTCGCCGTGCTCAAGCAAACGTTTGACGCGCCGTCGGGTTCCGGTAATGAGAGGATGTCTGTGTATGAGCAATGAGGTTTTTCTGACGCGTACGTCGGCTTACCTGCCACTGGAGCCCGTGGCCAACGACGACATGGAAGCGGTGCTTGGCATGATCGGTGGACGTGCCTCACGGGCTCGGCGCATCGTGTTGCGCAACAACGGTATCCAGAGTCGCCACTATGCGCTTGACCGTGTTACGGGCGAGCCGGTGATGTCAAACGCTGAGTTAGCCGCCAGAGCGGTGCGGGCCCTGGGCGATGTGGGCGCCGTAGACTGCCTGGCGGCCTCCACCTCGCGTCCCGATCAATTGATGCCGGCGCATGGTGTGATGGTGCACGGTGCCTTGGGCTGGCCACGGCTGGAAGTGGTGTCGTTGGCCGGTATCTGCCTGGCCGGTGGGGCGGCTTTTAAGTACGCCTGGCTGGCGGTGCGTGCGGGTGATGCGCAGCGTGCCGTGGCGGTGGCCTCCGAGATGGCGTCACTTGCTTTGCGTGCCCGCAACTTCGATGCCGAAGCTGAGCACAAAGTCCATGCGTTGGAAGAGCGACCCGAGATCGCCTTCGAGAAAGACTTCTTGCGCTGGATGTTGTCCGACGGCGCGGGCGCCGTGCTGCTGGAGAACAAGCCAAGCGGGCCGCTCAGCTTGAAAGTGTTGTGGGTGGAGTTGTCCTCCGCCGCGCATGAACTTCCCGCCTGCATGTATTCCGGCGCAGAGAAGAACGACGATGACTCCCTGACCGGATGGCAGCTGTTTTCGAACCAGGAATTGGCGACACGTTCCGTGTTCACGGTGAAGCAGGATGTGAAGCTGCTCAACGAACATGTGGTGCGCGCCACGCTCACCGAACCGCTGCGCGAGCTGGTGAAGAAGCACGGGCTGGCCGACCGGCCCATCGACTGGTTCCTGCCGCACTACTCTTCTCTATATTTCGCCGAGCCGCTGGCCGCGGGGGTGGCCGAAGCCGGCTTGAACATTCCCGCCGAGAATTGGTTCACCAACCTGGCCGAAAAGGGCAACACCGGCTCTGCGTCAGCCTTCATCATGCTCGATGAGCTGTTCCGTTCCGGACGTATCCAGAAGGGCCAGACCATCTTGATGTTTATCCCGGAAAGCGGCCGATTCTCTAGTGGCTTCATCTTTATGGAGGCTGTCTGATGGACGTGAATGACGTGCCGCAAGAAGGCAACCGTACGCTGGGCAGCCATCGCAAGGCGCTGTATGCCAAAGATGCCTCGGGAAAAATGGTGATTGTTCCCTCGCGCGGCTCGGAGGTGGACGAAACCGTGACCCTGCAGGCTGTCCACAGAATGACCGCACTGGCCGACGACGCCAAACAGCGTGTGCTGGCGGGTCATAGTTCACCGCTGGAGTACTGGATGTGCGCGCGACGCATGGATGTGCCGCTGCTGTCGCAAATCAGCGGCCTCTGGCAATGGCGTATTCGCCGACACTTCAACCCACAACGTTTCAAGCGGCTATCGCCCAGCGTGTTGGCCCGTTACGCCGAAGCGCTTGGTCTGAGCGTCGCACAGTTACAGGTATTGCCATGAGCACCATCAGTACCATCGCCAAGAATTTCCAGCATCGGCATGCTGCGCATTGCGAGAGCGGCGCCGCCGCGAACCTGATGACGCACCACGGCGTGAAGCTCTCTGAAGCCATGGCTTTCGGCTTGTCTTCGGCCTTGTCATTCGCCTACCTGCCCTTTGTCAAGCTCACCGGTTTTCCGCTCATTGCGTACCGCATGCCGCCCAAGTTCATCCTCAAGGGCATGCGCAAACCGTTTCAGGCGCATTTCAATTTCGAAACCTTCAGTACCCCCGACGCGGGTAT
The DNA here is from genome assembly GCF_059421805.1 of Rhodoferax sp. GW821-FHT02C08. Lineage (NCBI taxonomy): Bacteria > Pseudomonadati > Pseudomonadota > Betaproteobacteria > Burkholderiales > Comamonadaceae > Rhodoferax > Rhodoferax sp. GW821-FHT02C08. Next base: position 33,988 of record NZ_JBWKVR010000016.1, read on the forward strand.
GCGCAGACTCGATGCCTTGCTGGCGCAGGGCAAGGTGGTCGGCTTGCAAACCTCGGTGTTCTGGCTGCCGTATTTTCCTGAAGACATGCGCTTTCACTTCAACGCGCACAACTTGCTGGTGTATGGCAAAGAGGGCGACGACTATTTGATCAGCGATCCGGTAGCGGATCTGCCGCAACGCTGTGCCAGCGCTGACCTGCAGCGCGCCCGTTTTGCCAAAGGTGCGCTTGCGCCCAAGGGCATGCTGTATTGCCTGGAGCGTATCGGCCGCACCGAAGTCAGCGCGCAAGCGGTCAAGAGCGCGATCAAGAAAACGGTGCGCATCATGTTAGGCCCGATTCCCATCATCGGCGTGCGCGGCATGCGTATGCTGGCGAACAAGGTCGCCCGGCTTGACACCTCGGAGCACAGCCTCAACTACGTCGGCAACATCGTGCGCATGCAGGAAGAAATCGGCACCGGTGGTGCGGGTTTCCGTTTTATCTATGCCGCCTTTTTGCAGGAAGCGGCCCAGATCACCGGCCTTGCCGAGCTTGCAGGCTTGTCGGAACGCCTGAACGAAATCGGCGATGGCTGGCGTGAATTCGCCCTGAAGGCGGCGCGCATGATCAAAGGCCGCGAGATCTTCGAGCCGAAGCGGCTGGCCGAGATGTTGCGTACCCAGGCCGAGCACGAGACCGAATTCTTCCGGACCTTGAAGCGCGCAGTGGCTTGATGCTCGCCATCCGCAAGCTGAGCTTTCGTTATCCCACCGCGGACGTGGCTGCGCTGGAGGATGTGTCGTTCGAGGCCCGGCGCGGTGAAGTGCTGGGCTTGCTGGGCCCCAATGGCGCCGGCAAGACCACGCTGATTGCGCATCTCACCGGGCTGCTACCAATCCAGCAAGGCGACATCACCCTCGATCAACAACCCTTGGGCGCGGAGCGCGCCCGCCAGCCGACACGCATCGCCGTGGCGCCGCAGGAATACGCTTTTTATCCCAGCTTGAGCGTGGCTGAGAATCTGGCTTGTTTCGCCAGCGCCGGCAGTTTGTCGGGGGGCGCAAAAAAATTGCGCATCGCTGAGTGCTTGGCGTTCGCCCAGTTGGAGCGCTACGCCACCGTGCGCGCGGATCGCTTGTCTGGCGGTCTCAAGCGGCGGCTCAATCTGGCCATTGCCTTGCTGCACCGTCCCGAATTGCTGCTGTTCGACGAGCCCACCGTCGGTGTCGATCCGCAATCGCGGGCCTTTCTGCTCGAAGCGATCAAGCAGCTGGCGCAGGATGGCTGCGCGGTGATTTATACCTCGCACTACATGGAAGAGGTGGAGGCCATTGCTGATCGCGTCGTCATCCTCGACCAGGGGCGGGTGCTGAGGCAAGGTGTCTTGAGCGAACTGCTCGCCACCGGTGCCACGCAATTGCAGCTGGCGGTGGAAGGTGATGCACTTGAACACTTGCAAACCCTGTTGTCTGCATTTGGTGACGTCAGCCCCCAGGGTGCGGGCATGCAGCTCACGCTGGCTTCGCGACGCGATTTCGCCGCGGTGATTGCGGCTCTGGATGCCGCTGGCCTGGTGGTAAGCCATGCACGTTTTGGGCATGCCGATCTGGAGCAACTGTTCATGTCGCTGACCCACCATTCTTTGCGGGACTAGGATGAAACCCTCATGCTCATCGCTTCGCGTATCGCTGCCCCCCAAGGGGGCGGGTCAGCACCTACGGGCGGCCGGGCGGTACTGACATGCTGCTGGCCTTGATGAAAAAGGAATTGCTGGCCTTGTCGCGCGACATCCACGGTATGGGGGCGCTGTTCATCATGCCGATGGTGTTCATCATCGTCATGTCGATGGCGCTGAAGGACGTCTACACCCCGTCCACCAAGAGCCTGACCTATGCCGTCGTGAACCAGGACCAGGGTAAAACCGCCACCCAACTGGTTGAACGCTGGGCCAAGGACGCCGGTGCCGCGCAGCCTTTACCCGAGAAATGGCAAGACGAAGTGCACTCCGGCCGCCTGAAATATGTGCTGCTGATCGAAGCGGGTTTCTCCAAGGTGATGGACGACCTCGGTAGCCAAGGCGAAGCCAAGGTGCGCCTGCTTGCTGAGCCGGGTCTGGACAACAGCGTGTTTGAAACCAGGCGCATGAACCTGCTCGCCATCGCCGCGCAACTGCGAGTGGAAGGTCTGGTAGCTAGACTGCCCCGCAAACTGAATGTGAATGCCTCTGCTCTGACCGGCGATGCACCGGTGGCGGCCGAGCGCATGGCGCAGGGGCCACGTCCGACCGCGGTGCAGCAGAACGTGCCGGCCTGGCTGGTGTTCGGCATGTTTTTTGTGGTCGCCTCCATCGCCGGCTTGTTCGTGGAAGAGCGTGCCTGCGGCGCACTGGCGCGCTTGCGTAGCCTGGGGGCCCGGCCGTGGCAGTTGATCGTGAGCAAGATTTGCCCCTATTTGGCGGTCAACGGTGTGCAGGCGGCGCTGATGCTGGCGGTCGGCGTCTGGCTCATGCCCTGGATCGGCGGCGAAGGCCTGTCGCTGCAGGGCGTTCATTGGGGGGCGTTGCTGCTGATGCTGCTGGCCATCAGTCTGGCGGCTGTCAGCCTAGCGCTGGCCGTGGCCTGCCTGGTCAGTACCCATGCGCAAGCGGCCACCCTGGGCCCTATTCTCAATGTGCTGATGGCGGCTTTGGGCGGCGTGATGGTGCCGCTGTTTGTCATGCCGCCTGTCATGCAAAAAATTGCGGCCTACTCTCCCATGAACTGGGGTCTGGAAGGCCTGCTCAATGTGCTGTTGCGCAGCGGCGATGTTGCCAGCGTGCTGCCCCAGGCCGGGCGGCTGGCTGGTTTTGCCGTGCTGATGTTGATGATCGCCTTTGGCCTGTTCAGACGTCGAGTCTGACGCAGAAATCCTGTCCACTCCAAAAAATGGATAAACCCGTTTATTTTTAACGGCTTTTTCCTTTTGTGTCACGCAACAGGTGCCCCATTTCTTGGGAAAACAGCCTTGAAACGTGCTTCACATCTTGTGATCTCAGCTACTTCACTACAAAAATGGTCGAGCGATCGGCGCTGAGTGCCACGGCCGCGACGGCCAACACGCCGTAGACGATCGGCTCATATGCGGGATCGATGCCGATGGCAGCGATACCGATCCGCAAGACTGTGACTGTCAGCACGCCGACCAAGGTGCGAGCGAAGCCACCCACTCCGCCGGTCATGGCCGTACCGCCGATCAGCACCGCGGTGATACTGGGCAACAGCAGGCTGTCAACGATCGACGGGTTGCCGCTATAGGTGCGTGCCGCCATCGCCATGCCCGCCAGCCCAGAAAACAGTCCACTTACCGCGAAGGCCAGGATCTTCACCCGTCCGACACGAAGGCCGGAGAGTACGGCGACCTTCGGGTTCAAGCCGATCGCATAGACCATACGCCCAAGTGGCATCCAGTGCATTAATGCGGCCAGTACGCCAAGCGCCGCTGCCGCGAACGCGAATGCATGGGGGACACCAAAGCTGCTGCCTTCAAGCCAGCCGATGGCGAAGTAACCGGCGCTGATCGGAATGGTGCTATGGGCGATCGCCAGTGCAATACCTGACCACAGGCCGAGTCCGGCAAGCGTAACGATGACCGAGGGCAGTTGCGCGCGCGCGTGGAGAACGCCTTGTACGGCTCCGACCAGGGTACTGAGGGTCAGTGCGCCCACCACTGCGCCGGCGCCCATTGTCGGCAGCGCGAGTGCGATCAACACCGACACTAACGCAGCCAGTGCGGCCATCGACAGATCGATCCCGCCAAGCAGGAGCACCAGGGTCTGGCCAGTGGCCAGCAGCAGGATCACGCTGGACTCACCCGCCAGCAGGCTGAAGTTGTCAAGGGAGAGAAAAGAAGGCTCCACAGCCCCCATGGTGGCCAAAAGCGCGAGCAGAACACTCAGCGGCAGGAACGGCCCGATGGCGCGTCGCATACCGCCTTTGGCTCGTTGAACAGCAATCCATCTTGCATCCATAGTGTGAACAGGCCCTAGACCATGCACTCCAGTATCTGAAGTTCGGATGGCTTCGTTTCGCCTTCCGGGAAATGACCAGAAACAACACCGTCCTTCATCACGATGATGCGGTCGCTGAGCGCCGTCAACTCGTCGTAGGTGTCGGCAATCAGCAAGATGCCGATCCCGCTTTGTGCCAGTTCGCGGATCAGGCGCGTGATGTCCATCTTGGCGCCCACATCAAGACCGCGCAATGGATGGTCAAGGATCAGAATTTTGGGGCTGCCTGCAACCAGCCATTTGGCGAGCACGATTTTTTGCTGGTTGCCGCCACTGAGATGCTGTGCCTGGGTTTGAGCCGCACCGGGGACGATGCGCAATTGCGCGATCCAGCCCTCCACCAGGGCTTTTTCGCGGGCACGGTCGAGGAACAGACCACGGCACAGCCCGTCGAGATGGGCCAGCGTCATGTTCTCTTGGATGCTCAGACCGGCGACGATGCCCTCGGCGTCGCGGTCGGCCGGTACATAACCGATGCCGAGCCGTACCGCATCGGCAGGCTCGCCAAGTTGAACCGGCTGTCCATCGAGCAAGATCTCGCCGCTATCGGGTTGTTCGATGCCGAATAGTGCACGGCATAGGCTCTCGCGCCCGGATCCCGCCACGCCGGCAATGCCGAGTATTTCTCCGCCCGAAAGATCGAAACTGATGCCGCGGTAACTGTTGCCGCAGCAGAGCGCACGTACGCTCAGGCGGGACTCCGTTTGACGTGCGGGCCGGGCCTGCGCGGGGCAGGATACACCGAGCTCGCGGCCAAGCATCTGCTGCTGCAGGTCGGCGATGCTGAAGTCCTTTCGATCTCGTTGCGCCACGCAGCGACCATCACTCAGTACGTAGATGCGGTCACAGACGCGCAAGGCTTCATCGAGCCGGTGGGTGACAAACAACACTGAGGAACGTTCACGCAGGTTTTCGATCTGCGCCAGGACGGCCTCGATGTGCAAGGCGTCCAGCATCGACGTCGGTTCATCGAGCAAGATAACCGGCTCGTTCTGCACGCGTTCCTCGATCGCCAGAACTTTCGCCAACTCGACTATTTGCCGTTCGGCGAAAGACAAGCTGCCGGTTCGTGCCGACGGCGATATGTTGGAGCCGAGTTTGCGGAGTTGCATGGCAGCCAGCGCGCGCAGCGCCTTCCAATCATAGAAGCCGCAGCGTAGCGCAGCGCCTTCATGGCCCAGCAGGATGTTTTCCGCGACGCTCAGGTTGGGCAACAGAGACAGTTCCTGGAATACCATGCCGATGCCCACATTGGCTGCGTCGGCAATCCCTTTCAGCCCAAGCACCTTGTCGCGCAACACGATGCGCCCGGAGTCGGGTTGGCATAGGCCGCACAGTGTTTTGAGCAGCGTCGACTTGCCGGCTCCGTTAGCGCCGACAAGGCCAACCACTTCGCGTGCGCGGATTTCGATGGAGACGTCATCAAGCGCACGGGTGCCACCGAAGCTCTTGCTCATCCGCTCGACGCGCAGCACCGTTTGCCTCATCGGACGATCCGCAGCCGGCTACGCAGGCTCCATGTCGCGGTAAGGGACGCTGACAGAATAATCGTTCCTTCGACAGCCTTTTGAAGGTCGGGGGTGACGCCGATGAAGATCATTCCGTTCGCAAGTACGGCCAGTATCAGTGTGCCTAACGCCGACTGCAGCACGCCGCCGCGACCGCCGCTCAGCGAAGTTCCGCCGATCACCACGGCGGTGATCGTGGCCAACATCTGCCCAAGGCCGATATCGACATGCCCGAGGCCGATCCGTGTCGACCCCAGCACGCCTGCCAGCCCAGCCAGCAGCCCGGAAACGGCAAATGCCGCCACCTTGTAGCGATCGACCGGGAGACCAGAAAGGCGTGCCTGATCTTCACCACCGCCGATCGCCAGGCTATAGCGGCCAAAGCGCGTGTAATTTTGCAGCACATAACCCAATGCAAGCACTAGGCAGGCGACCAGCGCCAGGTTCGATACCGCCCAAGTCCTGCCGAGGCCGAATGCGCGCAGCGACTGGTCCTGGATCAGCGGCGGCTGGCCGCCGGACACCAGCATCGCCAAGCCCAGGGCGACCGACCAGGCCCCGAGCGTGGCAATGAAGGAAGGCACGCGCAGTCGCGTGACCAGCAGTCCATTCAAAAAGCCGATCGCCAGGCCCGGAAGCAACGCCAGCACGACGCCAAGCCAGCCAAGATCGAGACCGCTGCGGCTGTTGAGGATCAGCATTGCGACCGTCAATGAGCAAGCCGCCATGACACCTTCGATCGACAAGTCGATGGATCCCTGCAATACCACGAATGTCATTCCGACGGCCAGGATCAATGGAATGGCCGAGCGGTCTGCAATCACCTGGAGATTTTCCACCGAAGCGAAGCGCGGTTCGACCAAGCCAAAGCCGAGGCACAGGGCGATCAGCGCAAGGCCGGGGCCCCAGAGCTGCCAATTGGCGAACCTCAAAATGCCTTGCCGGTATTGCGGCTCCATAGATTGGCGCAGTCCCATTCCGGTACATAGGCCGACGCTTGCGGGTCGCCACGAAACTGCCCTGCATTGTCCTTGGTGATGACCTGCAGCTTCAGATAGAACTCACGCCGCTCATTCGGCCAGGCGTTCGGCAGCGGCACTTGTCCGGTGAGCACGCACACCCCCATCGCCAAGCCGATGCTGCCTTGGTAGTAGGCGTCGCTGGATACCGTGGCGTTCATCTCGCCTTTGATGATGGCGTCGATCGCCTCCGGAATGCCATCGACACCGACCACCGGAATCTTGCCGGCCAGGCCTGCCGCGCGTAAGGCTTCCAGTGCGCCCAAGGCCATGTCATCATTGGCCGCCCACACAGCCTTGATCTGGGAGCCGTATTTCGCCAGCCAGGTCTGCATGACCGGAAAGGCAGCGGTACGGTCCCAATTGGCGGTCTGCTGGTCCAGAAGCTGGATACCCGGTTGGTCTTTCAGCACCTGCTGCAAGCCGGCAAAGCGCTTGCGCGCGGGATCGGTATCAAGCCGCCCTTGCAGGGCCACGATGCCGCCCTTGCCTCCAATTGCATCGACCAGGATTTTCGAAATCGCCACACCGGCATCGAGACTGTTGACCGCCACATGCGCTATCCATTGCGGATTGCCATCAAACGGATGTAGGCCCTCGCCATGTGCCCAGTGGGTGACGACCCAGGCGCCGGACCGATTGGCTGTGTCGACCATCGGCTTGATGACCGGGTCGGAATTCGGCTCGACATTGAAGATCGTGCATTTGGGATTGGTGCTCAGCAAGCCCCGCATCAACGATACCTGTTTGTCAGAATCGCCCTGGTTGAGTTGCAGCACGTAGCGCTGTTCGAGCCCCGCCCAGCGGGCAAACAGGCGGCCGCCTTTGTCCAGGTTGGCATGATAGGGTTGAGCGATCTCTCGCATCGAATTGACCAGCCGGATCTGCGATTTTTCGCAAAGTGGCGCCGCCACGGCAATTTGTGCGTTAAGCGCAGGCAGCACGCATATCGCCAACGTTGAAATTATCCTTATGCCGTGCTTCATATTATTTGTTCTCGTCTATGTGTCGATTCGAAGGCAAGATCGTCGTTGCTTACGTTCGATGTTGCGGATTGCCCGCCGATGCGTTAATCCAGACGTCCAATTCTTGGGAGACATCCATGATTGCGACACCGAGCTGAAACTGACATACTAGCTTCGTCAAATACGCTCTTGAAGGCGCATTTTCGCTGCGCCCGTCATTCCGGACAAGATGCCGGTTGATTGGGATGACGCTTTTGTATTTCGGACCAATATGGCAATGGCTCTCCCTAGCACACCGTCAGACTGGAAAACCGAGATCGTACGATGCGATGCAGAGTTCGTGCTTTATAGAGTGCAACAGCCGGATATCGACGTAGCTAGGCTAGCGTTGACGCCGGCCGGTGATTCTCCGGCATTGGTGAGCCTTGGCCGTCTTGCCAATGAGTATGCGTTGAGAGAAGCGCTCGATCCGCAGTGGGCGGTTTGTCCTCTGGAGTTGATTCGCCGAGATGGGCATTCCTTTCTCATGTTGGAGGACCCTGGCGGGGAGCCGCTTGACGGCCTGCTCGGACAAGCGATGCAGCCGGGCCTGTTCCTGCGTGTTGCGAGCGGGCTGGCAACGGCGTTGGCGCGCTTGCATGCACGGGGAATTATTCATAAGGACATTAAGCCAGCCAATGTTCTAGTCGATGTGCGCGGTGGCGCGGTCCATCTGATGGGGTTTGGCATTGCTAGCCGTTTGCCTCGTGAGCGCCAGGTGTTGGCGTCCCCCGAGGATTTCGCCGGTACGCTGGCCTATATGGCGCCCGAACAGACTGGTCGTATGAACCGCTCTATCGACTCTCGCAGCGACCTTTATGCGCTGGGGGTCTCGTTCTACCAAATGCTGACCGGGGTGCTGCCGTTTAACGCCTCGGACCCGATGGCATGGTTTCATTGCCATCTCGCGCAGCAGGCAACGCCACCCGCCGAACGTGTGCACGGCATTCCCGAATTGTTGTCGGCCATAGTCATGAAACTGCTGGCCAAAACGGCCGAGGAGCGTTACCAGACCGCCGCCGGCCTGGAGGCCGACTTGCGTCGCTGCCTGGCGCAATGGGAGTTCTCGGCAGGGCTGGCCATCTTTCCGCTCGGGGCGCATGACGCCTCGGCCCAATTGCTGATCCCCGAGCAGTTGTACGGGCGAGAGGCCGAGATCGCGTTCCTGGCGGCAAGCTTCGAGCGGGTCGCTGCCAAAGGCATGCCTGAATTGGTGCTGGTGTCCGGCTATGCCGGCAGCGGCAAGTCAGCACTGGTTGGCGAGTTGCACCAGGTGCTGGTGCCTCGGCACGCCCTGTTCGCCACGGGCAAGTTTGAGCAATACCAGCGAGACGTCCCTTATGCGACGCTGGGCCAGGCTTGCAGCGCGCTGGTGCGACAGATTCTCGGCCAGAACGAAGCACAGGTGAGCCGGTGGCGTGACGCGCTGCAAATTGCACTTGGAGCGAATGGGCAATTGCTCACGATGCTGATTCCCGAGCTTGAATTTCTGGTCGGAAAACAGCCCGTAGCGAAAGAGCTTCCTCCGCAGGAGGCACTCAATCGTTTTCAAACCCTGCTGCGGCGCTTCCTCGGCGTGTTCGCGCAAACCGAACATCCGCTGGTGTTGTTCCTGGACGATTTGCAGTGGATAGATGCGTCGACGCTGGAGTTGCTGGAACACCTGCTCGCCGAGCCCGACATGCGCCACCTGCTGCTGATCGGAGCCTATCGGGACAGCGAAGTCGACGCCCTGCATCCGCTGATGCGCATGCGGGATGCGATGCGCCGCTCCAGATCGGTGGTCTTGCAGGAGATCGTGCTCGCGCCGCTGACCTTGGGCGACGTGGCGCAGCTGCTGGCCGACACCCTGCGCTGCGCGTCGGAGCATGTCTTGGGTCTGGCGGACCTGCTGCAAGAGAAGACCGGCGGCAATCCATTCTTCACGATCCAGTTCATTTCCGCGCTGGCCGAAGAGGGTTTGCTGGCATTTGAGCCGGACGCGGCCGCCTGGACCTGGAGCGTGGCGAGCATTCGAGCCAAGGACTTCACCGACAACGTCGTTGAGCTGATGGTCGGCAAGCTGTGCCGTCTGCCCGCCGTTGCCCAGGAAGCACTGAAACCCTTCGGCTGCCTCGGCAGCAGCGCCACGACCACCCACCTGAGCCTGATTAGCGGGATGTCGGAGGCGGAACTCCATGCCGCGCTGTGGGAAGCGGTTTGCGCCGGACTCGTGTTCCGCTCGGAAGGCGGCTATACCTTCCTCCATGACCGTATCCAGGAGGCTGCCTATTCACTAATTCCAGCGGGTGAGCGCGCGGCGCAACACCTGCGGATCGGCAGGCTGCTCGTGTCACACATGGCGCCGAGGGAGATTGAAGAGAAAATCTTCGAGATCGTGAACCAGTTCAACCGTGGCAGTGAGCTGATGACATTGCCAGGTGAGCGCGAGCAGGTCGCCGAACTCAACCTCGTCGCCGGCCAACGCGCCCAGGAAGCCACCGCGTATGCCGCCGCGCTGAAATACTTTGCGATGGGCCGCGCGCTATTGGCATCGGACAGCTGGGAGCAGCGCTACGTACTGAGCTTCGGGCTCGAATTCCATCGGGCCGTATGCGAATACCTGACCGGTGATCTGGCCGCTGCGGAAGTACGCCTGTCGATGCTGATAGGGTATGCCGCAAACCATGCCGACCTGGCTGCAGTCACCTGCGCCCTCGTGAACCTCTTCACCACCGTCGATCGCAGCGACCGCGCCGTCGAGGCTGGTCTCGACTACCTGCAGCGCGTCGGCGTGCAATGGCCGCCCCACCCCACCCGCGACGAAGTGCAACGGGAGTTCGAGCGCATCCAGCAGCGGCTTGGTCGGCGCGAGATCGAGGACTTGATCGCCTTGCCCCTGATGGGCGCCCCCGATTCGCGAGCAACCATGGACGTGCTTACGACTCTGTTGCCGCCTGCCTTGTTCACTGACGAGAACCTGCCTGGCATGGTCGTGGGTCGTATGGCCAACCTCAGCCTGGAGCACGGTCATAGCGATGGTTCGTGCCTGGGATATGCCTGGCTTGGCATGTTCCTTGGACCACGCTTCGGCGATTACGAAGGTGGATTCCGCTTTGGAAAATTGGGGCTGGATCTGGTGGACAAGGGCGGGCTGGACCGTTTCAAGGCTCGCGTGTATGTGCATTTCGGAAATATCGTCAATCCGTGGACACGACCGTTTCAGACCGGCGGCGCGTGGGTACGGCGCGCCTTCGATGTCGCCAACGAAAATGGTGACCTGACCTTTGCGTTGTATAGCTGCAACCACTTGGTGACCAACCTGCTTGCCACTGGTGAGCCCTTGGGCAACATACAGCGCGAGGCCGAGAATGGGCTGGATTTTGCACGCAAGGCGCGCTTCGGACTGGTGGCCGATATCCTGACCGGGCAGCTGCAGTTGATTCGAACTTTGCGCGGTGTGACGTCCGGCTTCACCTCCTGGGAGGATGCTGGACTCGACGAGCAAGCATTTGAACGACGTCTGGAGCAGGACCCGCACCTGGCTATCGCCGCATGCTGGTATTGGATCCGCAAATTGCAGGCGCGGTTTTTTGCCGGCGACCATGCCAGTGCCATGACCGCGGCAGCGAAGGCGCAGCGCCTGCTATGGACCTCGCCCTCGCACATCGAGATGGCCGAATACCATTTTTACGGCGCACTCGCGCATGCGGCGCAGTACGACCAAGCAAGCGCCGAGCAGCGCAGCCAGCACTGCTCGGCATTGGCCAGTCATCTCCGGCAGCTGGAGGAATGGGCGCAAAACTGCCCAGAGAATTTTAGCAACCGTGCGGCACTGGTCGCTGCCGAGATCGCCCGTATCGAAGGCCGCGAACTCGATGCGATGCGCCTGTACGAGAAGGCCATCCAATCGGCCCGCGAGAACGGCTTCACACACAACGAAGGGCTGGCTTTCGAGCTCGCGTCCGAGTTTTACCGAACGCACGGGTTTGCGCCCTTTGCCACGACCTATCTACGGCAGGCACGTGACTGCTATAGCCGCTGGGGTGCCGATGGCAAGGTGCGGCAGCTCGACGAACGCTATCCACAACTGCGCGCCCAGGCGGAGAGCGTGTCCGGCATGCCGCTCGATGGCCTTACACAACTGGATCTGCTGTCGGTCACCAAGGCATCGCAAGCCATCTCCGGCCAGATCGTGCTCGACGAATTGGTCGAGACCCTCATGCGCATCCTGCTCGAAAATGCCGGTGCCCAGACTGGTTGCCTGCTGCTCTTACGCGATGACGAGCTGACCCTTGCCGCCAACGCCAGCGTCGACCGACAGACGGTGGTGGTGCATCTGCATGACGCGGGGGGGCAAATGCATCCCCCTCTGCCCTCAAGCGTCCTGAACTACGTCCGCCGCAGTCGGGAACAGGTGCTTCTCATGGATGCGGCCGAACCGCATCCTTATGCGACGGACCCCTATTTTTTGCAGGGGTGCCACAAGTCCGTGCTGTGCCTGCCCATCCTGCGCCAGTTCGCGCTGGTCGGCCTGCTGTACCTGGAGAACAACCTTGCCACCCACGCCTTCCCCCCTGGCCGGGTTAAGGTACTGGAACTGTTGGCGAGCCAGGCCGCCATTTCACTCGAAAACGCCCTTCTCTTCACCGCCTTGCAAAAGGAGAACAGCGAGCGCAAGCGAGCGGAGGCAGCGCTGCGCGAGAGAAATTCGCGCATCCGGCGCCTGGTCGAATCCAACATCATTGGTGTCTTCTTTTTTGATATGCAGGGCGGTATCGCCGAGGCGAACGACGCTTTCCTGCATATCGTGGGATACGACCGCGACGAGCTGCTGTCCGGGTCAATGCAGTGGACTACCCTCACGCCACCGGCATACCGCGCACTCGATGCGCAGAAGGCGGCGGAGCTGCGCAGAACCGGCGCTTGCTCACCGTATGAAAAGGAATATCTGCATAAGGACGGGCGCCTCATCCCTGTGCTGATCGGCGCCACTCTCTTCGAAGACTCACAAGAACACGGTGTCGCCTTCGTGCTCAACCTGACCGAGCGCAAGCAAGCCGAGGTGGAACGCACCGCCCGCAAGAACGCCGAGGCCGCCAACGCCGCCAAGGGCATTTTCCTGGCCAACATGAGCCATGAACTGCGCACACCGCTCAATGGCATTCTGGGCTATGCACAGATACTGCAGCGGGACAAGACGCTGGACGCATCACATATCTCGGCACTGAACGTGATTCAGCAAAGCGGCGACCACCTGTTGACTCTCATTAACGACATCCTGGATTTCTCCAAGGTCGAAGCCGGTAAGCTGGACCTCAATCTGACCGAGATGTCTCTCATCCGGTTTTTGCGCGTGATCGCGGAGATGATCTCGGTAAGGGCGGCGCAGAAGAACCTGAACTTCCGTTGCGATCTGGCCCCTGGCTTGCCTGCGTGGGTCAGGGCCGACGAAAAGCGGCTGCGCCAGATCCTGCTCAATCTTCTATCGAATGCGGTCAAGTTCACCGATAGCGGGGTAGTCAGCTTGTACGTAAGCCTGACGACAGCGGGCCAGATCCGTTTCGAGACACGCGACAGCGGTATCGGCATCGATAGCGCGCAACTGGACACGATCTTCGTGCCGTTCGAGCAAACCGGCGACATGGGGCGCCGGACCAGCGGCACCGGCCTCGGTCTGGCCATCAGTCGTCAACTGGTGCGCTTGATGGGGGGCGAGATCCAGGTCGAGAGCCGGGTCGGCGCAGGCAGTGTATTTTGGTTCGAACTGGACTTGCCGGCGGTCGAGTCAAAAGCAGAAGTCGCCGATCAGCCGGAGATCGCCGGCTACCTGGGGCAGCGCAAAAAAATACTGGTGGTGGATGATATTGCCGAGAATCGGACTTTGGTGGTCGACATGCTGGGCCAGTTTGACTTCGAGACCGCAGAGGCCGCGAACGGTGCGGACGGACTGGAAAAAGCGCACGCGCTAAAGCCCGACCTGATCCTGATGGACCTCGTCATGCCTGGCATGGACGGACTGGAGGCAATGCGCCGGCTGCGTGAACAACCAGAATTCAAGGATGTGCCGATCATCGCGCTTTCAGCCAGCGCTTCCCCCAGTGATCAGCAGGAAAGTTTGGCGGCTGGTGCGAACGCATTTTTATCGAAGCCGATTGACTATCGACGCCTGCTGGCGGAAATCGCCGCTCTGTTGGACCTGAGCCTGGTCTACGAGGTGAAACAGCCTGCTCCGGCATCGAACAATACAAACCTCGATCTGCTGATCGCACCGCCAGCGGACAAGATCGAAGACCTGTATCGCCTGGCTCGGCAGGGAAACATGCAAGATATTCTGCAATGGGCAAGCCGTTTGGACGCTCTCGACGAGCGGTATAGGCCGTTCACCAGTCAATTGCGGATATTGGCCAATGGATACCAGTCCAAGGCGATCCTGAGTTTTGTAAAGAAGCATCGGAAAGGCATGGTGGGCATATGAACCTGAAGACCATACCCGTGGCAGGGATCATTTTTTTTCTATTTGGAATATGTTCGACTGCATTCGCGCAGTTGCCTCTTCGAATTGCCCGGATTGAAAACATCCCGGATCAATTCGTGGGCGGAGAAATACTAAAAGTCGTGTACAGCCGCCTGAATATGCCAATCGAGCTGGTTGACCTGCCGGCGAAAAGAGCGTTGATGGAGTCCAGCGCAGGGCGACTGGATGGTGAAGTTCAAAGAAACATCATGGTTCAAACGCAATACCCGACCCTGGTAATGGTACGGCCGGCACTCAACTATATTGAGCCGTCCGTATTCTCTAAGAATGAGCGGTTTGAGGTGAAAGGATGGGACTCTATAAAACCCTTCAATATCGGAATCGTGCGTGGCGTCGGCACCTCTGAAGACGGCACCCAAGGGATGAAGTCCGTGCAAGCTGTCAACACCCTTGATCAACTGATGTTGATGCTGGCACAGGATAGGGTGGACGTTGCGGTTTCCGATTCATTCAGCGGGCTGGCGGCCGTGAAAAGGTTGGGGCTAAAGGATCGGATCAGGCTACTGACACCGCCCTTGCAGAAGAACGAGATCTATCATTTTTTGCACGAAAAGCATCGCGACCTGATTCCCAAGGTTGAACAGGTTCTCAGCGAGATGCAGTCCAGCGGCGAGCTGGAACGGCTGCGCAAGCAAATTGTCGAAAACTATCTTGCGAAACTGGATGGTTCCATCCCGGGAAAGTGACCAGCCATGGAGCACTTGCCGGACAAGGCAATTGAAAACCGTTCCATAACACGGCGCTTGGCGGCGACCCTAGTCGCCACCGTTCTCATCGTGTCGGCCGTCGCCGTCGCCGCCATGCACTATGTCGTATCGCAGGCAGCGACAAAAGCCCTGGAGCAACGGGCGGACGAAACACTTGCCTATCTTGTGGGCACTCTTTCCGTACCGCTGTGGACGGTTGATGACGATGGAATAAAGACCATCGGCTTGGCAATCTCGCGTGATGAGTCGATTGTTCGGCTGATCATCCGGAATCGATCGGGCGCAGAAATTTACAGTATCGACAAACAAGAAGGCGGCGGCCGAATAAACAGGTCTGCCCCAATATTTCACAAGCAAGGAAACCAGGAAATCCAGGCCGGTGAAGTCGCTGTTTCTCTGACACAAACAATCAACAAGGAAAGCAATCGGCAACTGCTTTTTTTCTCGACAGGCATCATTTTCCTGATTCTGATTTCGGTTGTGCTCGTGGCGGTTATTTTTATCCGCATATCGTTGCGTAAGCCCTTGAATAGCCTCAATGAGATTGCGAACCGTTTTGCCGCTGGTGCATACGACCCGTCAGGCCATGTCGTTCCATATGTGGAATTTCAACCCTTTGGTACGGCATTGGATCAAATGGCAAGCAAGATAAAGGGGCAAATCGGGACGATTCGGGAGGCTGAGGCCCGGTATCGGAATATCTTTGAAAACGCCCTGGAAGGTATCTATCAAACTTCGCTTGAAGGGCGTTTCCTGCATGCCAATCCGGCAATGGCAAAAATCCTGGGATATGACTCGCTCGGTGAATTGGAGGCGAGCACGCTAAACATTCCCCATCAGATTTACCTGCATTCCGAGGATCGCGACAAGGTACTTGCGCTGCTTCTTGAGCAAGGTGCTGTCACCAGATATGAAATTCAATTTCACCGCCGCGACGGACAGATTATTTGGGTTTCTACCAACGCCCGCATGGTGCGTGACGAAGCGAATCTTCCGCTTTTCATTGAGGGATTTCTCACTGATATCAGCGAACACAAAAGGGCCGAGGAAGAAATTCACAAACTCAATCAGGAACTCGAACAACGCGTTTCGGACCGCACCGCACAACTGGAACTGGCGAACAAGGAATTGGAGGCTTTTGCTTATGCAGCGGAAGCCGCCAATCAGGCCAAGAGCACCTTCCTGGCCAACATGAGCCACGAATTGCGTACGCCCCTGAATGGCATTTTGGGCTATGCGCAGATACTGCTGCGGGACAAGACCCTGAGCGAGCGCGAGTCCTCCGGACTGAACTTGATCCAGAAGAGCGGCGAACATTTGTTGACGCTGATCAACGACATCCTGGATTTTGCCAAGATTGAAGCCGGCAAGCTCGAACTCTACGTGACGGACATTCAGTTCCACACCTTCTTGCGTGTCATCACCGGGATGATCGAAGTCAAGGCCGCGCAAAAGAACCTGGACTTCGGTTGCGACCTGGCACCGGACTTGCCCGCCTGGGTGCGGGCCGACGAAAAGCGTTTGCGTCAGGTTTTGCTGAATTTGTTGTCCAATGCCGTCAAGTTCACCGACCGTGGCTCCGTGCGCCTGGCTGTGAGCAGCCCGGCCCCCGGGCGCTTCCGGTTCGACGTGCAGGACAGCGGGGTGGGCATCGGCGCCGATCAATTGGAGGCGATCTTCAAACCGTTCGAGCAGGCGGGCGACCTGCAGCACCGCATCGGCGGCACCGGCCTGGGCTTGGCGATCAGCCGCCAGTTCCTCAAGTTGATGGGTAGCGACGTGCAGGTCCAGAGCCGGGTCGGCGAGGGCAGTACGTTCTGGTTCGAGGTGGACTTGCAGGTCATCGCGTCGAAAGGCGGTGTGGCTCACGAGCCGGGGCCTATGGGTTACGCGGGCACGCGCAAAAGAATACTGGTGGTGGACGATGTGGCCGACAACCGGGCAGTGGCGATCGACATGTTGAGCCAGCTCGGCTTCGAGACTGGCGCGGCGGTCAGCGGCATGGACGCACTGGAGAAAGCACAGGCCTTACGGCCGGACCTGATTCTGATGGACCTGGTCATGCCCGGCATGGACGGGTTGGAGACGACGCGCCGCCTGCGCCAGCTACCGGACTTCGAGGTTGCGCCCATCATCATGCTCTCGGCCAGCGCTTCGGTCAGCGACCAGGAGCAAAGCCGCCAGGCCGGCGCCAATGCATTTTTGGTGAAGCCGATCGAGTACGAACGCCTGATGGCACAGATCGGCCGTCTCCTGCGCCTGGATCTGACCTACGAGCCAACACAGGGGCTACCAGTTTCGGGCGATGGGGGGACTGGTGTGTTCATCCTGCCGCCGCAGCAGGAGATCGATAACCTGTATCAGCTGGCGCGCCTGGGGAACATGCAGGACATCTTGCACTGGGCAGACCATCTGGACGACCTGGACGAGCGCTATCGCCCCTTTACCAATCAACTGCGCCTGCTCGCCAAGGGCTACCAGTCCAAGGCTATCCTGAACCTGGCAAAGTACTGCCTTAACAGCAGTGAATCCATTTTCAAGTAACTGCGCTTATTGCAAATGAAGAGCATAAGCCTATACTTTTTCCGTCGATATTTATTTTTATAACGGATCCGTTATGAACACCAGCACGGGTTCCAGGGGGTCAAGCCCCAACATCCTCATCGTGGATGACACACCGGTTAACGTGGCCGTGCTGGCGGAACACCTCGTCAGCCATGGTTTTTCGGTAATGGTCGCCCAGGATGGTGAAGAAGGGATCGAGCGCGCGCAGTTCGCACCGCCGGACTTGATTTTGCTGGATGTGATGATGCCGGGCATCGGCGGTTTCGAAACCTGCCGCAAGTTGAAATCGCTTGCCGTCACGAAAGATATCCCTGTCATTTTCATGACTGCCCTGTCCGACATCGGTGACAAGATCGGTGCCTACAAGCTCGGGGGCGTCGACTACGTGACCAAGCCGTTTCATGCGGAGGAGGTGCTGGCGCGCATCAACACGCACCTGAGCTTGCAGGCCATGCAGCGGCAACTGCTGGCGCAGAACCAGCAATTGCAGCAGGAAATAGCGGTACGCCAAAAAGCCGAAATGGTGTTGGCACAGCGCTCGCAGGAGTTGGCGCGCTCGAACGCGGAACTCGAACAGTTGGCCTACGTGGCGTCGCATGATCTGCAGGAGCCGTTGCGCATGGTGACGAGCTATGTGCAACTGCTGGAACAGCGCTATGGAGGCAAGCTGGATGCCGAAGCGCATGAATTCATCGGGTTTTCTGTTGACGGGGTCAAGCGCATGCAGGCCTTGATTGACGATTTGCTGACCTATTCGCGGGTTGGCACTAAGGCTAAACCCTTGCAGGCGACCGATTGCGATGCGGTGCTGAAAACAGTCCTGCAGTCCCTCCGCATAGCCATCGAGGAGAGCGGTGCGCAGATCCAGTGTGCCGTAATGCCGGTGGTACAGGGGGACCCCGCGCAACTGACGCAGTTGTTTCAGAATCTGCTTGCCAACGCGATTAAGTTTCGCGGCTCGCAAGCGCCGCAGATAGAGATCCGGGTTGAACCGGAGAATGACTTCTGGCGCTTCGAGGTGAAGGACAATGGCATCGGCATTGCGCCGGAATATTTTGCTCGGATCTTCGTGATGTTCCAGCGTCTGCACAATCGCAGCCGTTACCCGGGCACCGGGATTGGGCTGGCGATCTGCAAGAAGATTGTAGAGAGGCACGGTGGACGCATCTGGGTCGATTCGGAGCCCGGACAGGGTGCGACATTCAAATTCACTTTGTCACAGGTGCCACAGACAACAGGAGAGGCATCATGAATGGAATACTACAGGTGCGCCCGATCGAAATCCTGATGGTGGAGGACAACCCGGGCGATGTCCGCCTGACCCAGGAAGCACTGAAAGATGCGAAGGTATCGAACACGCTGCGAGTGGTGGAGGACGGAGCGGCCGCGCTCGACTACCTGCATCAACGTGGTGAGCATATCAACGCCCCTCGTCCCGACCTGATTTTGTTGGACTTGAACCTGCCAAAGAAAAATGGCCGGGAAGTGCTGGAAGAAATCAAGGAGGATGAAAGTCTAAAGACGATACCGGTAGTCATCCTGACCACCTCGCAGGCTGAAGAGGACGTGGTGCGTGCGTACAGCCTGCATGCGAACTGCTATATCACCAAGCCGGTCGACTTCACGCAGTTCGCCAAGATCGTGCGAACTATTGAGGATTTCTGGCTTAGCATCGTGACACTACCGCCAAGGTAACGCGATGAGCACTAGTCCCACCAAAATTTTATTGATTGAGGACAACCCCGGCGATGCGCGGTTGATCGAGTGCATGCTCGAGCAGCTGCAAGAGCCAGCGTATATATTGACCTGGGTTGGCAATCTGACCGATGGAATAACGCATCTGCAGACCCAGCCGACGGATGTTCTGCTGTTGGACCTGGGCTTACCAGAAAGCAGTGGATTGGCCACGTTGCGAGCAGTGTTGGAGCGCTTCCCGGCCGTTCCCGCCTTGATCGTACTGAGCGGCTTGAGCGATGAGGATATTGCCGTTCAGGCAGTGCAGTCCGGTGCGCAGGACTATCTGGTAAAGGGGCATGTCGACGCCGCTTTGTTGGTGCGCGCCATACGTTATTCCATGGAGCGCAGCCAGGCCAAGCAGGCACTGCGCCAGGCCAATGATGATCTGGAGCGCCGGGTGCTGGAACGCACCGCCGAATTGGCCGCCACGATTGACGCCCTTCATACCGAGATCTCGGAGCGTCAGCAAGCCGAAGAGCGCATCCGATATATGGCGCACCACGATGCATTAACTGGGTTGCCCAACCGCGAGCTGTTGGAGGATCGCCTCACGCAGGCGATCGCCTATGCGCATCGAAATCGCTCGCAGGTGGCGGTTCTCTTTGTTGGGCTGAACTATTTCAAATACATCAATGATTCACTAGGGCATAAGAGCGGTGACTATTTCCTGCAGTTGGTCGCAGCTCGCTTGAAAGAATGCTTGCGCGAAGGCGACAGTTTGGCGCGCGCTGGCGGCGCTGAGTATGCGTTATGTCTTCCTTTGTTAACGGGGGCAGGCGATGCCGCATCCGCGGCACAAAGGGTGCTGGATGTCTTGGGTCAAACTGTCTTTGTGGATGGCAATGAATTGCATGCGAGTGCCAGTATCGGCATCAGTTTGTATCCGGGTGATGGCATGGATGTTCATAATTTGATGCGTGCCGCCGACACGGCCATGAACCATGCCAAGGTGCGAGGTCGAGGGAATTACGAGTTTTTCACACCCGCGCTCAACCAAGCCGCACAGCAGCGCTTGGCGCTGGAACACCAATTGCGGCAGGCCTTGACGAAAGGCGAGTTTGTGATGCACTACCAGCCTCAGGTAGACATGGTCAGCGGTGCCATCCTTTCGTGTGAGGCTTTGTTGCGCTGGCACCGCCCGGGAACTGAGCCGGTTTCGTGTCCAGATTTCATTTGGATTGCCGAAGAAACAGACTTGATCCTGCCTCTTGGCGAATGGATATTGCGCGAGGCCTGCCGTCAGCTCAAGCAATGGCAGGATGCGGGTCATCCGCAACTGCGCGTGGCGGTCAATTTGTCCGCACGCCAGTTTTACCAGCCACGCTTCTGCGAACGGATTGCGGCGATTCTTGAGGAA
Source organism: Rhodoferax sp. GW821-FHT02C08 (assembly GCF_059421805.1). NCBI lineage: Bacteria > Pseudomonadati > Pseudomonadota > Betaproteobacteria > Burkholderiales > Comamonadaceae > Rhodoferax > Rhodoferax sp. GW821-FHT02C08. Next base: position 54,428 of record NZ_JBWKVR010000016.1, read on the forward strand.
ACCGGCCTGAGCGCTTCCAGCCTTGAATTGGAGATTACCGAGAGTCTTTTGCTGCAGCGCAGCGATGACGTTCTCGATATTCTCAATCGGCTCTGTCAAATGGACATACAACTGACGTTGGACGACTTCGGAACCGGCTATTCCAGCCTGGCGTATCTGCAGCGCTTTCCAATTCAGGTGTTGAAAATTGACCAATCCTTTGTGCGCGGGATCGGCCAGGACCGCAACGCCACTGCGCTGGTTTCCGCGATTATTGCCATGGCCGATGGCCTGGATCTGAAGGTCGTGGCGGAGGGCGTCGAAATGATGCAGCAGATCGATTTCCTGCTATCCCGAGGCTGTACCGACGCGCAAGGTTTTTATTTCAGCAAAGCGGTAGCGGCAGATGCGTTTATCGGGCTGTTGAACCGATAACATGGTTGACATCCGCGTCAGGATGGGGGCGGGGCCAATCGAGACCGGCAGCAACACCAGGTGGTACAGTTATGCTTCATCTAACGGCACGCTTATGATTCAAGCGACAGTTGTTGGCATTGCCCTGTTTGCGCGTCCCCTCTCGGCAGGTTTATGCCTGCAGCGACACCTCTTCCGAACGCACTATTGACACAATCTGACCTTCCCTTTTTGCTCGACACGCTGGACGCCAACGCTCCCTTGGCGCAGCGCCATCTGTGGCTGATTGGCTTGCTGGATTGGATACGCGGCGACGGCAGTTCTGCCGACGCATCGGTGCGCCGGATGCAGTTTTTCCTGGAGGCGCTGCAGACACGGCCGCAGCTGCAGGAGGGCCTGCGTGCCTGGTGGCTGGTATTGCTGCAGACCGTGGACAGCACCACCGTGTTGGCCGACTATGGCTTTTCGCATAGCTCGGCATTTTTGAGCGAACTGGCTGGCCGCCTGGGCCGCAAGATTCTGCCCGCTACCCCTGAAACTACCGATGCCGCGGAGTTGTTCAGCCTGGTGCTGAGCGACAAGGCCGATGCGGAGTGGTTGGCGGCGCTGGACAGTGGCAGCTTGCAGTGCCTGGCTGGGCTGCTGACGGCGCCCTCCCGCACGCCGTGCGTCACCCTGTGGCAAGACGCTTTGCTGCAGGCGATTGTTTTTTGCACCAGCCAGATCCGCGCCACGGGCTTTGCCTCTGAGCTGCGCCTGCGCATGAGTGACGGTGCGCGCCAGGCCCAGCCGTTTAGCGATCTGTCGGCTGATGTGGATGCATTCCGTCTGGCCTTTATCGCCACGCCACGTGAACCTCAGGAGCTGGAGGCTGCGGCGCAGCGCCTGCGTGAGCGCCTGGAACTGTGTCGCCAGGCCGCAGCCAGCGTGTATCCGCATTTGAACGAGCACGGCATTTCGATCAACTTGGTGTTCATGTTGCGCCAGCTGCGCGAGCGAGTCTTGCGGGTGCGCGACCTGATGGATGGCCTAGTGTCGCCCACACCCGAGGCCAGTGCTGCGCGCCTGGTATCCAAGCTGACTGAAGCCGGGCAGGAGCGGCGCAGCGTGCGCGCTCTGGTCCGTGTGAATGCCTCCATGCTGGCGGCCAAGGTGACCGAGCGCAGTGCCGAAACCGGTGCGCACTACATCACCCGCGACCATGCCGAATACCGTGGCATGCTGGCCAAGGCCGCCGGCGGCGGGGCCGCCACCTCATTGACCACCTTACTCAAGTTCGCAATCGGCGCCCTGGGCCTGACGGCGTTCTGGTCCGGCATGGCGTCCGGCCTGATGTATGCCGCCAGCTTTGTGCTGATCCAGCTGCTGCATTGGACGCTGGCTACCAAGCAGCCGGCCATGACGGCGCCGGCCATGGCGGCCAAGCTCAAGGATCTGAGCGGCGGCAGCGCCGTGGATGAGTTTGTGGACGAGGTAACCCACCTGGTGCGTTCGCAGGTGGCTGCCGTACTGGGCAATGTGGGCATGGTCGTACCCTGTGTCTGCCTGATCAGCTTTGGCATGCTGTGGCTGGGCGGCAAGCCCATGATCAGCAAGGCCGAGGCCGCGCATGTGTTCCAGACCCTGCACCTGCTCACGCCCAGCACCTTGCTGTTCGCGGCCTTTACCGGGGTACTGCTGTTCCTGGCCAGCCTGATTGCCGGCGCAACGGAAAACTGGTTTGTGCTGCACCGCCTGGATTCGGCCCTGCGCTACAACCCGCGCATCACCGCCGTGCTGGGCGTGGCGCGCGCCGACCGCTGGGCGCATTTCATGCGCGAGCATATTTCGGGCTTTGCGTCGAACATTTCGCTGGGCTTCATGCTGGGCCTGTTGCCGCCGGTGTTGGCTTTTGTGGGCCTGGGGCTGGAGGCGCGCCACGTCACTTTGTCGTCCGGGCAACTGGCGGCAGCGGCTTCGGCGTTTGGCGCCCATGTGTGGACTATGTCGGCGTTTTGGTGGTGCGTCGCGGCGATCCCGCTGATTGGCGCGCTGAACCTGACGGTGAGCTTCTTCTTGGCCCTGCAGCTGGCGCTGGGCGCCCATAGCGTCAGCGGCCTGGACCGCCTGCGCCTGCGTTCGGCTGTGTGGCAGCGGGTGCGCCAGCAGCCGCTGAGCTTTCTCTGGCCGCGCCGCAAGTCTTAAAGAAAATATGCCTCCAGCGCAGGTGCTACCTGCGCTGGAAGCTATTATTTTAGGAGTCTTCCTCGGGCTCAGGCTTCAACGCCAGGGCGGCGCTGTACAAGAGTTTGCGCGGCTGGCCGGTGATGTCGGTACACAGCTGCACCGCGGTTTTCAGCGGTAGCTCGGCCAGCAGCAGCTTGAGTATGCGCAAGTCTTGTTCTGGCGTCTCGGCGGGTGGGGCAGGGTGTACCACCACCACAAATTCTCCGCGTGTGCGCGATGCCTGGGCTGCCAGCCAGCCGGGCAGTTCCTGCGCCGGCACGGTGGCAATTTCCTCAAACTGCTTGGTGAGCTCGCGCGCCATGGTGATCGAGCGTGCGCCCAGGCATGCCAGGCTGCGGGCCAGCGCCTCGATGCGGTGGGGGGCTTCCAGCAGCACCACGGCGCGTGGTTCGGCCAGCAGGCCTTGGGCTGCGGTATCGCGTTCGGCCGCCTTGCTGGACAGAAAACCAATGAACACAAAACCCGTGTCCTGCACGATGCCAGCTGCGCTGAGCGCGGTGGTGATGCTGCTGGCGCCAGGCAGCGGTACCACCGGCAGGCCCACTGCCCGTGCCGCAGCGGCCACGCGGGCGCCGGGGTCGCTGATGGCGGGCGTGCCCGCGTCGCTCACATAGGCGATGCGCTCGCCCTGCTGCAGGCGCCGCACCACGTTCTGGGCGGCCTCGGATTCGTTGTGCTGATGCACTGCCAGCAGCTGCGACGATGGCTTGTCAATACCGTAGGCGCGCAGCAGAGACTGGGTGTGGCGTGTGTCCTCGCAGGCAATCGCATCCACCAGACCCAGCACATGCAGGGCGCGCAGGCTGATGTCACACAGATTGCCAATCGGCGTGGCCACGATATAGAGCGTGCCCGCCGGATAATGCTGCGAAGACGCGGCCTCGCGGGCGGCGTTCAAGGCGGAAGCAAAAGAAGCGCTCAATGGGTTTCCTCAAAAAATTAGCTCTGACACGCATGGGCACGGCGCCGACCACCAAGCAAGCCGGTGATGCGGCCGAAGACCAGGCGCTGGCGCATTTGCAGGCCCAGGGCCTGCGTCTGCTGGAGCGCAATTATCGGACGCCCGGCCGGGGCGGCGGTGAAATCGATCTGGTGATGCGCGCCCCGGACGGCACGCTGGTGTTTGTCGAGGTGCGCAAGCGCGCCAATGCGGCCTTTGGCGGTGCCGCAGCCAGTGTCAGCACTACCAAGCAAAAGCGCATTGTGCTGGCGGCGCGTCACTACCTGCTGGGCCTGGCCACGCCACCTCCGTGCCGCTTTGACGTGGTGGTGCTGGAGGCGCAGGGCCTGCAATGGCTGCGCGCCGCATTCGACGCTGCTTGAAACGCCGCTTACCCCGTGGCTACACCCTGGCTACATATGGTGTCCCTGACAATTGAACGTGAGTTAGTCGTCGTTAAGAATCAAAGAGTTACGGTGATGAATATTGTTCAATTGCAATGATTGAGGTGCAATTTGACAAATCAAATTCAATTATTTCTGCTGATTTGGAGAAGTACGTACGCTGAAAATCACCCACCTCTACGAAAATCCGCATACGCAGTCGCTAGTGACTATTACGGCGGCGCTGCTTAACGCCCGATTTCTCATAGTAGATCTCAATTGGTGGGTACTTCGTGCGCTGCCGGAATTGGCGCTAGATGCGCCTGGTAGAAGTCCTAGCGCTGTTTGTATGTCCTCAACGCACCCCAGCAGGCTTTCAACTCACCAGCTGTATTTCATCCAGGCGCAGGATGTTCATGCGATTGCTCGTCTTCGGTAAGCTTTCTGGAGTCCTTCGAGCTCAATGAAGGCATATAGGTAGCCACCAGTTCTTCGACTAACTGTGCTTGCAGCAAGTCCTTGCCGGCTTTGCGAGGGTCTCTATCGGGAAAAGCGGCAAGCTGTCGTTTGATATGTGCAAAACTGACGGGGTCAACAGCGGTCATCATCGCCATTTCGCCGCTCGTGGCCACCACCATCTGGCTGAACCGGGCCGCGCCAAGAAGCCGATCACCGGTCGGAGCTTGAACTGCCCAAACATCGTCTTCGTCATCACTCAAGCGAAACGGATGCGGGTCACCATCCTTGGCTACGCGTCGGATGACATCGATCTCAAAACCGGTCGAGTTGATGACTGTTTCCTTTCTATCCTCAACTCTCTCGAATGTCCTATCCGCCTTCTTGAGAATTCCCAGGAACGACGCCTGCGCTTCCTTCATCTTTGACACGAAAGCCAAATGCTTACGTGTGTCCAGGAGGAGATCAATATCTCGGGTAGCCATGGCCTGTGGCATGAACCGAACGCCGCAAGCACTTTCATAGGCATAAAGAGAATGCGTGCCGACCACCGTGAAATGTTCGCTTAGCCCTGCAGCTTCGATGGCGTTGAGAACATCGACGACCAGCGTCGGAACGCGTCCGACTCGCAATGCCCTGTTGAGCCTTTTTTGCTCGTCGTAGGTCTGCCTGAGGGATGCCAGCCGTTCTGCGACATCAGCTTTGCGAGACGAAAAGCTGTCAAAAATCTTAACGGTCTCTTCGGTTTCAGGACCGAGGGATTTTTGGGCGCCCTTGGTCGACGTGCGGATGAGGTATTTCTTGCCGCCCATCTCACGCCAGATCATCCCGCCTCGGGTCTGCTGCGCTGCTTTCTGCACTCGCAGCAACTCCCGGTAGACGGTCTCGGCATCTATGTACTGCCGGTTCTGGCTTTCACTGTTTTCAAGAAAATTGGTCATTTTTCAATGTGAATCTGGATTTCTCCAACTTACATTGAAATATCATAAAAATCAATAGCTTAGTCTTCTAGATTGTCCGATCACGTCGATCTTGTACCCAAGATGCGATCATGACTCGACACATTTAGCATCAAGCCGTCTTTGGACTTTTACAGGTACAGTTTTCTCAGTTAGTGAAAATTTTTAGCTTTACTCTCAATCCGTAGAAGTTCTACCACTTGGCCCAGTGCCATGACGAAAGCTGGGGAGAAGAGGTTGCCTGAGGAACCGTACCTTAGTGACCTTAAACAAATAGCGGTCGTTGTACCCAGCGGCCAGAATCGACGTGTGGAAGCTGGGCCGTTAGCCACTCAAAATCGTGAAGTTCAAGCCAGCGAACATATTTCGAACCATGGCGAAACAGCTCTTTTCTTCCCCAGGAAGGATTGGCCGCCAACTTGGAACGAACCCAAGATCGTCTCTCGTGCAAATTGGATGCGTCTATCAAGGTTTTACGTGCATTTTTCACTTCTGGATTTGATCTTAACGCGTGGTTTAGCGAGGTTACGCTAAATCCGGTAGTTAAACTAATTCTGCTTAAACTAATTCCCTCGTTGAGAGCGGCCCATACCTGAACTGGAAGTAGTTCCTCTGCCGCATATTCCCGGCACAAATACGGCAGTTCAAATTTGGCTTGAAAGGGTGGTTGATTTTTAAGTTGTAACTTAATTTCATCCCAGCACGCAGTAGCCGCAATATAGGTTGCCCAGCGCAGCATTAGTTGGCTATTTTCAGATGGAAGAGGAAATTTCTGGATTGCGCGGAACTGGCTTCCTATAAAAGGAAGTCCTTTGGATCGGTACCAACGATTAATATAATGCGCAGTAAAGTGACTTGGGCTTGGAATTTCACCGGTATTAGCCAGATGATTGGCCAGTGCAATCCTCAGACTTGATGGTGTGGCATTTTCATATTGATTAAAACCCCATAGCACCTGAGCCAGGTGTTGAAGCCAGTGAATTTTTTTATCATTTTTACCCTCTTCTATTGTTGGGTGGTCATTAATCAACTCATCTACCCTAATCCAGCGCTTATCCTTTGATTTTGGTGAAAAGGATGTTGATTTGAGTTCAATCCCATGACGCGGACACACAACTACCCCAGAAAACTGATGCTCTAGTCTCCAAGCGCCTCGGCCTATTTTTTCCCGATCTTCGACTACGCAATGTACGCAATACCTTAGAGATAGATCCGTTTCTTTCGGTAAACGAGGGCGTTTGTCTGAATTGGGTGATTTGTAGAGATCGTTAATTGTCTTCGTTGGGTTGAATCGCCTGTACAACCCGATAACGGTTCTATTGTTTAAAATATCTTCGGAGTTGCCCGCGCGATTTTCCGTAAAGTTGCAAAAGTGATTTAAATTGGCTGGGCTAAGATGACGCCCGACGGCTGAATGATCGCCAAAAAATAAATGTGAACTTTCACGATGGCTTAGGTGACCCAGTAAGTGATGCAACGAGCTGCAAATGGAGTAAATTGTCTCAGATGCTCCGATTGGTGGAAAAAAATTGGTTTTACTGATCATTTAAAATGACCTATGCGTCATCGTCTAGCGACTTCTTTTTGACACTGCGGCTTAATTTTTTATCTGTATCTGGATCCCAGTAATCTGGATTTTTTGCCCGACCTTTACGCAGATTTTCTATAGGGTCCGTAAGCATGGAAAAGCTTTCCTGCATTACTACTTTGAATAAATTGACTGAAAGCGGCTGCCTTGATAAGAGTGCTTCCTCAATAACTGCCACATAAAGACTGGTTATTACGCCAGGAATGCCTGCGGTCAATTGGAATATGGTTTTTCTAAAATCCTCATTGACAGCCACCCAAGGAGTAGAAAGTTGAAAGGAGAATAAATAATTAATCAAACTTTCAAAAAAAGGATCTTCGTAGTTGGTCGGAGTCTTTATAACGATATGCGGTCGCCTATTTGCTCTTCTGCTACTTTCAAAGCTCGTTTTAAGGACCTCGACTGCAGCAGGTGTTCCACTAAGAAGTAGCGAGCAACCAATCGTATTCGCCAATCCTATTAACATTGACATGGACAAAAGTCTGGCCTTTCTATCACCCTCTCCCCAGCGCTGAATATCGTCGACGTGGAGTAGACCGACGCAATGAGTGCGCAGAGCTCTTGCTAAATGAACTTTCATAGTTTCTGCGGAACTACTTTCCATTTGGTTGAAGTAAGACTGCTTTCCTCTGAGTTGCAAAACTTTGTCGAGCGCACGAGCAATATTATTCAAAAATCCTTTTGGACTGCCGTTCAGTGGAGCATCAACACTTAGCCAAACTACTTGAAGTAACGTAAGCGGCCTATTTTTGTATTCTGAGTGCTTGGTTAGTTGCGGGAAAAATTTGAGTATTGATCTTATGAGTGTGGATTTTCCAACTCCACTCCAACCGAGAATTGTCATTGCATCGCTTTGCAAATCTAGCGTTTCTTTTTCTGAAAATAAATCTGAATCTATGGAATTGATGTCACCAATAAATTGGCTCGTCATCGGATTCGATTTGGAGTATGCATTGTGGATCATGCTATAAATCCTCCTCATCAAAATAGGGGTCTCCAGTCGTGGTAGATTTATTTCCAGAAGAGTTGATGCCTCGTAAAAACTATTTGGATCATTCGTCCGTGCAATAGAGAAATCACCCTTGGGTGCAATAAGAAGTTCCTCAAATAAGGCTTTGTCATTGGGTAGTTCTGGGAGTGCTTCACTCAGAGGATTCCCCTTGCAAAAGCTAGGTACAGTCGATGCAGAGTATTGGGCCGGTCGTGCAATCATGATTTATTTTTATTGGATATTTTTCTTAGTGCTGCCATGAAATCATTGCTGGCGAAAGATGAAGCCGACCAATTTGCTAAGACATCTTCTTCATGCGTTTTGCTGTCGTCAGCAGGTTTAGCTGTGAATTTTTGACCATTTATCTCGTTGTTTCGATTTTGGCGAATACTTTTTGTCTTTTCTGATTTTGATATTGGTAATTCTTTGTTGGCGATAGCCGTCTTGGACCTTGCACTTGCGATGAGACTATTCATTTCATGCGTTATTGAAGTCTGAAGCCCCTCGTTCTGCATTTTGTGAATTGAATGTTTTGTTTGTTCGACGACGAAGTATTCCTCCAGATCAAAAATACTACCCGCACAAGGCATCTCAAGCAGAGTTGACTCGCGGAGTTGGCTTTCTCCTTTAAGATGAATATAAGATTGTTTGGAGTGGACGGGGTTTCTATAGAGATGAACCGGGCTACTCAAAAGTCCGGCAACTCTTAACTGAGGGTCATTCATCCACGGTGCGCCCCATCTGTTGTTATCAATATGGATGCCTTCAGAACCTATTTCACAAATACTTCCAGGTAATAGTTTTGTTACGAGTTCGTCGTTAGTGAAGTATGCCGGCGAGCCGTGTAGATTTTCTAACCCCCAATTAAAGTAACCACTGGGCCCTGGCTCCGTAGCAGTTTCGTCTTTTAACATTGATGGTAAAAGTTTCTGTGTTGAACGTCCTAACGCATTCCATTGAAGAACGGAAAGAAGAATAATTCGGGTGAATTCCTCCATCGTCAAAATTGCATCCAACCGCACATCCGGTTGTCCTCGTTCTCGAACTCGTCCCCGCGTGCTGCCTGGAATCCAATGGATGGAAAAGTTATTAATAGTCTTAAAAATTCGTTCTACTGCAGCTTTCCACTGAGGTGTATAAGCTGAAGGCATTCCCATCGCACAGTTTAATGCGCTTGCTGCTTCTCTTCCTATTGAAGACAGTAATTCCGCCCTGTCAGGCAAGAATTCATATGGTATTGGTGCACGTGGGAAAAAATGAGAGTAAGCATTCAGACTATATTTGGTGAGCAACTCCGTTTTATTACTCAAAGCAGAGAAAAGAGCCATTTTTGCTTCAACTCCGCTAGGGGCTCGGAGTGAGATGTGAATTCCCAAAACAACCGATGTGAGAGCATCGACCACAAAATATAATAATGGTCGGCCAATAATTCGTGTTCTATCCCAAGAGCAGACTAGGTAAACATCGGCCAACGTACTGTCAATCAGTATCGAATGGCCAGGGCAAGGGATATGAGATCTTGAACTTCCCGTGTAGACACGGAAGCCTCTTCTTGTTATCTCGATCAGTTTTTTTGTAGAAAATGTGTAAGCGAGAGCTTTGTGGATCTTCTCGGAGTTGTAAACAAACTGACTTCTAGTTATGAATTGATCTTCGGGCAACGTCTCCGGCACAACCTTTCCGTTGGCTAGTTTATGCACTTGCTTTACATTGAATATTGCCTTGAAGTTTTCATAGTTCCACTGAAGACTATTGTCATGTTTATAGCCGCCACTATTTATATATGCAGTTAAATTTTTGTGGTCATCTTCGTTAAAATTTCTTCCATTGCGTTCGGGGTTGCTGCCATTGCGCACATGCTTATATTGTCTTCCTAGCTTTTTCTCTACTTTGCGTGGTGTTTTCCTTTCAGCGGTTTTCCGGCGATCTATTACCGCAGTATCGATGTCATAGGCAGCATCCAAGAGACGAAAAAATAATCGCTTTGCATGTTGATTTGCGAATTCTTTCGCTGCTGCCAGTTGAAATATTGGTTTATAAGAACGCTCTACAATAACCTCATGCAAAAGGTCAGGATTGCACAGTGCTGTAAGGAAATCGCGTGTTTTATCTAACTTCGCAATTGCCTTTTCCCTTTCTTTTTCTTTTCTCTTTTTCGGTAGTTGCGGCACTACGAGGTTTTGCTGGCGCTCAATTTTCACCGCAAACTTCTGGTTAAGAAGATTTTCTAGATCCTTGCAGGCTATTGAATTTATTGCGCGATGTCTTGGAGCGGTCGCTGTTGGAGAGTTACCGTCCTTGGTTTGTTTTTGCCTTTTTAAAAAAACCACCTTTCGAACGGGATCCAAGTAGATATAAATATAAATTCCGCGGGGTAGTCGATCGCTTAGATTGATCAGATAAATATCCCCAATTGTCATGGGTAATTGGGGAGGGTCTTGATTATGAATATTAGGCACGATATGGCTCAATTTTTGAGAAAAATCTAGATAGCCGTGTATTTATATTCTTCTCATTTAAAACCGCAAATTTCCATGGTTCATTCAATGGGTGGAGATTGCCGGACTCTTCGTTCAGTGTCACAGTCACTTGACCGCTGAATATGGCAGCTTTAAATTGATTAACTGCATCCCCAACAAAATCTGAACCTCGCCATTCTTTTAGTTGATCTTTTAGGGGCCGGTATGTGTTGCAGTCACTTAGGAAGACTAGGAATTCCTTATCCGCTCCTGTTGGGTAGCTTCGTCTGCTCGTATATGACCATATGAGTAGATCGATTAGTTGATAGTCCAAATGGCGCTCTGTTAGAACATATAAATGTCTGTTGCGTTCTTTCCAATATGCCGCTTGTAGCCGGAGTAGTTCAAGGCCTCGGCCATCTTTGGGTACCAAATCGTGAGGACGGACATAGATTGCGCATTGCTCGTTCCTAGGGGACTCAATGATCAAATCCGTGGTGAGAATTCGTGGAACTTCGTCGTTCACTTTTGGATGCTTAATTTCGAGCAATTCGGCAATCGACAGCGTTCCTCTTCCTTTCATTTGTTGCACTAGAAAACTCATATCATCATCTGCTGCCGAGAGTGGGAATTGCTCACATGTTACTTTTGCACCCAAATGCAGAAGTAACAGCCAAATAAATGTCTCTAGCCAAGATAAAAAGTGATGCTCTCTTTCCGATACTGGATCGTTCATTATTTGAGAGCGCCCATGTGAAGAGAATTCGTTTCGACCGATTTTTATGTAGGCGGAGTAGTCCTTGCCCGGCAGTCGGCCCCTCACTTGTTTTTTCGCACGTTTTTGAAAGGCTTCTTCCTTGCTTATTTTCTTTCGAGGTTTTATTGAAAACACTTATTAACTCCACAGATTGCGCCCCAAGATTGGGCTTGATTGCGTGGTCGTATGAGAAATAGCTCCGCCTAGCCGCCATCCACGTGTCGCATCGTGGCAACGTGTTTATGGCAACTTGGAGAGCGGTTTGGGCAACTAAATACAGCGGCAGCGCTGATTCAACTCACGCGGCTTGACGCGTAAGAGACGGCTGCCTAAGATGATGCTGTCCCCCCTAGGGATACAGCACTCCAAGGCTCTGACGTGGGCTGTCACCCGCGTCAGAGCCTGCTGTTTTAACTGCCACTCATCGTGACCACTCCTTTTTTCTTGGGCTGACGCGTTCTTCGTCCGCCTGTAATAATCCTGATCGTTCATCGGCTTGCACCAGATATTGCGCAACCCGCTGTGCAAGTGCAAAGCGGCCCTTGCGATTCGACATTTTTAAGAACTCCATCTTTAGTTGTCCCCGCTCCACGGCCCGGTCAAATGCGTCCCCACTCGGGAAACGAAGGGTCTCTACGATCGCCTTTCTATCTAGGACAGGTCCGTATCGCTGCATCAGAAACGTGCAAATGCGCTCTTCCAACAAAACGGTGGGCTGGTGTGGGTTCGCCACAGAAATTGGGGCGTGCGGATGAGAGCCTTCATGCATTCTGAAATGATGGCTCCAGCGGGCGTTCGCTGCAACGCCCTTCTTACGGGCCTTCTTGCGTGCAACGCCCTCTTTGTTAGGGAAATTCCGATGCCGTAGTCTTGCGCGCAGACAGTTCTAATCCCTTTGTTATTTTGTTTCGCATAGTTGGGTATCGGCGGAAGTCTTTATTCCGAGGGTGATTCCCATGGTTTGAAATATCTAGGGACACAATTGCGCTTTCCGCCATTCGATGGCCAATTAATTGGAGCTAGAAATATCCTTTGAGCAGCGCGATTACTCAAAGAATAGATGTGCCGTTGCAAAAGGACTGAGGCTGATGTGGGAGAGCATCGATGACCGTGAAATAGGCTGTTCCGAAAGCGCTTGGACGAGGTGTTTTTCCGTGTGTGTGGGTGCTCTCGAATGCCGATGGATCGTTCTGATGTTCTCCACTTGTAGTTCATAAAGTGAAGTACTTCTATTGGATTGGCGCAAGCGCGAGAATTTTCTATTCCATCGAAATGCGTGATACAGACTACAAAGAAGCTCCTGTTTGAGTCCCGGCTAGCGTCTAGAATTTTTATTTTTGATGTGGCGGCGTTGCCACACATTAGGCAACCTGGCCCAACCAAACGGATTCCTATGGCAACGGTACATCAGCCTCGTCTTGAGGATTTGAAGCTCCTTGGTCGCATAGCTGACACTCTGCTCGCCCATGCTTATGCGATGTCAAACTTGAGCTCGATCGAGGCGAGCATATGCTTGTTTATTTGTAATGCAGGCGTGAACGCGCGCGTATCTCCAGCGCTTATCGGAGACAGTCTTGGTATTCGTAAAACTGTTCTCGCCAATCACTTAAAGGGGCTTTGTTCCAAGAGGCTGATTTCACTTACGGAATGTAAGCCGGAGGAGGACAAGCGTCGACGCTTCTATGCGCTGACGGCGGCTGGTAAAAAATCGATTGAATGCTTTACAGAGCAGGCGCAGGCGGCCGATGAAGTTGTTTGCCACATGTACTCAAGAAAGGATGAGATACATCTGCTTGGTTTATCCCGCCGGTTTAAGCTTGCTGCAGCGAGCGGAAATTTATATAGCTTGGAGCATTTACGAGATGCGTTTAATCGAGGAGATGTTCCGATTACACGAAACGCAAGCGGGTGGAGAGCATAACTTGGACCGGGGGATGGAGTTCTTGGACTACCAGGAGATCTAATAGTCACCTTCCTGCCTACGGGCAGTACAAACGCCGCAAGATTACAGAGATGAACAGCGTGACCGTTGTAGGAGTGTGGCTTGTCCACTAGACAAGCGGGGGTGCGGCGTAAAACTTGGACTGGTTTATGCCGTTATTCCGAGGCTCGCCCGGTATTCGATGGGACTGAGTGAGCCGAGGGAGATCTTGATGCGCTTTTCGTTATACCAGCGGATGTAAGAGTCAACGATCTGGATGAATTGGTCAATCGTGATGTCCTGCAAGTTTCGAGGATAGAACATCTCTGTTTTCAACCGCCCGAAGAAGTCCTCACAGGCTGCGTTATCCGGTGAACATCCTTTACGCGACATCGAACGAATCAGCTTTGCGTTGCGCACCCGTGAGAGCCACCCAGGCCAACGATAGTGAGCTTCACGATCAGAGTGAATGACAGGTCTGCTTTTGCTGCTGGCTACCGTCTCAATGGCAGCATCCAACATCGTATGCCCTCGGACATAACCTGATCCCTTGTAATCACTGAGTTCAGCGTGTTCGGCCTGGGGCAGGCGCGCATCCGCAAAGAATCGGTTGGTACGCTCTTGCTCGCGGGCCTGCAGCGGAAGTTGACGGTTCAAGCGCTCTGCAACAAAGGCGGGCGTTCGCGCGCTGCCGTTGTGCAGCACCGTGAACCCCTCGTAGCACAGCTCGCGCTGCTGGGGAATGCCTGGGGCCATGGGCGCGATCCCATTTGCGAAGAACTGCGGGCAGGCGGTAAACCGAGAAGATGTTGTTGCGCCACGGCTCTGCTCGGTACGTGGTCCGGACGCTGTCGGCTGCAAACCGCAGCTGGTGGTCTGAAACGCAACGATCGCTGCAGTGACCAGCGCGACACCAAAGCGACGTACCGTCGCAGAGGGGAGATTCTGGTTGTGGCGAGAACTGGAATGGGCGCTACGACGCTTACGAGACTTCTTCTGGATCATGCGGCGCCGAGTTTACCGGGCAGTGGCCACATCTAGGTGTGGCCAGTTCAGTCTCACAGCGTGGGTAATTCAGAACGGTTATGGTTTGACCGACAGGTCTTCCGCCGTCTTGCCAGCTTCCAGGGCGGCCTTGAACCAGCCAGGTCGCTTGCCGTGGCCGGTCCAGCTGTTGCCTGCTTCATCTTTGTATTTGATGACGGACTCGGTCTTCTGCTTGGTCTTGTTGGCGGCCACCTTTGCGACCGAACCCGCAGCACCCGCGCGCTTGCCTTTTGCTTGCGCCCGTGTTTTGGTTTCAAACAGATCGGCCGGTGTCAGTCCATAGAAGTCAATCGCACCGCGGATACGTTCGATAACACCACCGACTTCTTTCACCTTGATGGCTGCTGCTTCTTTTTGTAGTTTGTCAATTTGACGCTGGATGCTGCTGAAGGTTTTGGCCATGGAGGTTTCTGAAGTAGTGAGAGAAGGAATGCAGAATTGGTTTTTGCCCAATTTGGAGGATATCCGCATTTGATTTTAGTGACATACGATCCGTGATGGTTTAAGCACTGCGGCAGTCGAGCACGAGAGAGGATCGCATTGCGACGCCAATATTGACAGCGTGCCTAATCAGGCAGACATTGTTCATCCCGAATTCAGACAACGGATGCGCCACGCCCAATATTGTGGCCAAGATCGTTGCTTCCGGCCTTCAAACTGGCCCTGTCTCTAAACCCTAAAGTCGGGGTCCAGAAACGGGCTACGGCACTTTGTAAGAAACTTGGGACTGGTTGACCAGCTTATTGTGCAATAAGGTGACCGAAACAGATGCATTCGGCCGCTCATACCATCAGACAGGCAGCGTCAAAGATGGCCGATAGCCGCCACCATTTGCGCCTTCGAAGTCGTACTCGTACAGCGTGGTCTTGCCGAGGCCGGGCTGCCGTTGCCCCAGGAAGAACGTGAAGGCATTGGGTGCCGCAACGAAGAGATGCAGCGGTGGCCTGTTGACCTGCCGCTGTTGGTTGATCTGCAGTGCCAATGCCTCTGCCAGATCGAATGCGTGTTGACCGCAAACGACGGACTTGGCGCCAGCGCCGCACGTTGGGCGGGCTATCAATAACGAACTCACCTGGGACATTGAAGCAGCGATGTGCGCCTTCACAGCAGGGACCACGTCGTGGGTCAGGCACACGGCGACAGCCATGTCTCCGTCGAGTTTGGTCAGCGGTTCCAGATCGAACCGCCACCCCGGCCAGGATGGATCGCGCGGCATGTCGCTTGAGTGCCAGACATTTCGATGAATGGTTCTTTGCTCTATCTCGACGTTGCGTCCGGACTTGATGTTCAGCACAGATCCGGCGGCGAATGCCAACGTGATATGTGTATCAAGAATCAGTCGCAGATGTTGATTTCCGGTGGCGGCGGTTTGCAGAAAGCTCTTGAGCTTGGGGTAAAGCGTGGTTGCCCAGTCAGCCTGATCGCGGATGGCGCGTTCGTCGAAGTGCGGGATCAGATCAAGCACCACGGTGCAACGGTCTTCAAGTCGATCAAACGGATGCTCGAACGATTTCACGCCGAACACCACATGTGCTCGACCATCGCCGTCCAGCAGGCCCTCACGTTTGCAGGCCTCCCGAAACGTTTGCCGGTTGAAGTCCAGCCGGCCCTGAGCAAGCCACTGAAACGCAACGTCGTCGTATACGAAGCTGCTCTCACTGACGGGCACGCGGCGTAGGCCGCGGTTCTCGAACAACAGGTCCAGGTTGTCCCGATGGTCCTCCAGTGAGGTGGAGTCCGTGTCCAGCGACAACGTCCGCGCCAGCAGCATGAGTTCCTGATCGTCGATGTCCAGATGCTCGCGCCAGAGCTTTCTGACCTTGCCGGCTGCGGACCTGTCGGTCGATCCGTCAAACAAGTCCTTCAAGCGCAGCGTCTTCGACTTCTGGTTGATGTAGCCGCGCAGGGGGTCGGCCTGCGCGATTCGCCAGTTGGTTAGCAGCTTGAACCGAGCACCGATCCCGTCGCGCGCATGCGCCACTTGTGCAGCACGGGCGCGCTGCAGCAGCGAGAACTTGTTGGCGTTGATCCACTCCGGCTCGACCAAGTCAGCGTGACCGAAGTCGTTCACCGAGACGTGCCACTTGCACTGAATGTGCTCCCGCATGATCGGCCGGCCCTCATGATCGTGAGGTGCGCGGTCGGAAGCGTAGGCCACCCAGACATCGTCAAAGCCTTTCGGCCCTGACTCGAATCCCACCTGCATCACTGGACTCTTTGGGTCCAGCAGGCATGCGGCTTTGCGCCAGAAGATTCTGGCCTGGAACGAATCCCCGTCTCTGCGGACGGCAACGGCTTGGGTCATGGTAATCCTTCGTCAGTTCAGCTGGTCAGCCCGTGCCTTAGCCATGAGTTCACGTGTCGCGAAACGGCGGCGTTGGCAGAATCGATCGTGCCAATTCAATGGCGCGTGATGGCTTGATCGGGCCATCCGGGTAGGCGTCCAGCACGATGGCCGGTAGCAGCCGTTGAGTGATGTCCGAATACGTGAACCCGTAAGGGCGCTTGGGTTGCTCACCCGTTGCCGTCACGAGCGCCTGCAGATCGGCCTTGCCGAATCCGGCACTTCCCAGTCGGTGCAAGAGCACTTCGTGTCGTTGCTCGGAGCTGGGGCGCTCGAACACCAAAATGTCCGCGGCCCGGCGACGTACCGCTGGATCCAGGGCGTTCAATCGATTGGTGCACATCAGCACCACTGCAGGAAGGCCTCCATTCGCAAATCGATCGATGCCTCGGATGAAGGCGTTGACGCCCGCTCTGTCCTCATGGTGCATCTGGTCCGACTCGCGGGACTGCGCCAGCGCATCGGCTTCGTCGACCAGCAGGATTACACCGCCGCGCGCGACGCCCTTGGCCGACTTGAACTTGCTGGCTTCATTGAACGCATGTTCGAACGCGGCAGAGACTAGCTGTGTCATCTCGCCCACGCGACCCTGCCCGCGCGAAGACAGGCTCAACGGCAACAGCGTGATGTCGATGTTCTCCTGCCGCGCGACCTTGTCGCCGATTGTCTCCGCCAGTTCCGTTTTGCCCGAGCCCACATCGCCGGAGAGAACCACCAGCGGCGGGCGTCGAATCACGGCATCGAGCAATCCTCCGGCATCCGCATGGTGTCTGTCTTTCCATTTCCGAAGCCCAGCCGGGTTGATCAGGACACCCAGAACGTTCGCCAGCCGCTTGATCTTGTCGTCCATACCCACCAGCCGCGCGAGGCGGCCTTGGGCATCGGGGTCAGGCAACGTCGTCGGGCGCTCGAACAGGCCTTGGAGATTGGATTGTTGACTCATATCAATAGCTCCTCACGCTGGAGCGGCCCAGCGAGCGGCCGCCAGAAGAATAGGTTTTGTCGTCGGCAAAGTAGCCGTTAACTTGCGGTTCCGCCTGGCCCGTTCGCTGCAAAGGCAGTTGTCCTTCAACGGCGGCGCGCTGATTGGACGTCAACGCCCACCAGGCACTGCTGTAGGTCAAGTAGCTGTGAAAAGTCGCACCGCTGATATCGATGCCTGGGCGGACGCGCCCCGGGTCGTCGTCCGTGTCGCCATTCGCCAGTTCGTTCGCCGTGTAACGCAGCGTGGGTTCGATCCAACTGCCATCACGTTTGAAGCCATACGTGACGGTCCCGAGATAGCCCTGACGGAGTAGTTCGGTGGCCTCGCCCTCAAACTGAACGATGCGTTCGTCGGAGACATTCCCGTACAAGCGCTGCAAACGCTTGAGGTCTGCGGCCACTTTGGCTGCGAGGTGCCGTGCGTGCGTCAACGTGAAGGTCTTGGTTTCGGTCGCGGTGAAGCTGTAGCTCATGATGTTCAACCTTGGAAAGAGGGGCCGAAGACTTTTTTCCAGTAGTACACCGTCAACTCCTTGTTCGGTGCTGCCAAGGCGGAATCGATGGCATCGCCTGCATCTAAGGCCGCTTCCACGATGTCATCGGCGTTTTCGGCTGTGTACAGTCGCGCCACGTTGTTGCTCGCATTGATCGGGTCTATGATCTGGACAGGGTCGTCGAGCTTGGCAACGCTCGATGCCTTGTAGTGGTCCTCGAAAACGATGCGCTCGCGGAGGTTGGATTTCGCCACGTAGGTGAAGAACGATTGCAGTGCTTCGGGGTAGTCCGAGAAGTCCACGCCGTCGTCGCACAACTTGGCCAGGATCATCTCGATCATGAAGGACTTGAAACGGAAGCCGTCGCGCTCTTGCTTCATGCGCCGAGCCCAGAACTTCACAAGGCGTATGACTTGTGCGAAGTGATTCGGCTGGACCTGTTTGCGCTTCTTGGCGAATTCAAGATGCAGCGGGATGCTCGTCTCCAGGAAGGAGCCGTCATCCTGGCTGATCAGGTCGCCGCGCCAGTCAGGCAAGCCGGCGTACAGGATGGGCACCACGTCGACATCAAGTCCCGAGCCACGAAAGGAGACCGTCACCGAGTAGGTCTGGGGTTTCACTTGGTCAGGCGAGAAGTTTGGGAAGGCCTTGCGCAGTCGCTCCGTCAGGTACTGCAATAGCGCCTGGAGGTCTTGAGGCGCATCGGAGCCGCTGATGTATACGGCCATATCGATGTCGTTGAGGCTGCGCAGGGCGGTACCCTTTGCCAGGCTGCCGGAGAGCTGTATCCGTTTGAGAGAGAAGTCGGGGCTCTCCTTCAGGTAGACCTCGAGCTTCTCCCGAAGGCGTCTGGCTTGCGCCCGGTATTCGTCGGCGTCGGTTTTGGGAAGATTAACCTTTTCGTCGGCGAAGAGCGCGAGCTCGCGGTGGCCAACATGCATACGGGACATTGGTACTCCTTTACTTTGGGGCTCAGCACTGAACTGGTGATATTTAATTCAGATGAGTAAACAAAGTATACGCATATAAACTATACGCGTCAAGTTACTATACTGATGCCATGAAAATTTCACTTCCCAGTCAGATGCCCACGTTATTGCCCGAGTTGGCAGAGTCTGAAAAGACGCCGCGATGGAGCCAGGAACGGCGGCTTCGGTTTATTGACTTCAGACTGCAGTGGCAGGGGCGGATAAACCGTACAGACATCAAGACGTTTTTTGGCATATCGGTTCCGCAAGCGTCTGCTGACATCGCGCTGTATAGCGAACAGGCGCCTGACAACCTTGAATATGACCGCAGCTCAAAGACGTACCTAGCTAGCAAGTCGTTTCAGGCTGTGTTCAAAAGCTCAGGGGCCGAGCAGTACCTCGCACAGCTCCTAGCGGTGAACAGGGGCATCCTGGATTCGGACCAGGCATTGATGGGAACGCGTCCTCCCATAGAGTCCGTGCAAGTACCCGGCCGCACTATTGACCGCAAGATCTTGGCGGGACTGTTGCATGCAATCGAACAATCCCAGATGGTTCGGGTGCGCTTTCAGTCAATCTCTCGCGATGAACCTCAGTGGCGCGATATCAGTCCGCACGCGCTGGGGACTGATGGACTGCGATGGCATGTCAGAGCCTATTGCCACCTACGAAACGGCTTTCGTGACCTGGTCTTGGGGCGGATTCTGGAGCTTGGCGACCCCAGGCCGTCGAAGGTGCAAGTGGATGAGGACAAGGAATGGCACCACATGGTCGACATCGTGCTGGTGCCCAACCAAGACCTGACGCCAGAACAACGTCGGGGTGTCGAGGCAGATTATGGAATGACAGGGGGGAGGGTTATCTTAACGTGCCGTAGAGCGATGTTGTTCTACACTCTTCGGACGCTCAACTTTGATTACGACGGGAGCCCGCGAAAAGGGGCACGCCAGCTGGTCATCGAGAACCTTGAGCAGCTCAAGCCGCTGCCTAAGCCAGGACAGGTCTGAACAGGCCGCAAGCTGATGGCGGCGACTAATGTGACGAGCAACTAGCTGTTCGATCCGAACAAGTCGGTGTCGAGTAGCCAAGCCGGGTCTACTACCTCGACATGAGCAAGCTTGTTCCTCACCCGTCTCAGGTGGTTCACCCTACGCATCAGATCACCGTCTCTGCATCTGGCTTGAAGCAGTTGATGCGTGAGCTGACCGATTTCAAGGCCCTCGACTTTATCGACCCGCTCACCATCAACTGTAATGGGGAAGTGCAAATGCCTTGCCGCTCGAGCTGCCAACTCGCGGCGGCGTTGCTCGACCAGCGGCAGGCCAACGGATGCCTGTGCGTTCCAAATCCTGAGGTCGACCTCACGGCTGCCCTCGTTCATCGAAAGCCAGAGCGAGTGGGGCATCCGTTGCCCCTCAAAGGTGTCTTCTGTACCGTGACACCAGGAACACTCGCCACCCTTGGCCCAATTGCGCCCACTGGCAATGTCCATCAGAAGGTCATAGGGCCTGCAGAGCGTTTTGATGGGTAGGGAGATGAGCATTACAGCGAGCTCAACATCCCAAAGGCTCAGCCTTGCGACTATGCGCCTTGAAATGTCGCGTTCGGCGTCAGGGCGATCAATATTTGCCAGTTGAGCGCGAATGAATATCTGCGTGTCAAGCTCGCTCACTATTCCAGACCAAGCGTACAGAGTTATAGCCGGTGCGTGCAACCTGGCCTTTTCTTTGTCTACACCCATAAGTACGCAAAGTAGCAGGGGGGGCTGCTCGTTCGTTCCGGCGCGTAGTTCTCGTTCGTATTCTTGCAAGAAGCGCTGCCACTGCGGCCAGTCAGAGGCGCAGATGTTCTCGACCACTACCACGGTCGATTTCAACTGCTTTACGAAGTTGGCGGCTGACTGCCGCTCACTTACCTCTAGCTTGATGCCTAGCTCTCGGAACAAAAAGTCAAGTGGGTGCTCGCCCTCGTTCCAAGCCAGAGGAACTCGGTACCAAGCTTGACTGGCTAATCGAGCGCAAATCGTTTCGCCAAAGCCCTTTGGATGGTGAGATGGAAACATCACCACCCCAGCTCGGTATGCGCGTAGTCCCTCCTCTATCTCCGAGAGGAAGCTCGAAGGTCCATAAAGGTCCCAAAAGTTCATTTGGGCGCAGCGATTTGACGTTCGACTTGCTTGGCTACGAATGCATCGAGTTTGCAGAGCCCTTCAGCATCGCACGTCACGAGACCAAGCAACTTGGCCCACGCTAAGGATTGACGCACAAGTTCGGGGTCAAGAGAGGTGAGGATGCTCAGATCTTCTGCGCTCTCAGGAGCCTCCAGAGCGACCATCTCTCTGAGCAGCGCCATCGGCTCTTCGATGTCAAGACCAAAGTCTCGAGCAATAGCCTGAATTTTCCCCGACGACTGACGGTCTTTGAGCGCGTCTAGCCGAGTTTTTAGGGTTGCGCCCCTTACCGCTCCTAGCTCCTGCAGCAACATGGGCCAGTAGCCGATTTGCTGTTCGA
Organism: Rhodoferax sp. GW821-FHT02C08; assembly: GCF_059421805.1. Lineage (NCBI taxonomy): Bacteria > Pseudomonadati > Pseudomonadota > Betaproteobacteria > Burkholderiales > Comamonadaceae > Rhodoferax > Rhodoferax sp. GW821-FHT02C08. The sequence continues at coordinate 75,848 of NZ_JBWKVR010000016.1, forward strand.
TCAATTTTCGGTCTTCGGGCTTGGAGGAGAGTTCTAGATCGGTTAGCCACTGTCGAACAAAACCGTCACGCCATTGACGCAGTTCAGTGCGGTCGAGTTGTTCAAACAACTCGCCTGACTTCACCAGTTGCCAACTCTTGCTAGGGTCGGCAATGAACAATACGTGCAGGGTTCTGTCCTTAGACACCAGCCTGGCCGTTGACTTCTGGGCGAGGAGAACCATCTCGGTGTCCCATTGGCTGTCATGTGGAACAATCAACAACGTTCTGCCCGATTGCCGATTCCCACTGACTTCCTCGAACTTAAGCTGAAACTCCTTGCGAGAGTCGAAATGGGTGGCTATGTAGACTTGCTCACAGTCCTTGTCATCTTTGAGAAATGTAACGATGTGGTCGATCCCCAGCGCGCGACTACCAAAGATGACACTCACGCCGCTGTGTTGCTGTGCATACGAGCGCCGTTGTCGGAACGTCAGCGGATGGCGTGAGGGGCCAGCGTCATCGGCCAAACGAGCCCTGAATGTGTCATGCTCGAACTCAACGGGCATTTCCCGTTCTCGAATCAGAACGTCAGACACGTCCTCAGAGTTTCCTAGAAGAAGCAGGATGTTGGGGTTGCGAAGTGAGTAGTTTCCAGCGTCACTTCTCCGAAGCACACCTAGTCCGACCATCTCTTCAAGAAGGACGCGGAACGCCACATCGCTGGTGTCGTTGAATCCCACATGCCACCATTCGCGGGCCTTGTGAGAAATGCTCCAAACTGGCAGGCCTTCCGCAACAGAAGTCTGACCGGCCAAGGCTTCATACGCTAACGTGTAGGTGATGACCTCATAACGTGTGTCCAGTTGAAGCGTCAGCTGAAACTTCGCCCGAATCTCTTCACGAAGGCTCGGTTTGCGATAGACCGTATCCACGTCGCTTGCTCGGATCTCGTAGCGTGGCCCCAGCATCTGGAACTCTACCCGTACGGCTTCGAGCATGTGCCTGAGCAGATGGTGGCAGTAGAGCTGAATTAGGCTGGGGTAGTAGTTCGTCTGAGCAAGGATTCTTGTGATTAGGCTGCGATTGGTAAAGTGGAAGCCAGCTGCCTCAAACGGTCCGCGAATCAAGTCTTCAGCATCACGCCACTCCTGCGCGGCGAGCAGCGGTCCAACTTTGATTGGCTGACCAAGGTGGGCCAGTGGGTGGTTTGCTTGCTCGGTTGTACGCAGCACGTTATGCAACCCGGCGAAGACGACCTTGAATCTCCACTGCGATGCAGTCATCAACTCCTTGAGTCGACGCGTCTCCATGAAGTCGTGCTTTCCGTCATCTTCAAAGAAGCTGTCGGCTTCGTCCAGTAGCAAAAGGATTCGCGTATCCGGATTCGTTTCGAGCATGCCTTTCATGGTCTCCTGGAAGCGCTCAACTCGCCCTTTTAGGCCGTTTGGCTCTGGGACGTCTGAAGGCAAGAGCTTCAGCTTGATAAAGGTGCGCCAAAGCACTGGCCAGATTTCTGCACTCTTTCGGTTGCTGCCGATGCCCTCAGCACGCAAGTCGATCCACTTGGCATGGCGTCCTCGCGCTGGAGCGTGAAAGTCCCTCTCCGCTTTTCTGAGTAGCGCAGTCTTGCCAAGCTGTCGGCCGCCGTAAATGAAGCACCTGCCATTCTGATCTTGAACCGCTTGCAACTCCTCCAATCGGCCGAAGAACATTTCAGTCGGGACAACACCCGAAGTCGGTTCGTAAGGTTGTGAAAACGCGAACGGGAGTGATGCGGAGAAAAGCGTAGCGGCAGGGGGCGTGGTCATGCTCAGAAGGAACAGGAACATCGTTTCATCGACAATGATGAAGGAGCGTTGCTGTGCTTTGGCCTGCCGGCTGGCTTCCTGCCGCTTCTTGTTCGTCAGTCGACCGAAGTAGAGCATGATGGTCGCTTCCGAGAGGCTGGTATCACCTACGAGCTTCACGACATCCTCTTCAACAGCTCGCTGCCACACGCACAGAATTCGATAAGTACCTTTGGCCTTCGACCCGAAATGAGGGATGGGGCAGATGGAACGGTCTTCTACTGCGACGGTCTTGACTTTGTGCTCATGACGACCGTTGACTATCCTATTCTCAATCTCCGTCACAGAGAAGCCGAGTGCGGCAATAACCATTCGCAGTCGATCACGATCAACCTTTTGATGTCTGCGGGTCAAATACCAAGCACCAAGCGCCGCAGATACCTCCTTCAGTCGCTCAGGATGAAGGCGCGAGAAGTCCAAGGACGCGATAGCCCCTCCTTTCTCGACTGCATTGAGAACATTTGGGGCTTCCACTCCTTCAAGTGCCAGGTCGACTTGAGCAGCCACACTCGGGAAGAATTGAGTGAAGATGTCCTGAGTGGATTGCGGTGAGGCGTAGATGGTCTCGCCGGCTTCAAGTCGTTGCAGATACTCGTTTGCGGTCAGCATGTCTCCAGACGCGATGGCCGCTCGAATCTCCGCGACGACTTGCTCACTCATTCCAACTTCACGCAACTTCTCAAACCGTAGCGTCGCCTCTTGGACCTTGCCTGCTCTTCTGACCCGCATGTCATCAAAGATGCAGTGCAGTCGGCCAAACGCCGGTCGAAAGTCTCGGATGGCGTCAGCTTCCAGTTGGGCCTGAACCTCCACAATAACACCCTCATGGACCGCTCGATCGGCTTCCGAGATCAGGCCCAAAGCCAAACCGGTGTCGATTTGTTCGCCCGCCGATTCCAGGTTTCGTTGAAGCTGCTCTCGATGAGTTCGAATCTCCTCGTTGAGCATCTGCCGAAGATCATCTCCTCCGATGAAACTCTCACCAGAATCCTCCATGGTGTCCAGGATTCTCTGAGCGCTCAAGAGGTCATTCATCTCCACGCGCCGGTGGAATGCTGTGCTCGCATCTACGGATTCAGTAATCGCATCGCTAAGCGATTGTTCAAGGTGCGCAAGGTCTGTAGCAAGATTCCATTGATCATCGATGTCAACCTGCGGTGTCATTGCCAACGGTTGACCTAGCACTTTGGAGGGATTGGGCTCCTCGTTTGGAAGTGGGACTTCCGCATCAAGCAATTCGTTGACAGACTTGAGAGTTCTGATGATCTGTTGGCGGGCCGCTGCCACCAATCCAAAGCTGTCTTCAATTGCCTCAATCGTAAGGGAGTCGAGCGATGCGGCAATCAAGGGAGCCGTCTTCGAACGAAGGTCGTCTATCAGCTGATGCAGAACACCTGACTTGCGGGGACGCTGCTCTTCGAGTGTTACCCAGCGGCGTGCAAGTTGAAGCGCTTCACCGACTCTACCTGCGATTTTCGAGAGCGCTCGCGAGTGGATCTCCTCACCGCGCCTACCGATAGTTCTTCGGTCCGTTTCATGAATTAGGCGCTCCAGCTCGTTGGTCGTGGAGACTGATGCAATCACATGAGAGACGTCAGTCAGTCGGTCAGATAGACCTTGCGAAACAGGCGTCAAGAGGTTGGAGATGAGCCCTCCCGACTTCATCCAATGCAGCCAAACGTTCGAAGCGGCTTGAAACGCCATCTTCATGGAGGGCGCGCGCTCCAGCCAAACACGGGTCTCCTCGCGTACGGCATCCATCTGACGCTGCCATTCAGCGTCCTCACGCGGTGTCTTGAAGGTGGCCGCGTCAACATGGAAACCCTGTGCGCGTTGAGCGAACTCGTCGCACTCCTGACGTATGCAGTGTAGGTTGGGGTCGTTCTGGTGCAAAAGACCCGCGACACCGGAGGCACCTGTATTGGGGCATAACAAAATTGGGCGGAGCACGCTTGCAAACAGCAGCAAGTTCATCGCTTTTGTCCAAGCAACTGGCGTGTCAGGCCTCTCGTTAAACCAAGATTCTTCGAATCCCTGGAACAGGGTCTCAAGCCGCTGCGCAATGTCTCCGTCGGGCAACATGACGTGCTCGGAGAGCGCCAGAGCCGCCAAGAGAGCAGGTGGGACCACCGGGACGGCATTTTCTGACTTTTCGATGGCGTAAGCCATCCAGTAGGCCAGCCCTGGCTGCTCGCGGCGCAGCGCAATCCATACGGGTCGGCACCGCTCTCCCGCGTGGACCGAATAGTCGGGCTCGCTCGGGGTCACAAAGTCAGATGGCTGACCAGGTGTGGGCCTGTCTTTGGGAGGAGCCTCCACAGAAATCGAGAGTGAAATCTCCTTGCTGTTGACTTCAGCGGTCTGTCGAGGTGATTCGTGGCCCGGTACCTGAGTGAGTTCGGTAGAAACTACAGCCGCCTTTTCAGTCTTGGTCGGTATAGCTATAGCAGTTGCTACGTGAGGGGATTCCTGGCCTTGTTGCGTTGCCGAGGGGGAGGGCTGTGTCTGCACCATCTTGGCCACGACATCATCGGTCTCTGGGTCTCGGGTTGGCGACTCGGTGGCACATGCGGTTGTACCTTCTTGCGTACTGTCCTCCAGAGTGTCGGCATCACGGCGTGGGCAGAGTGACTGGATCAGTTCATTCTCTGCGGAGAATGAAGCGCTTCGCGCCTCAGTAAGCGCGCCCGCACACTGACTCCTCTTCGCACCCAGAGAGAGTCTTGCGGTGGTTCCTGTCGCCTTTCGAAGTTCCTCTGTGGCGTGCTCAAGGGAATGTTCCAGTCGAGCCACCTCGGAGAAGCTTCGTCCGCACTGCGTAAGTGCCACCTGGCTTTGCACCGAAGCTCTCTCTATGTCTGATTGAACCGCGTCTCTATCAGACTTAGTCGAACAAGCTTCAAGTGTTGTTCGCCACGCTCTTTGCACGGCGTCAAAGACGCCATGGTTGAGTATTTCAAACTTCGACTTCCCGTCCGACTCGGGTCCTTGCTCCACCGCCTTTCGAGCAATTTCCAAGAGATCTTTCAACAAAGACTCAAGGTGCGAGCTTGACGCAATCTGCGGGGCCAACTCATTTAGCTGAGCCGCAATCTTGACGAGTTGTGCAGAGCCCTCCGTGTTCGGCTCTGCTTCCAAGGCCCGAACCACCGCCGATGCCTCCAGAAGCAACTGCTCCCATTGCTGCGACTCACTCACATCATCCTCAAGTTGCCGACCAACATTGCTTACCACCACTGCCGGATCCGCTTCTATCGTTTGGACTTCTTTCATCTTTCTAGAAGACGCGAGGCCAGGTGAGTGGGGGACTGATTTTTCGGATTTGGTTTCAGGCATGACTTCTGTGAGACTAAGTGGTACCAAATATTGACCAAGGGCAGGACAAAGCTCAAGCGCGTGCCTCATCAGGTGGTCCCCACCGCAAGCAGAACTGATCGCGAAAACCACCTCGGACAAATGTTCTTGGTCTGAGGGGGAAAGGCTGTCCCAGTTACTAAGTTGCTCTTTTATCTTGAACCAGAGTCCAAGTATCGATGTGTTTGGATTGGGAATGGAAGCCTTGAGCTTGGTCCGTATACCGCTCTCTAGTTGGTCCCAATTCGGAATGGCTGCAAGTTGTTCAGCACTGAACCCCTGAGTGAACGATGATTTTCCGTACAACATTAATACGGCAAGATCTGGAGCCATTAGCAGATAGTTGTAGCCTGGCTTGCGAGTAGCCTCGCTGAGACATCTCAGTGCCCGCCAAAATCCCCAGAACCGCTGATTGGGATCTGCCCACACTGCAAATACCCCTGCGTCACTCTCTGAGAATGAGCCCTCTGTTGGAAGCGATTTGGGTTTGTGTGTGGAAACGATTCGCTTCTTTTCCACTCTATTCAGACCTATTGGCTTCATTAAGGAAAAGATTCGGTGAGCACCTTTTTCCTTTTTCAGGAGCGAGGCAGGAAGTCCCCACACTGGCCTATTTACAAACTGCTTCGGTGCACCGTCCTGTGCTCTCGTCATCGGCCGCCTCTACATTTATTGCTGTTAGTCCGTCGCACATTGTGACATGTGGACTATGGCCTTTGGCTCACATGGAGGCCCACCGAAAGTACTAGCCGGCCCATCTGCGATGGTTGCGCACTTGGCCAAGAGTTTGTTGGGCGGCAGAGTGCTGGGGACGTGCCTTGCGAGGAGGAAACATAAACTCTCATTTGCCTTATCTTCGTCCAAAAAATGTTCTGAGATCTCAAGGCGCCTCCTCAATATGGGGGATAACGATAGAGGTCGATGCAGAGAGCTCTGGGCCGTTTTACTTTGAGTGGGGGAAATATGCGATTAATCGGTTCTCTATCATGACGGCACTCGGGGTGCCGTCTGGTTGTACTAGCCGGTTGTCTTTAAAGTATTGATGGGACGCGGCGCGCAAATTCCCCAAGGGTACCTGCCTACTCAAGTTGATGGCTTCAATCCGCATGGTTCCTCCCGTCTATTGTTCTTACCCCGCGTGGTGGCTATCCACGCCCCCGCTTTGCAATATTTTTAAGTCGCTACTGTTGTCGATACCGGCAGGCGTGGATAACGAGCTGCACCGCTGTTTGCAAACGCATGACCCCTTGCGCATGTACCCAGCATTCGCCTGTTTGCGAAAGCTGCGCGGTAACTCTCTCCGCCTCCAGCCAGGCGGTTGATAAGCGACGATCCTGCAGTCTCTGCCCGAGGTCGGGGCGTACATCTTGCAGGCTGCAGCCTAGGCCTGCCAGGCTGCCCAAGGCGTAGGCAAACCTCACTACCGTCTCCTCCATGGCGACAGGGAAATCCAGCTGTGGAAAGTTTTCCAGCAGTCGCTCCAGGCCTCTCCAATCGTCGTAGAGATTTGCGCCATCAAAGTAGCTGTAGCGGTTGGCGAAATATTCGGTCCACAGCGAGAAGCACGACTTATAAATATGATTTGGGACGCCATCCATACGGCAGTGCTGTCTGACCCATGATCGCTGCAAGCCGACGTCATGCAAATGGCAGAGCTCGTGCATGAAGATGCGAAAACCTTGGTTTTTTGCCTCTGGCGCCTGGCTCAACATCTGTTGCAAAACCCAGGGGTGGATGATCAAGGCAACCCCGACCTGTGTGGGCACGACGACCCCCACCGTCGTTTCGGCAAGCTCCATGTAGCGATCATCGTAGACGCACCCATCGTCTTCATAAAGGCCCATGGCTTGCCTATAGTCATGGGCGATGACCAAGCAGTCCAAGGCGTCGAAAGACAGGAAGGGGTGGCGATCCAGCAGCATCGCCGCACACTGCTGCACCACCGCAGCCTTGAGGTCCGCCTCTTCTTTCGAAGCAGCAAAAATCTTGATTGCGCTCAGTGGCGAGTCTAATGCGTCAGGCAAGGCCAAACCTTCTCTCCCTGCGTCGGGTTCCAGTGCCAAAGGCTTGCGCGGAAACCTGCTTTTTAGTAATAGAAGTAGAACCGCCCATATTCCACTGCATCCTCCGTAGAGCGCCGGGTTTTGGTCCGCATTTTCAGGTCGATGCTGGATGGGTTTGGCCAATCCAAGGTGCGGAAGACTTTCTCTGCGACCCGCACGAATGGAAGCCATTTACGGGAAAGGCTGAAGACCATTGCGCCGAAAAATGCATAAAAGCCAAAAGCACCCCATTGCAAAATACCTTCGGCGATGACCTTTTGAATTACGTCACGCATCATGAACGCTACAAAGACCGTACCGGAACTTCCCAGAATCAACCACCACTTAATGGCTTTGAGGTAATGCTTTAGCCGACCTCTTGCGCAATGGGGATACAGCGCAACCGTTCTGTCCTCTGGACGAGCAATGCCGAAGGCTTCGTAATGGTTGCCGACCCATTCAGCCGCTACTTCAACCTCATCCCCCTCCTTAAATGGGCTGCGCCACACCCAACCCTCAACCTGCCGGCCGTTCAGCGTGAACTCTACAAAATCAGCTTCCTCCTCCAAGTTGCTGGCGTTCCCAGCCGTCGCTATGGCCTGGCCACCCAGACCCGCCATACCGGCGGCAATGGCCGCCACGCCCATCTTGGTTCTGTCCGTTTCTGTGAACACAAAGCTGGCCCTGGCGCGCGTGCACTTGTAATTTTCAATTCGTCCGCTGAGCTTTATCAGCCCGTGTGCGTTTGGTTGTTCGACAAAGTTAGTCATGCTGCAAGTCCCACATCAATCAACGCTTCTTGTAGCTTTTCTTGCTGCTGTTTAACCGTCTTAAACGCAGCTGGTGCCTTGTGATTGCTGCCCAAAGCGCTCAGCGAGCACCATTCCTGCAGCTTGTCGTCAGAGATGATCCAGATAAAGACCTGGATACCAAATACGCCCACAGTGATCCAGGTACCAGCTGCCATGAACAAAATGCGGGTTGCAATGACTTCGGCAGCAGCGCCGCTGATGGCACGGACGGCGACACCAGCGGCAACACGGCCTGTAAGGCGTTCTATGAGCGGTGCGGCATACGTGAATGTGGTTGCAACGGTTAAAGCAACACCGGCCCCGCCAATAAAAGCCTTCCCATAGAACATAAAGGCCAATCCATATTGCCCCTTATCTACAGACTTTCCTCCATCCACCACGTCCAATCCCACGCCAATCGCGGAAGCACCGGCCGATAACACCCCACCCCATAGCTTCAGCCGCTGGTAGCTCCAACTTTCCGCGCCCAACAGGTTCTTGGCGGGTACGCTGGCCACGTCAAACAGGGCCGCGCTGATGGTAATACTGGATGCCGCCAGGCTCCACCAGGTCTTGAGGTCGTTCTTGGTGCGGCATTCAATCAGCAGTTTTTGAAAGTTAAGACCTTCAATCAACATGACCACCACGGCCAGCCGTGCGTCTCGGATGGCGTTGCCCCCATCCTTGTGGGTGGTTTTGAAGTTCTCCCATGCATGGCCCAGCTCTGCCGTTTGCGCTGTCTTCATGGCAGGACTGTCGCTGGCAAGAAATGTGCGGGCAGTGCGCAAACGCTCCAGCAACGTACGCCGCTCAATGGCCTGCGTTTTGGCCTGCTGCACGATGAGGTTGATGGAGTCCGCCGGGGCCACGAAAGCGCGAAGGGCAAACATGTGCTGGATGATCTTTTCGCTCAAGAAGTCGCCCAGGCCATCGACCCGGAAACGCCGAAACACCCGGTCGCCCACCGTAACGGCAATTTTGTCGGCGCCGCGCATGTTTACCGGGGCAATCGTCACTCCAAACGCTTTGCTGCCTTTCTCACTGCTGGCGTTGACGTTGGCGTTGTAGGCGCTTACAGCCTTCTTGTAGGTATCGGCAAAGGCTTTGAGGGTTTTGGCCAGGTAGCCTTCTATCGTCAAGGCACTGGCTACCGTACGCTTGGCCTGGTGTTGTTCGGCCTCCTGCAGTGCCGCATCCACCTCCGCGATACCCTCCTGCTGGTTCAGCGCAATCGCCCGCCACAGCAAATTTCCTTTCACGCTGGCTTTGGCTTCCTTCACCCAGGCGTCGATCTTGGCGGCTCCGGCCTTGCTGGAGCCCATACCGAATACCGCATCGCCAATGGCGTCTTCAAACAGCACACCGTCACCCACGCTGGTACCGTGGAAATCCTCCAGCGTGTCGATCAACAGCGATGCTTCCAGCCAGTGGATAAGTGTTTCTGTGCGTTTGTCGACGATGGCGTCGGCTTGGGTCAACAGTTTGTCCCACTGCCCTTTGAATTTGTCGAATGCGGCCTTGTCCAGCTTGCCTTCGTACTTGCTCCAACTGCGGGCGATGTCGTCTTTCTTGTTGTTGGCCAGGTTGGTGGAGCGGGTTTTGGCTTTGTTCTCACGGTAGGCGTCGATCTTGGCGTACTCGGCCTCCATGGCTGCTGGGTTGTTGCTGTTTTGGGCGATAGTCTGGCTACGTTGGGCCTTGTAGGTGGCCGCATCTATCTGGCCTGCTTTGTACTTTTCGTCCAACTGGTACAAGGGGCGGCCGAGTTGGGCCGGGTCGTCCTTGGCGTAGCGCTGCACGGCTTGCATGCGCATGCCGCTTTCTTGCGGGTCTGGCATGTGCGAGGTATTTGTGGCAATACTGTCCCAGCCGTCGTTGATCCTGTGCTCCAGGGCCTTTTTGACACCATCGAGCGCGTTCAGCGCGGTGATCTGCAGCTCGCGTTCGTCGCCGTACAGTTTGAGCCAACCCGCCGCGTCGTTCCGGTAGCCGTTGAGTTCGTGGGTGATGCCGATGGCATCCCACAGGGCCAGCACATGTGGGGTGTTGTAGGTGCCGTCGGTCTTTTTGCCGCGCTCTTTCATGTAGCGCACCGTTTCGTCGGCGCCATGTTGCCGCAGACACCAAGGGGTGCGTGTACTCACCTTCGCCAAGCGGTCGGCTTTGAAGCTGCCGTCCTCGGTGCTGAAGGCCCCTGCGTCGATGTTGTAAGGCAACTGTGTGGTTTGGAATCCCGGAGCGTACTCCAGTACTTGCTCCAAGGTCTCCTTGGTCGCCACCGCGCCATGGCTGTGTTTGGCACCCTCGGCCATTTGTGCCGGGTGGATGGTTTGCATGCGGGCGTTGCGCAGCTTGGTATTGCTGGTGTATTCCTTGACGGTCTGTTCGCTCCAGCAGTGCTCGCTGAAGGCGATCCAGGTGGGGCCACACTTTTCTGGTTTATCGATGATTAGGTGGTGCAGCCGGGCATTGCTGTGCCCTTGGGTTGCGCAGGCCAGCGTAGCAACCGGTTTGGCCATGGCGGGGTTGGGCTGCTTCACCAGGACGCCATCCTGGGTGACGGCATAGCACTCCCACAGATTCGCCCCCCGCGCATGGCTGGCATAGAACAAGTAGACAAAGCCGGCGCGCAGGGTGCGCAAAGCGTAAGCAAAGTCTGCGGCGAGCGGCACCGTTTTGACCCGGTCACCACTGGTCCAGCCGGGCAGCGTGGGCTGGACGGCGGCTGGCACCACGGCATAGCGGACCGGCATGATGGGCAGACCACTGGCCTTGCAGTCACCACAAAGATTCGGCATGGGCATCTACATTATTCTTTCGTCAATCTAAGGGCGGACTGCCATTTTCTTGGGGGTCAACGGCCCACCGAGGCCAGCGGAGCGCTACGGACACGTTGCCAATCCTCCTCGGTCAACGTCGATACCAATCCGCTGAAGTAGTCATCACTATGGCGTTCAGCCAGCACGGCATGTACCAAGGGGTGCGCATCAAAGTGCGGGTGGACGCACAAAGCATATTCTGCAAAGCTCGCCAAATCCCCCGCGTCCTCGAAACCCCAGACCTTGGCACGCCGCAAGGCGGCCATACCGACCTTGCGCAGTACCTCCAAGTCCTGTGGTGGATGCCCATGGTCGGAGAGGCGCTTGCGCAAACCATGGTTAAAAGCGGCAATGTGGTCGATGTCGCTCCATTGTTGCGCGCTGAAGAACGGCGGCCGTGGCGCCAACCCGCAGTGCGCCGTCGCTGGCGTAGCTTGCGGTTGCTCCTCAACGGCCTGCAACACAACCAGCTTGCCTAGCGGGTCGAGCAGCCACCAACGCTGTATGGAGCCCAACCACGCGCGCTGCTGTTCGGCAGTCAATAAAGGCCACAGCGCCCACAGGACAGCCGGGTCATGCCACCTTAACAGGCTCATATGACCACGTGCGTGGGGCAACACCATCGCCTGGCCCAGGGAGGCAGCGGCTAGACGGGCATGCCCATCCACCGTCGGGTCGATCTCCAGCCAACCGGCAATGCGCCGTCCTCCGCCGGAATTGAGTGCGTCCGTTTGCAGCTCCGCTAGGGCCAACATGACGCTGTCCCGCAAAAATCCACTATCTCCAGCGTGTTCGAGATTCAACGCACACCAACGTGGTTGCCATTGCGGCGCAATATTCGGATGGCGTAGAGGGACGGGTAGCGCCTCGTCATCCAATTTGATTTGTAGCGGCGCAAATGCCTCTGGCAGGTCTTGTTCTGCGCCGTCTACCGCCAGCCATAAAGCGGCCCCAGATTGCTTGGCCATCTGAGCATGCAAGGCTTCGCAAATAGCGTCGACTTCTTGTGCATTGGCTATGTCGTTTGGCGACTCCGCCATCAGGGTTCCACCCATCACAGCGCGACTGTCCCAGCTTGTTCCGCTGCAGCTGCCGACATAGCCTTGGCGCAGCCTTTGACGTCCAGGGCTTTGGGCATATCTGGCGCAGTCGCTGACGCACTCCCGGGGCCGGTCAGCTCCACCGCACTGGCTTTGAACGCCATGGTGCCGGAGCCCTGGATGGTGATGTTGCCGCCTTCCAAGCGCAGGCCGGCTCCACCCGCCGTGAGCAAGATGTGCTTGGATGCGGTCACCGAGACATCTGCGGCCACGCTGGCGACCGTGACATCCTGGTCGGCAGTCAGGCGGGTCTGGCCGCTCTGGCTTTGGCTGCTGACTTTGCCGCTGGCGGCATGGAGGGAGATACCGGTTTCCTGGTTGGGTTGGCTGGTGTTGCTGACCTTGCCGTAGGTGAACAGGCTGACGCCGGCCTTGACGATGTTGTAGAAGCCACCCTGGACGGCGAAGTTGATGGCGTTTCCAGCAGTGATGTTGCTGGTATAGCCTGCGCTGAAGATGGCGCTTTCAGCCGTCACCGCGTAAATGCCCCCACGGCCACTGAGCTGAAGCAGGGGTTCGCTATAGGCAGTAACGCCTTCGCCTTCGGCGGGATTATCTTGGCTCATAAGGGGTTTGCACTCGAATGAATGTTGACCGTAGGGAAAGTTTTAAGGTGCGGTGGACCTCATCACTGGGAACTTACCAATCCTAGTCGCGGTATTTGCACGATCCATCCACAAAATGGATGAGGCTTTGGCTCAGACAAAGATCGAGCTGGACAGCGGAGCCATCACCGATGGCTGGAGAAATGACCTCTAAACTTGTCGATGGACAGAAACTGCCTCGGCAGAATCGTCGTCGGGATATGTAGTAAAACATCGGTGTGCTGAGGTGCTATAGACAAGGGATATGGTGCATGCTGTATGAGCAACACGATCGGCCCATCGAATTCGAGGACCAATGGCTCCTGCAACCAGCGTCGGTCCAGTAGGTGCTCTTGTAGCAGATCCAGAGGCGTCACCAGACGCGAGCCCTTGGCATCCTGGACCGAGATGCAGAAATGGACGGCAATGCTCTTGGTACAGTCCATCATGCCCTGCCCCCAGGGGCCACCACAAGAGTCCTAATGACTGCCATGCGACGAGCATCGGATGAAGCATCGCTAGCAGCTGAACTGAGCGAGCCAATACCCGGAGCGCCGCGCCGCATGACGCGGTTTGGTTCGCTGGTCACTGGACTATTGCTGCTTAGATATGGCCTTTTTTCGTTGCTCAAGGCAGGCCGCCTTGGTTTCTTGGTAGCGGACAAGTAACACGCCAACGTGTTGGGTGAAGTCGCGGTACGCGTGGGTGCTCAACGTTGTCAAACGTTTGAGCGAGGCCATTGTTTTTCTGCTGGCATACTTAATGGCGTTGAGTATCCAAGAGGGTGGACGGACCACGTCGTCTTTGACCATCGCCCTTGAAGCGTTGGCCAATTTCCCTCCAGCCAGAATCGCTACGAGGAGGAAACCGAAATAACGTAAATTGTGTCCCCGTTCAATATCGTGGATACGTCGGTCGGATTTTCCCATGGAGGCGTGGAACTGTTGAATTGCCCTCGCATAGTCGGGTGGTGGAAAAGCCAGCGGCGTGTCAGCGTCCTGGATTGACAAGGCCGCGTCCATGGGAACTTTTTGGCATTGTTCCGGCTGTTGGCCTTGAGCGCAGGCCCAGTTGTTCAGCGCCCCAATCTGCAGCTCCAACACGGGATCGCTTGCGAGCGTAGTAGTCCAGCCGGGCGGCTCGATCTTGGCGCGCACATTGCTTTTCATGTCGAGGTAGCTGAGCACGCCCCACTTCAACTCCGGGGCCAGTGCGCACAAGGCAGGAGAAAGCTCCGCGGTCTCTGGCAGAGCGCACAAGACCTCGAGACGTTTTTCCGCCGTGCGAAACAGTTGCAGTGTATGGACCATGCGGTCGTCGGCGTTCGCCAAGTCAGTCTTATAGGAAGAAAGGCCAGAGTCCACCACGAAGTACAGGGCGGTGATCAGTCCAAGGGTGTACCAGATGTGGTCATAGGCGTTCTTAAAGGTTGTTTTTCCCCAGAGCGAACTAAGCAGCAGGATGGCGGACCAGCCGCCGACCAGGCATATGAGCAGATTGGCCGCCGCCGATTCCATGCTGCCGGGGAAACCTTCGTCGAAACGAAATACGTCCGGCCCCATTCCGAGAATATCCGGCATACAGCCGAGCATGCTCAGCAGGCCGGGGAGCGACCACAAGATCAAACCAGCATAGCCGACCCATTTGTTCAGGTAGAAGCAGGCGCGTATGTTCAGCAGGAACACGACGACGAGGACACCGGTGAGGATGAGGGCCAAGTTGGCAACACCCATCCGCGGATTAAGGTTCATAGGATAGAAGATGGTGTCACCGACCTGCATCGGCGGAGTGTTCAGGTATTTGAACAGGCTCAGGCCCTCGAGGTTTTGCGCCACCCCCCATGAGGCCAGATGACAAAGCGTTAGATATGGTTGGAAGAACTGGAGAAGCATCAGCGGTCGGTGGTGTTCATCAAGCGAAATACTCTTACGAGCAACTAGCCGTGCCTAAAATGTAAGTAAGAAAAATGGTGGTTGCTGCCATTAGGTGTTAGGCGAATAGGTACTCTCGCCGCCAAGAGCAGACATTCCCGCGCCTTGTCCACACGTTTCCTTCATCGCTGTGACTGCAAGCCAGGACCCCTGCATCCAACCGGTCAAGCCTTCGTTGCCTTCTCCGTAGCTTCCACCAAGCTTTTCAAGAACCTGATGGCCTTCTCCAGTTCGTCCTTGCGTATGAGGTGGGCCGCAGGTACACCGGCGTTCGGAGCTTTTGAGCGATGCACCGCCTCGCCACGCTTCTTGATCAGCGCATCGAGCTCCAGGCGGGCGCGGGTGCTGTCGTAGTTGTTCCACTGCCAGCCGGCCACAACATCGATGCCCAGAAAGTCGTAGAACAACCTGCAGGTCTTCTCGGCGTTAGGATTGTTGAACTGCTTGAGCGTCATCTGTAGATGCCGCAGCACGAATTTATTTTGGAAGCTGTCGTTACCCTCGCCAAGCCGTTGCTGCACGGCTTCCTGCACACGGTCTTCAACATAGGTCTCCCATGCAGTGCAAGCCATGATGAGCCCTGCCCGCTTCAACACTTCTGCATTCGCAGGAGGGGGAAGAACGTTGATGGCGTTGAAGTGATCAAGCAGTTCCACCGCATCCTTGATGGAACTGTCAAATGTCTCTCTGGCTGTTGGCATGTGGAACTCTCTTAGATGGCCCGCTTTAAATCGCGGTTACTATTTATAACAATAGTCCCAAGACGTATTTATAGGGAGGAGCAGTTCCATGCAGAAGACGACTACGGCAGCGGAGCTTTTCCAGCACCTAAATGTAGAAAAGGCTGCGTTCTACCGCTCCATCATGGACGTCTTCGCGGCAGCTAAACGGCAGTACCGGCTCCAATTGCGTCCTGATGAGGTGCTGGCGGAGGCTGATTGGCCCACCCCTTCTCCTCGCATCGAGGAAGTCAACGGTGCGTTGGCTCAGTTGGCCGCCTGGGGCAATCTGGAATCGCAACCCGACACCGCGCGCGTGTCGTCGCTAAGTGACTTCTATCGTGCGCGGTTTCTCTATCGCCTGTCCCATGGCGGTGAAGCCGCGGAAGCCGGTTTGTCCGTCTTTTTTCAAACCTTGCGGCGCCGAGCCCAACTGCAAACCGTCGCATTGGAGGATATCGCTAGCGGTCTTCTGTCACTGCGGCACCTCGTCGACGAATCGGCCTCGGCTGACGGAGCGGATGTCGCCAAGATGCACGAGATCTTGCGAGACCTGGTTCGCGTGTTTGAGGACTTGGCCGAAAACGCCCAAGCATTTATGGCAGGTGTGGCGCGCAGCCTAGAGCTCCAGCAGGCCGAGGCCAATATGGTCATCGCCTACAAACGGCGACTGATCGACTACCTGGAGCGCTTCATGAGCGACCTGGTGCGCCGCTCGGACGGCATCGCCCAACTCATTGAATACCTTTCGCCGCGTATGGACGCCGTCTTTCTTCAGATCGCCGCGCGCGAGGCGCGAGACACGGCGCCTGGCGATGCGCAAAACCGAACAGACGAAGAGATGCGTCGCTGGCGCGCATGGCGAGAACGGTGGAAAGGACTTCGAGGTTGGTTCCTGGCGACAGGCGCCGAACCGCCCCAGGCTGAACTGCTGCGTGCGCGAGCCCGTGCTGCCATTCCACAGTTGCTGGGCGCGATCGCCGCCATGAATGAACGGCGCAGCGGGCGCAGCGATCGCTCGGCGGATTTCCGAACATTGGCCCAATGGTTTGCCGCCTGCGAGACCGAAGGACAGGCGCACCGTCTGGCGCGTGCTGCCTTTGCGCTCCAGCCAGCACGGCATTTCTCGCTCAACCCGCAAGCGGAAGAGGATCTACCACCCAGCACCTCCTGGGCGGAGGCGCCACCGTTGCAGATCAGCCCGCGCCTGCGCGAGTATGGCGAAGCGGCACCGCGCGGTGCGCTGTCACGCGTGCGTGATCGTAGCGTCGAACGTGCACTGATGGCGCAGCAGCTAGCCGAGGAATCACGCCAGGTCGATGCGGCGCGCCAACGGCTGGCCATCGGTCGCGCCACTCGGCTGTCTGAACTGGGCGATTTGGATACGCACGCATTCGGACTGTTCCTGAGCTTGCTCGGCGAGGCTTTGGCGGAACAGTCAAGTCCTGAGCAGAGTGTCGAGCGTCAAACCGGGGATGGACTGCTGCAGATCCGCATGGAACCGTTGGAGGGCGATAGCCAAGCCCAGATTCGCACGCCAGCGGGCATCTTCTCGGGCAGAGACCACCTACTCACGATCGCCTTTACGCAGGCGCCGATATGAGTACGCGCCCCCTACCCCGCCAAGACAACCAGCGCCTGGGAGAACTCCAAAAGGCGCAGCAGCAAGACGAGTTCAGTCGCAGCGTTCGAGCGCTTCTGATGCGCCCATTGATGGCGCCTGGTAACGAGGACTTCCCAGCCGTCCGGCGCCAAGCTGAACGACTACGCGACTGGTTTGCGCGGGAAGCCGGCTGGCCCCTGCATGTCGAGCGCGAGGGTGCCCGACTGTTCAAACGTCCGGCGAACCTGGCCGACGACACCCGAGGTCTGCCGGCCTACGACAAGCGCCGTTATGTCCTGCTCTGCCTGGCCTGCGCTGTGCTCGAACGGGCCGATCCGCAGATCACGTTGCAGTTGCTGGGCGAGCGCGTGGTGCAGTGGGCAGCGGAGGCCACCTTAACTTCACGCGGGTTCGAGTTCGCATTGCGCAGTTCTGCGGATCGCCGGGATCTCGTCGCCGTCTGCAGGACTCTGCTGGAACACGGTGTGCTGCAACGCGTGGCGGGGGATGAGGAAAGCTTCATTCACGACCACCGCGCGGCCCAGCACGATGCGCTCTACGACGTGCAACGCCGCATGTTGGCCGGCATGCTCGCGGCCGTGCGTGGACCGTCCACGTGGCGGCAGGAAGACATGCCCGTCGATTTCGAAGACAGGCTGCGGTCATTGGCGGTTGAGCATGCGGTCGATGGCGAACAAGGACGCCGAGATACCCTGCGCCACCACCTCGCACGCCGGCTGTTGGATGACCCGGTGATCTACACGGCCTCCCTGGGCGCTGACACACAGGCCTATTTCGTCAACCAGCGTGGTGCCATGGCGGGACGGCTTTGCGACGCTACTGGCTTGGTCGCCGAGCAACGCGCCGAAGGGCTGGCACTGACCGACGAATCCGGGCAACTGACCGACATCTCGATGCCTGCGGAAGGTACCGAGGCCCATGCCACGTTGCTGGTCGCGGAACACCTCGCTCAGCGTTTACGCGATGCGCAAGCTTCTCCAGTCACCACGGACGATGCGATCGCCGCGTTCTTGCGGGGCGCGATGGACCGGTATGGCCGCTATTGGCGCAAATCGGCGCGCGAGCCCGGCGCCGAGAAGGAACTGGCCAGCATCGCGCTGGGCAGGCTGAACAAACTTCAACTCATCGCACATCAGAACGGCCAGATCCGCCCACTGGCGGCGATAGCTCGATTCGCCATCGGTGAAACTCAGATCCACCCGCCTGCCACACAGTCCGTGCGCAAGGGCTCAGCAGATACGCTCTTCGACGCATGACAGACGCACTCTTTGATTCGCCCTCATCGTTGCGCCCAGCGCTGCCAGAACCGTTGCGTGAGCGCTGGCAACCTCTTAGGCTCGGCCTGGTTGAGCTATTCCACTACGACAGCGAAGAGTTCTGGTTCAGAGATGGCCATTTGCTTCTGCGTGGCAACAACGGCACAGGCAAATCAAAGGTGCTCTCGCTGACCTTGCCGTTTCTTTTCGATGCGAATCTGAGGCCCTCGCGGATCGAACCAGATGGCGATAACGGCAAGAAGATGGCTTGGAACCTGCTGATGAGCGGCTATCAACGCCGCATCGGCTATACCTGGATCGAGTTCGGTCGCCGAATGGCGGACGGCACGCACCGCTACCTCACGCTGGGGGCAGGTCTGTCCGCAGCCACGGGCAAGACGCAGGTGGAGAGCTGGTTCTTCATCCTCGAAGGGGCTGCGGCAGGCGAAGACCCCCGCATCGGCCAAGACATCTGGTTGACCAGCGAACAGCGCGTGGTTCTCACCCGAGAACGTCTGCGCGATACGGTTGAAGCACAGGGGCGGGGCAAGATCTTCGAAAACGCCCACAGCTATCGGCGAGGGGTCGACGAACGCTTGTTCCAACTGGGTACAAAGCGCTATGAAGCGCTAATGGATACCTTGATTCAGTTGCGCCAGCCCCAGTTGTCGAAGAAGCCCGACGAAGCGGGCTTGTCCCATGCGCTCACCGAGGCGCTCCCGCCGTTGCCGACGGAGTTGCTCGGCGACGTCGCCGAAGCACTGAACCAGTTGGAAGAAGATCGCATCCAGCTGGACGAAACACGCCAACTGGAACGCGCCGTTCAGCATTTCGAGCAGCGGTACCGGACATACGCGGGCACGCTGACGCGCCGACAAGCGAGAGAGCTGCGACAGGCTCAGACCGGTTTTGACAACGCCAGTGAGGACCGCAGCAAGGCGAGTGCGGCACTGATGACCGCTCAAGCCGACGAGGCCCAAGCCATCACCGATCACGAGGATGCGAAGCGGCGTCTGATTGCTGCCCGGGAACGACTGGAAACGCTCCAAAGCGATCCTGCCAATCAGGACGCCAACCGCCTGAGCCAGGCCGAGAAGGATGCGTCGGAGCGGCAAGAGGAAGCGAAGACAACCCTCCGGCAACGTGACAGTGCGCGGCAAGCCCTGAGTCGTGAAGAAGAACGCAGTCGTCGCTCGAACCAGCGCTTTGAGGCGGCAAAGCAGGAACTACTGGCCGCCCGGGCACGGTGCGCTTCGGAAGCTGCGCTGGCCGGCACGGACGCTGCGCTCGTGGACAACCCGCTCGCTGCGCTGGCGCTGGAGGATCTGGCACAGTTTCCGATCGCGCAGATCGCAGTTGCGGCAGCTCTGCTGCGGGACGCTGCGAGCAAACGGCGCGAGAGCATCCGCCATCTCGAACAACGTCACGTCGCCGCAGCGAACAAGCAAACGGCGCTACAGACAGCGCAATCCACGCAACGCGATCTGCAGGCAGAACTGGAAGAACTGGCTGAATCTCGTGCCATTGCCGATCAGGAAGCAGAGAGTGCAGGCAACGAATTGGCAAACGCATGGTCCGCCCATTGCGCCCGCCTCGTGCAGCTTCGCTTCGACGTCGTGGAGCCACTGGAACAGCTCGCCACATGGGTTGCCTTGCCCGAAGGTCCCAACCCGATCTATGCGGTTTTGACGGAGGCCTATCGGCAGGCCGCCCTGCGGCACGCGGGTAAGCAGCTCACATTGGAAAACCGAGGGGGCGATCTGAAGCAGGAACGCGCGGAGCTCGCCGAGGAGAGAGATCGGCTGGCGGCCGGCCACGATGCGGCACCGCCGCCGCCGGCCACGCGCATGCCGGGTGTCCGGGATGAGCGAGCTGGCGCACCACTCTGGCAACTGGTCGACTTTCTGCCCCATGTGGAGACGGAAGAACGCGCCGGGCTGGAAGCGGCGCTCGAAGCCTCGGGCCTGCTCGATGCATGGCTCTCGCCCGATGGAGTCTTGACGCACGCTGACGGCACGCCGCTGCTGGACAACGTATGGGTGCAACGGTCTTTTGTGACTACCGACAGCCTGGCCAAAGTGCTTCAGGCGGTCGTGCCCGACGACAGCAGTGTTACATCGGATCTCGTGGCTGATATCCTCGTGACGGTCGCATGCGGCTCGAACGATTCCGGCGAGGCCGAATCGTGGATTGGAACCGACGGTCGATACCGCCTCGGCGCATTGGCGGGAGCTTGGAGAAAACCCGAGGCCGTCTACATCGGCCACACCGCCCGGGCGCGCGCGCGGCAGCGCCGCCTTGAAGAGATCGCCACGCGGCTCCTGGCAATCGACGAGGAAGATGCACGGCTGGTGCAAGAGATCGAAGACTTGGCGGCAGCCCGCCGCAGCGCGGAACGTGAATGGAGCGAAGCGCCTTCGGATAGTCCGCTTCACAAGGCAATCCAGGCGGCTGCCAGCGCAGCACGCGACGTCCTGCAGGCCGGCAAGCGCCTTGATGTCGCCGATAGCCAATGCAGAACCGCAGAGTCAGAACTACAGGCAGCACGCGACGCCGTGGAACGCGACGCCGCTGACCTTCAATTGCCGAGCGCACTCGACGACTTGTCGCCCGTGTCGGATGCACTGGACCGGTTCGCCGATGCCCATCAGCAAGTAACGCAGGCCGCGCGTGAATGGTGCAGCGCCGGACCTGATCATCTCCAACAGCAAGAACGGGAGGAAGAAGCGCGCGGCGCTGTGATGGAACGGGAAGAAGAGTTGGCCAGTGCCGACGAGCGGGCAGAGAAGGCCAAGACGCGCTACGACGTCCTCCAAAGCTCCGTCGGCGCGAAAGTCGAATCCCTCCGCCTGCAGCTCACTGCCGCGGCGAACGAAGTGAGAGGCGCTGACAGCGCTGAAGACATCAGTCAGACCAAGCTCACGAAAGCCAGCGAAACACGCGCCGTCGCCGGCACACAGGCGGAGGGCGCAGAAAGGCTGTTGGACGATCGCGCCGTCGTTCGCGCCCAAGCCATTCAGCGGCTCCAGCACTTCGCTGACAG
The DNA here is from genome assembly GCF_059421805.1 of Rhodoferax sp. GW821-FHT02C08. Taxonomy (NCBI): domain Bacteria; kingdom Pseudomonadati; phylum Pseudomonadota; class Betaproteobacteria; order Burkholderiales; family Comamonadaceae; genus Rhodoferax; species Rhodoferax sp. GW821-FHT02C08. The sequence continues at coordinate 96,939 of NZ_JBWKVR010000016.1, forward strand.
CAGTCTGCTGGCTTCCGCGCTACCGGATTTTCCGATCCCAGATCAAGCTGCTCCCTGGACCATCGACCCCGCGCTGAATCTGGCAAGACGGGCAGAGCAAGCACTTGCCCAGGTACCGGACGATGACACCGCCTGGGGACGCATCCAGCGTCAAGTGGCTGAAGACCTGACCGAGTTGCAGCGTGCGCTGAGCGCATTGGGCCACCAGGCCACCTCCGAGCCCAACGACTGGGGCTTCTCGGTACACGTCATGTATCAGAACCGGCCTGAGCGCCCCGACTCCCTGGCCGCCCGACTGGCCGATGACATCGCCCAGCGCACCGAGTTGCTTTCCGCCAAGGAGCGAGAAGTCCTGGAGAACCACTTGCAAGCCGAGATCGCTGCTGAAATCCAGCGCCTCATGCGAACTGCGGATAAGCAGGTAAACGCTATCAATGAGGAACTTCACAAGCGCCCGACTTCCACGGGTGTGCGCTATCGGCTTCAATGGCAACCGCTGACCGCCGAAGAAGGGGCGCCGGCTGGATTGAACATTGCGCGCGAGCGTTTGCTCAACAGCAGTTCCGATATGTGGTCGACGGAAGACCGGCGAGTCGTGGGCGTCATGCTCCAGGAACAGATCGCCATGGAGCGCGCACGGTCGGATGCCGATACTGCTGGCCCCGGCGGGAGCCTTATGGACCAATTGACCCGCGCACTGGACTACCGTCGTTGGCATCGCTTCCGTGTGGAGCGTCAGCACCAACAGGGTGATCCGTGGCGCAAACTGTCCGGACCTGCCTCCAGTGGCGAACGGGCACTTGGTCTGACGGTCCCTCTTTTCGCGGCGATTTCCAGCTTCTACGGACGGGGTGGCAGTCCGTATGCGCCCCGCTTGATGTTGCTCGACGAAGCCTTCGCGGGCATCGATGACGCAGCGCGTGCTCACTGCATGGGGCTGATCCACGAGTTCGATCTCGATTTCGTCATTACCAGCGAGCGAGAATGGGCATGCTACGCGGAGCTGCCCGGCGTTTCCATCTGTCAACTGCAGCGGCGCGAAGGGATGGATGCGGTGTTCGTGTCCCGCTGGCTCTGGGACGGTCGAGCGAAACGACGCGAAGAAGACCCGGACCGGCGCTTTCCCACGCCCTTGCAGCCATGACGATGACCTCTGACATCGATCCAAAGTTGAAACGCCGGCTCGGTGGATCCGAGCTCAGTGCCTTGCGCCGTCGCTTGAGGCGGCACTTCGAGCGCCATGGTGACAATCCTGACAAAAGGGTTCTTCAGCTCACGGGCCTCAGCCCCACCGAGCATGAAGCCCTGGCGTTGATCGTCGGTCTCCCGTCTCGCTTTACCCCATCCGTTCGCATCGATATCGCTCAGTTCGATGCCGCTTTGCGCAATGCGCAGATTTCAGGGTCGCTGCGCGAGGCACTGGAGCGCATCGACGGACCTCTGATCCATCGGACCGCAGCCAAAGAAGAACTGCGCGCACGCTGGGCCGTGGCCCTCAACACCTCGACGTCGCATTTGGCACTCAGCGCCTGGCTGCAGACAACCTCCGCGCCCAGCCTGATCAAGCGCATGGCCCGACAAGATCCCGACACAGCGATCAAACTGCTGAAGCAGGTCGATGCGGTTTTGCAGCATCTGCCGGCGGCGGGTTTGACACGCGCTCAGCTGGCGGCCGACGTGCTCGGCAACGCGCATGCTCTCGACGGCGGTCAGCCGACGGCCACCTTGGTATTGGCTGTCTTGCGGCACAGCGTCAACGATGCCGCGCGGGAGCATGACCCACCAGACGCCGCCACGGACGCGGAGAACATCAACCGTCCCGCAGAGCGTGCGCGGGAGACGTGGGCACAGGCGGGTATCCTGGTCAATGAACTAGCCCGCCCTGTCCTGTTTCTGAACTTACCGGTCGATCGCGGATCCTTTCCACCTGCGGCGCTGGGGGAGCCAGGATACCTGTCGCTGCGCCAGTTGCTGCGAACGCAAATCGCGTGGTCTGTGGCTGACCAGGCCGTCTATGTCTGCGAAAACCCCAACATCGTGTCCATCGCGGCAGACAACTTGGGCTGCGCCTGCGCGCCACTTGTCTGCACGGATGGAATGCCTGCAGCCGCCCAGAGGGTGTTGCTGACGCAACTCGCCAACGCCGGTGCAAAGCTGCTTTATCACGGTGATTTCGACTGGGCTGGCATTCATATCGCCAACTACGTCATGCGGTTGTGCACAGCTACACCGTGGCGGTTTCAGTCAGACGACTACCGTCAAGCCTTCGGGTCATGCCCACAGAAAGAGCGGGATATCTCGGACATCACCGTGACGGCTTCTTGGGATCCAAGCCTGGGTGCCATCATGCAGTTGCATGGACTGGCGATCCCGGAGGAAGCTGTTGCATCCCTTCTGATTGACGATCTAAAGTCTTCGGGGAAGCCATTGCCTGAGGGCCATGCAACTAGCGAGAACGGCAGCTGTGTTGACGTCAACTGCAGAATGACCAAACCGCCAGTAATTTAATGACAACCCCGAGCACACGTAGAACGAAGCTGGGTGTGCCTTTCCCGATAGATAAGATCTATCAGTTCGGCATTGGCACAAGCGCGCTGAACTGGTCAATCCAAGGTCGGCTGTAACAGGCCAGTGTCTGGAAGGGTGTGCTGGTCTAATTCCCCCGGACACCTCGATAGGTGGAATCCACCTGGACGAGGAATATGACCAAGAAACAAAGACGGACATTCAATGCGGAGTTCAAGCTGCAAGTCGTGCAGATGATTCGCGAACAAGGCTTGAGCGTGATTGAGGTCTGCCGCGACCTGAAGCTGGGAGAGACAGCCGTAAGGCGCTGGCTGACGCAAGCCGATGAAGAGGCTGCAGGCCGCCCCGGCATCGGCAAACCGCTCACCGCCGAGCAGCAACGCATCCGCCAGTTGGAGGCCGAGAACAAGCAGCTGCGCGGCGACGTAGATATCCTAAAAAAAGCGTCGGCCTTCTTTGCCCGCGAGCTTCGATGAGCTACCAGCTCGTCGACCAGTTGCACAAGAAGGCCATCACCGTTGAGCGGCTATGCCATGTGCTGGGCGTCAGCCGTTCAGGCTACTACGGTGCCCGTCAGCGCGCCAAGCTCGCGCCCAAGGCCTGCCTGGTCAGCACGCAGCTGAAGGCCGAGTTCGCCGCCAGCGGCAAGGTCTATGGCAGCCGTCGCCTGGGTGCGGTGCTGCGTGCCCAGGGGCTGCATATCGGGCGTTACCGAGTGCGGCGTTTGATGCGTGAGCACAGACTGCGGGCCGTGTGGCGGCGCAAGTTCGTCCACACCACCGACAGCGGTCATGCGCTGCCAGTCTCAGGCAACGTGCTGGCGCGGCGCTTCAACCCGAGCGGCCCCAACCAGGCCTGGGTGAGCGACATCACCTACATCCGCACGCGCAGCGGCTGGCTGTATCTGGCGGTGGTGCTGGACCTGTATGCGCGCAAAGTCGTGGGCTGGGCGATGGCGCCGACCATGCATGCGGAGTTGGTGTGCTCGGCACTGCAGTTGGCCATCGCGCAGCGCCAACCTGCACCTGGGTTGATTGTTCATTCCGACCGGGGCAGCCAGTACGCCAGTGCGCTGCATCAGGCACTACTGGCGCGTCACGGCCTCGTCGGCAGCATGAGCCGCAAGGGCAACTGCTGGGACAACGCGGTGATGGAACGTTTCTTCCTCAGCCTCAAGACGGAGCGGGTCTAGCAGCGCGACTACGCCAACCACACCGAGGCAATGACAGACATCGCTGACTACATCGTGGGCTTCTACAACAGCGTACGGCTGCATTCCAAACTGGGTAACTTGCCACCCAATGCCTTCGAGCAGCAATCGGCAATCAAACTACCTATCGTTGTGTCCGAAAAAACTTGACCAGCACAGGGTTCCACCCTTGTCGTTAGGGCCTCAATATGGTTAAGGGCGTCGGTAAGCTCGCTGCGCGCATGCTCCCCCATCCTGACAACCCAGTCTTTGCGCTCCTTGTCGGTCAGTAGAGAGACAGGGATGTTCTTGAAGAAAGGGCCCCGCGCGCTGCCGGAGCTGGCTCGCTGGCTTGGCTTGCATCGTCTCATCTCTGTGTAAGCCACCACTGACCTAAAGCTTTTCGGAGCCATTCGCCAGTGCCAACCAGATACTCTCCCGCATCCTCATGGTGAATACAAAATTCTTGAAATGCATTCAAGATTTTAAGCTCTACAACGGCATGAAATTGGTAGGAGCCGTATCAATGGCATACGCTACTACAGCACTGCTTGGAATGTGCCTATGAAAGACCACCTCAGCCTCAGCCTCGTGAAACTCACGAAGTGGGAAGAACCATTTCACACAGTCAATTCCGCCTCGAGGCTCAATTTTGTAAACAAAGCCCTGCGGAACGTTCCTCTTTAATTTCTGACTCTGCGCAAATTCAACAGCGATGTCCAGCAGTTTGCTGCAGCTCACGTAACAGCTTGCACCTGTGGTGCGCTTGTGCTCCAAGATGGCGGTTGAACTCATCGATGCAGTAAAACCCTCAGCTTTAACGACGTTCGGGGGAAGCACACATCCTCGATACACGTACTGGACGTCTGCTGGGTAGCTATTTGGCGCAGGCACATTCTGATTTAGCGCAAGTACTGCCCCGATAATGGCGGTCTTTTCTGGAGGATTGGCCGCCACTACCGCATTGATAAGAGTACGAGCTTCGGCATCGGTGCATGGTGGAACCGTTGGAAAGACCGTCTTAAATTGGGCAAAGTCTCCAGCCTGCGCAAGTTGCGTTAGCAATTGAATGCTCATGCGATTTCACTCCCTTGTCATTGTTTGGTACGGATAGGCTCTCGTAGAGTCAGCGCAGAACTTGAATGTTCGAAGCCTTTTCAGGCGGCGCAGGACTTTATTATCGGGCACCACCTTGTCCGTCGCGGAAGGTCATAGCCTGGGTCGCCCAAATATGGTGGAGATGTTCCATCCGATGTATGCGCGTCAACGCCGCTTGAGTCTTGAAAAATCGCACCATCATGTATGGTTTCAGCGCGACTCTAGGACTTACGCACGACCTTCCCATGGAGATACGGCCGCGTTGTATGGGCATCCCAGCGCTTCAGAAGCGTGGCCATGAACTCCGTCAAATCCACATTCAATGCACGTAGCCAAGCGTGGAGCTCGACGATATCCACACGCCGGATTCCAGTTTCTGATTTGCTAACGGTGGTCTGCGGCATCCCCAGCGCAAGAGCCAATTCCTCCTGGCTTACACCGAGCTCTTTTCTGGTCTCCCGCAGCAATGCGATGAAGATCTTGTACTGCTCTGAGTGAAACGAATCGGGCATTCTGCGGGTCTCTGAAACCAGCAGAATCAATGCGAAAATCGAATATGCGAAAATCGGTTAAAACCAATTCATTCTCAGTACACGACTATGAAATCACAACTTCGTGGACGCACATTGCGCGTAGGACTTGCTAATGGATGCGAGCAAGCAGCCAAGAAACTCAAAGACCTCGGCTTTACCTCCGAGCGGGCTACGGATGTAGCCGAGGCCGCTATCAAATATGCCGGCGAGGAAACTGCTCAGCTCGTTCGTCAACTGACTCCTAAAAGTGCCTGGCCGGGAGCGGTGGTTATCCGCCGGCACTTGGACGTCCAGCGGGAAGAAACCTGGTTGATGCTGAAGCACGAAGGCGATATGGGTTGGACGCTGGACTCGGCACCGTTTGCTTAGGTAGCAAGCTTCCTCCCCGATTTTCTATTTCTCATCTCGTCTGCAAGGCTATCCATGGGCAATCCAAACGCGGTCATAGGCTCACGTCAGTTCTGGGGTGGCTACCTGGTATTGCTAGTGCCCCTGCTCAACTGGCTGGTGGGCTGTGTCTTCTTCCTTCTGGCTTGCTACCACTGCCTGTCGGGTAAACCGAGACTGGGACGTCTACTGGCATTTGCCATCGGATCCGCGGTGTGGGCGTTTTTCAGCCTGTACATAGGGCTGCTGGAGAAGGGGCAGATGGCTTTGGGCCTGGCCGGTCTTGCGGCCTTTCTGGTTTGGACCTGGATCATGCTGGCCTGGACGTACCGCTGGCCCGAGGATGCGGAAACACGCACCGCTACGGTGGAAGTCAACGGACGGATTGAGAGCTAGGAGCAGCGATGGCGCAAGGGTTTGAAACCAAGATCAAAATCTTGAAGTGGGGCATCTGGAATAACCAGGGCGGCAGGAACGTTGAATCCGTGTGGGGCGACACCGCCCTCAACAATGCAGCGATGTTCCAGCGCATGGCGGAAGCCGTGACGGAAATCAATGCCGAAGGCTGGCAGGTGGTGTCCACCATCCCCTTGGACCAAGGCGCCTACTTCGGTACCGGACTCATGAACCAGCAAGGTGCTGGTGCCGGCACCTGGGGCGGTGGCTATGGCTACGGCAGCAGTGCCACCGCCGGCACGGCCATGGTGCTGCAGCGGCAGATTGAGGATGCTGGGACGCCGGCAGCCGCGGAACGGGCCAAGGAGTACGCGGCCGAGCTGGAGAACAGTGCCAAGGCCTGGAGCATCCGCTACCAGCCTATCGAGAAGAAGATTGCCAAGAGCACTTTCTCCAGTAAGGAGGAGTTCTTCTTTGATGGGAAGGGGTACAGCAGCATGGTGCAGGCAGAGAAAGCACGCTCGGATGCGGCCACAGCGGCAGAGCTTGGAAGTCGGGCACCCGGGTAGCGTGTGTGTTGCCCTCAAACAATATTCACCATGGATTGAATCATGGCTGTTTTGCTTTGAACTATCTAAGTCGTTGATTGTTATGACATTTCAATGTGAATTGGAGAAATCACAATTTACTTTGAAAAGTAGCCAACTGTCTTGAAAACGGTGACAGTCAGAACCGGGAGGTCTTCAATCAAAAATGGAGGTCTGATATGGATACACCAACCCCGCCGACACCGCCGACCAATTTCCTGTCTTGGCTTGACTACGCCGTCGCCACCATGGACGTGCGCGGAGCACGCCTGGAGCGCATCTTTGATGAGGACGAGTCGCCATCACCGTCCCCGGACGATATCCGGGCTGCAGCCCAGGAGGAACTGGACCACCTCAGAAGCAAAGCAGCCATGCCGTGGATCGGTATGCTGGAGAACTGGCAGATGGCACTTTCCAAGCGACTGGGCCGCTCCGTCGAAGACATTCTTGAATACAACCTGCTGGCGGCAGATTTCTCAGATGACGGTGTTCACGTCCAATTCAAGGATGGCACCGATCTGACGTTCCGGCGGGCGTTTTACGTGGGTACAACACCCGCTGAGGGGGCCATTTATCGCGTCGCTGTGTTTACCGAGCATTGCGGGTCCCACGAGTTCTGGATCGGCCCAGGGGACCGGATTTCGGCAACGTCCACATCTGGCGCGCACTACACGCCCTCGGACGAAGATGTGGCATGGGACTCCATGGTGCCAGTCGGTCGTGAATTGGGAAGCCCTGATTTCGACAGACTGATGGACGAAGACGCGAAGAAGTTTGCGTCAGATTTAGCTCGCTGGATCCAGCGTAGCAGCGCCTCCCATGGGGCGCTACAACTGGATGAGGACCAGACATCAGACGCGCGCAATGTTCAGCAGGCCTTGCATGCGCTCGGACAAGACGTCACGGTCGACATCGCCGCTGCGGTGTGGAAGCAATATTCACAATCATTGGCAGCCAGCTGGATGTCAGGTGCGGATACGGTTCAGTCTGCTGCCAGAACCCTGTTTCTACATTGCCCCAGAGATCCGTCGGACCATGAACCCTTGAGTGACGGCTAACCGACCGCCAGAATCGTGAAGCACGTCGAGGGTGTTTATCTTGCGCAGATTCTTGAGAAGGAAGGTAGCGTCACACGAACACGCCCGCCTGCTTACGTTGGATGCCCTGCTCAAGGACGCGCAGTCCTTCGGGATTGCGCAGCATCTGGGCCGGCGTTCTGCCGCCCAGTTGCGGCTGGGTTTGCTGCATCCAATTCCCGAGCCACCCTCCCAGGTCGAAGCTCGGTAGAGCTTCCGGATCGCCGCTTTCGTCGAGCACACCCTGGACGGTTGCTGCTAAGCGCAAAAAACCCATCACCCTATGGCCCGCCACATCGGGCAGTGGCTCGTTCGCCTGTTCCCTGCGCCGGAACGTCCTGGGTGAGATGCCGATCATGTCCATGACAAACGATGCGGGCAGCTGGGTTGCTGCGGCAATCAGGTCAACCACATAGGTTGGAACACCCTCCTCAAGCGCTTCGAACAGGTCAGAGGCTGGCGCGTTCAGCACCTGACCGACGAGGTCGGCAAATATACGGCGCGACGCTGTGATGCTGGGGCGGCCACTGCGTCCACGGGCAATCCTCCAGAAGTTGGAAGGGCGCGCCGTAGCGCCAGTTGTGGTGCCGGCGGCAGAACGAGGGAGGCTGGGCATGGAAATCCAAATGGATGGTGGAGCCAAGTGGCAAGAATAAGCAGGTTGAAATCTCAACGCAACAACATGTATTTTTGGGAGTCCGTTGATCGGCTACAAACTGACGGATACCGAGCGGCCGGGTTCATGAAGACTGCAGGCATGTAGCCTCCGTCTATTCTCGGGCCAGCGCTGCGAACATAGGGTGTCGGCCAACCGGTGTGTCGACCATGCCAGATGATGGGGTTTATGTTTGCTGGCCCTCCAAGCCTGTTGGCACGTTGTGCCCACCGTGCCAATTGCCACTTACCCAGCTCTGCCAATCCGACGCATAGGCCGCCCTCTCGACGCCCTGTACGACCGGGCACTGGGCGCCGTACAAAGTGTCAGAAAACTGGTCCCGCCAGGGCTGCGGGATCTCGTTCAAGTCCACATAGAAGGGGCGTCCTTCTTGGTCGTGCACCGGCACGACTGCAATCAATTCATCGCGGGTCATAGAACATTTCCAGCTCCAGTGGTATCCACTGCCGAATCAGCAATTACCGTGTACGCGTCCATTCTCACTGCAGAGTCCAGCCACCATGCGCCTCCACATATTGTCAGACCTGCATCTGGATCACGCCACGTTTTCCATGCCAGAGGTTGAGAGCGATGTCCTGGTGCTTGCTGGAGACATTCTGTCCCCGGGCCACAGGGCGTCCATCTGGGTGGCCCAGCCTAGCGTATCCACATCGTTCCACAGCAGATCATCAAGGTGGCTAAACCAACAAGGGTTCTGCCGATACGTTCAAGAAGATCCGGCTTAATATCCAAATCCAGTTTCAACCTCACTCTCATTTTCATCCGAGCTCCCATTGTTAATCGAAGCCCCAGCCTAAGGGAAGCTCAGCTGAGGTTTACGTTCCAATACCTCAGAAAAGGATGTTTACATTGGTTTTGGATACGTAAAGGGGGCATATAAAAACTTGGACTACCAAGAGGCAGTTCAAGTATTTGTATGAAGCCCTCCCTCTAAACCATTCGCAGTTCTGTTCAAGACGCGGTAAAACCACCATCCGCAGCCAAGACATGGCCCACGACATACGAAGCCTCATCCGAAGCCAGCCAGACTACCGCTTCGGCGACTTCCTCTGGCTGACCCATGCGACGCAGAGGTAGAGAAGCAGCCACAACCGACATGTCCGCGATACCTGACGCTAACATCATGTCGGTCACTACGCGCCCAGGTGCCACCGCGTTGATGCGGATGCCGCGCGGAGCACACTCCATGGCAGCCGATCGCATCAAGGAAATCACGGCAGCCTTGGAGGCGGAGTACAGCGATAGACCCGGATTGGGATTGCGCAGACCACTGACAGAGGCGTTGATGACGATGCTGCCGGTTCCTTGTGCCGCCATGACTGGTACTTGGTATTTCAAGCATAAGAATACCGAACGTACATTGGCATCGAATACGTTGTCGTAGACGCTACTGTCTTGCGCCTCTATCGGAGCACGTCGCTCCTGAAAACCAGCGTTGTTAAACGCCACATCCAGCGATCCGAACTGATCCACCGTCGTTTGAACAAGCCGCGCCACCTCGTCCTCGCGTGTGACATCCGTTTGCACAAACAGCGATTGCACGCCTAGAGCTTGGCATTCGGCAACCACGGCCTGTCCCTCCTGTTCGCGTCGATTGGCGATCACGACCGCCACCGCTCCCTCGTGCGCCATCCGGATCGCTGTCGCACGTCCAATACCGCTGCCGCCCCCGGTGACCAATCCAACGCGCCCTGCCATGCGGCCACGCCATGCAGGCAAGTCGTATTGCTGCTTGAATGTTGCCATATTAAGGTACTCCATTTTCAATGGCTGCCGACCAATCGGTTGCATGATACAACCATATGGCGACACCAAATAAAATGAAGGATGCGGACGAAAACTTCAACTATGAGGAAGTACGTTCCCCGCCAATCTATAGCTACTCCACAATTTCATCGTTGACTGCATACACGTGGCAATTCGTAAATCCGCGCTTGCGACATTCCTCAACCGCTTCCGCCGCTACCGCCTCATTGGTCCGAGACTTGCGACCTGAAACACTCCCCCAATGTCCCCCGTCGGCAATCGCGAAAGCTTTGGGCGAGGGCTTCTGCTGGTATTCGGCAAATCCTGCAATGGAATTGCCGTGTAGGGGAAGCGATGTGTTGCCGGTTGCTCGCTGTAACTTGCGTGCGATCTGCTGCAAGATGTCTTGTGTCCAGTCGGTGGCCGTAACGTTCAAAAGCATAGCGCGTTTAGACACCACCTCAACCTTGGTTTGATTCTCCCCCTCGGCGGTGATGCGCAGCGCCACTTTCTCTCCCCAGCTGAATGCGGACACACCTTTGGATCCGGCAATGGTGTTCGTTGCTTTGTCTGCACTGCTGACCACGATGTTGAGTGCCGGTAGTGCTTTGAGCGCAGCATCCCATACAGCGTCATACGTGTTGGGATACGTCCGGGCAAGCCCAGAGCCCAGATCAGCCTTGGCCGTTTCCACGGACGCACAGCCTGAGACAAGTACCGCAACTACACATACTGCCCAACTCAAAAAAGACTTCATGCTGATTTACTCCACAACTGCGTAATATTTCGAACGCCCAAACATTTCATTTTTGTTGTCTGCAGCTTCGCTGCTATAGCCTCACTCCGCCACCCCCAGCCGCCCCAATCCCCCCGCACTGGCCACCAAACGCAGCCGCGCCCCGCGCCAATCCGCCAGACACCGTATCCGCTCCTGCTGCGCATCCGACAACGCCGCCTGCGTGCTCAGAATCTCCAGAATATCCGCAGCCCCCTTGTCAAACTTGCGCTGCACTGAAGCCAATGCTGCCTGCGCCGCCTCCAGCAATTGGCGCGAAGCCTCCAGCTCGTCCAGTGCCGACATCGCATCCGCATGAGCTTTGACCAGTTCCATCAGGACCTGGTGCTCCGTATCCAACAGATCGGCCTGCTTCTGCTCCGCCTGCGCCAGGGCACCGCGCACCTTGTAGGTCCGTGCAAACCCTTCGAACAAGGGAATGGTCAAGGTCACTCCCAGCATGCTTTCGCGGGTCCTGGTACTGGGCAGACCTTGGTTGGGCCGGCCGTTCTGGTAGAAGTTGCTGCTCACGTCCAGGGTGGGCCGCCCTTCGGCCCGGGTTGCCAGAACGCGTGCATCTGCCGCCGCCAACTGGGCACGGGCCGCCACAATCGACGGGTGCTGGGCCTGGGCTTGTTCCAGCCAACTGTCCAGGTCCTGGCGCAGACTGTTGTGCATGCCAGGTCCTGACTCCAGCTTTGACTCCAGTTCCTCCGCCAACTCCAGGCGGGTATTGGCTGGCATGGCCTCCACCCCCAGCACATACACCAGCACCGACTGGGCCTTGGCATAGGCGCCCTGGGCCCGGCTTCTGTCCAGAGAGGCCTTGGCCAGTGCCGTACTGGCCTGCAAAGTATCGGACTGGGCCCCGGCCCCCTTGCTCTCGCGGCGCTGGGCGGCTTCCAGTGTCTGGCGGGCCAGGGCTTCATTGGTTTGCCGGGCTATCCAAGTGGCCTGGGCGGTCTGCACATCGAAGTAAGCCTGGATGACACCCGCCAGTGTCTTCTGCAGTACGGCGTCATGGCTGGCTAGCGCCGCATCCAGCAGTGCCCGCGCTGCCAGGGTATTGGCTTGGCGGGTTCCAAAGTCGAACAAGCGCCAGCTAAGGCTGGCATACACCGAATCACCCAGGAGTTTGGCGCCCGGCAGATCCGAATGGGGAATCCAGGTCTTGTCTCGGGTGCGGCTGACACTCATGCTGGCGGTCGGCAAGTAGGCGGCCCGGGCCTCCCCGAGTGCCGCCGACTGCTGTTTGATCGCCGCCCAGGCACTCTGTACCTGCGGGTTGTGGCACAGGGCGGTATCCACCGCCTGGGCCAGACTCAGTGTGGTGGTGGTTGCGATGGTTTTGGTGCTGCTGGTGTTGGTTGCCGCGCTGTTGGCAATGTCCAGCTCTGCACAGGGTATGGGACGGCTGTCTCCGGGCAAGACCGCGCCCGCATCCAGCACGGGTGGGCGCGTGAGCAGCGGGTCGTCCCAGCGTTTACCCAACCGGTCCCATAGCTCTCCAGCCTGCAGCGGTGCGGCCAGCAAACAAAGGAGCACGCCCAGCACCATGGGAGCAGTGGTCCATGTGTCTGTTTGGCCTGTTTTTCCCCTTGTGCCAAGGAATTCATGTGGATTACCGGTTCTATGCCCCATTGGAATACCGTACTTAACGCTCATGCAAGGCCTCACGCTGGTGCTGCACCAGGGGCGACAGGATGTACTCGATCACCCGGCGCGTGCCAGTCTTGATCTCCACGTTCACCGACATACCAGCACCCAAGGCCAGGGCCTTGCCATCCACGTCCATGGACGACTGGTCCAATGCGACCTTGACGGAATAGATCAGGCCTTTTTTCTCATCCTGGATGGCGTCGCGTGAGACGTGGGTCACCCGGCCCGGGATGGTGCCGTACTTGGTGTAGTCGAAGGCATCGATCTTGACCTCGGCGGTTTGGCCTTCCTGTACGAAGCCTACATCCTTGTTTTCCATAAAGGCTTCGACCTCGACCTGGGTGGCACGCGGCACGATCAGCATCAAGGGCTGGGCCGCGGGTACCACACCACCGACGGTGTGCACATTCAGCTGTTGTACCGTGCCGTCTACAGGGGCGGTCAGTCGCAGCAGTTTGCTGTGTTCGCCGGCGCGGCGGGCATCCTGCTTGCTGGAGGCCGCCGTGCGGCTGCCTTCGGTGAGTGCGTCGTGGGCTTCCTTGCGGGTCTGGGCGATCAAGGCGGCACGCTGGTGCTGGGCATCTTGCAGCTGACCTTCCAGGTCGATGCGGGCTTGCTCTTTCTCCAGCCAGGCGTGCTCGGAAACATCGTGGTTCTGGGCCAGGGCCTTGTAGTCATTCGCACGCTGGGTCGCCAAGGGCAGGCCTTGAGCAAAGTGGCTGATATCACCGTCCAGCCGGTTGAGCTTGGCCAGGAAGTCCTGGTACTGGCCGTCGAGTTGGCGCTGGGCGGCTTGCACCTGGTCGGCGGGGAGGTTGGCTAGTGACGGTAGCTGTGGCAGCTGGGGCAGCTGTGGAGCTTGGCGCAGATGGGCGTCCACGGCCTGGACCATGGCTTGTGACCGTGCCACTTGCAGGGTAGACGCCACCGCATCGCCCGAAGCCTTGTCGTGCTCGGCATCGGTAGCAGAGGTATCCAGCTCCACCAGGACGTCACCGGCCTTCACCAACTGGCCTTCCTTGACGTGCACAGCGCGTACGGAGGCCACGTCCACGGAAGCAATGGTCTTGGTATATCCAGAAGGAATGACCTTGCCCGTGGCATTCACGACGATGTCGATGTGGCCCAGGATGGACCACAGCAAGGCCACCACCACGATGGCCATCAGGATGCGTCCTGTCAGGCGTGCCGTAGACGACACCGGCTTCTCTTGCAGGGACAGGGCTGCGGGCAGGAATTCCGCCTCCTGCTCGTTGAGCAAACCGCCGCCCAAGGACTCCCGGATCTTCCAGAAGTGCCGGAAGGTCAGGACGTAGCGTTGGATGAGCTCTTGGTAGGCTCCTATGCGGTGGCCTAGGCTCATACCGTCACCTCGGGAGGGGTGTGGGTGGTCTGGCTGGTAACAGCGTTAGCCACCGCACCCTGCATCGCTGTTGCTGGTGTGGATACTGGCGCTGGGGCAGGATGGGATTCTGGGCTCTGGTTCCCCTGCTGCAAGCGGTACAGGTGGCTGTAGATGCCTTGCGGGTTCTGCAGCAGCTGGGCATGGCTGCCCATCTCGGCGATCTGGCCGCGCTCCATCACGATGATGCGGTTCGCCTCGCGCACGGCCGACAGGCGGTGGGCGATGATGAGCACGGTGCGACCAGCGCAGATGCGGCGCATATTGTCTTGGATGATCTTCTCGGACTCGTAGTCCAGTGCGCTGGTGGCTTCGTCGAAGATCAGGATGCGCGGGTTGCTCAGCAAGGCCCGGGCGATGGCGATACGCTGCCGTTGGCCGCCCGAGAGCCCGGTGCCGTGTTCACCGACCAGGGTGTCGTAACCCTCGGGCAGTTCACAGATGAATTCGTGGGCACCGGCCAGTTTGGCGACCTCGATGATGGCCTCGATCGGCAGGGCCGGGTTGACCAGGGCGATGTTGTCGCGCACCGAGCGGGTGAACAAGGTGTTTTCTTGGAGCACTACGCCGATTTGCTGGCGCAGCGAGGTGGTATCGATGATGGCGATGTCCTGGCCATCCACCAGTACCCGGCCGCGGTCCGGGATATATAGGCGCTGCGCCAGCTTGGTCAAGGTGCTCTTGCCGGAGCCGGAGCGGCCGACAATGCCGATGACCTCACCGGGATGGATTTTGAGCTGTACGCTGCGCAGTACGTCGGGAGCATCGGGGCGGTAACGGAACGATACCTGGTCGAACTCGATGGCCCCAGCAATACGCGGGATGCGGGTCTTTTGCCCTACGACCTCGGTGCGGGCATTGAGGATGTCGCCCAGGCGGCCCATGGAGATGCCAACCTGCTGAAAGTCGTTCCACAGCTGGGCCAGGCGCAGGATGGGGGATGCCACCTGGCCGGACAACATGTTGAAGGCGATCAGCTGGCCCACCGTGAGCTGGTTGTCGATGACCAGGCTGGCACCTAGCCACATGATGGCCGCGGTAACCAGTTTGCTGACCAGGGTGACACCACCACTGGCAACGGTAGCGATGTTGGTGGTGGACAGGCCTGCAGCGACGTAAGAGGCAAGTTGTTTTTCCCACTTCTGTTGCCAGCGGGGTTCGACAGCCATGGCCTTGACGGTGTCGATGCCACTGAGGGTTTCGACCAGGAAGGACTGGTTTTCTGCACTCTTGTTGAACTTGTCGTTCAAGCGCGCCCGCAGGACCGGGGTGAAGACCATGGACAGGCCGACATACAGCGGGATGGAGGCAACGACTACCAGGGTGAGCCAGACGCTGTACCAGAGCATGACGGCCAGGAAGATGAAGGAGAACAGCAGGTCCAGCACCAGGGTGATGGCGTTGCCGGTCAGGAACGAGCGGATGTTCTCCAGCTCACGGATACGGGCTACCGAGTCGCCGACCCGGCGCGCCTGGAAGTAGCTGATGGGCAGGTTCAGCAGGTGTTTGAACAGCCGGGCACCCAGCTCCACGTCCATCTTGCTGCTGGTGTGGGAGAACACGTAGGTGCGGATACCGGTGAGCAGGGCTTCGAAGATGGTGGCGCAGACCAGGCCGATGGCGATGACGTTCAAGGTCTTCATGGCGTGGTTGACCAGGACTTTGTCCATCACCACCTGGAAGAACATGGGGGTGGCCAGGCCGATGAGCTGCAGTACCAGGGAGATCAGCAAGACCTCGCCCAGCAGACGGCGGTATTTGACGACGGCGGGGATGAACCAGGTGAAGTCGAACTTGGCGACTTCTCCGGCGTAACTGGCCTTGGAGGTGAGAAACACCATGTCGCCCGACCACAGGGCCAGGAAGTCGGCCAAGGCCAGGACTTCAGGTGGCTTGCCGGGACGCTGCAGCAGCAGCTTGGGGTTGGCTTTGTCGCTGGTATCGAGTTTGGCGGCGATAAAGTACTGGCCATCGCGGTCGATGGCAATCGCTGGGAGTGCGGCCCGGTCCAGGCGTTCGGCTGGCTGGCGCACCAACTTGGCGGCCAGGCCCAGGGACTTGGCGGCGAGCAACAGGGTTTGCGTGGTGAAGGGTTCCTGACCGAACGCATGCTTGAGCTGGTCCGCATCGGCGGCCACGCCGTGGTAGCTGGCCATCATTAGCAGCGAGAGCAGCGCCGTGTCGGGAGCCACAGGCGCAGAGGCTGCGGCGGACATGGACGCCGCCGAGGCAGGGGAAATCAGGGGATCGGACATTGGAGCTTGGGAGGGCGGGAGAACGCACAGCGCAAATCCGCTTCAGGCCACCCGTAGGTGGCCCGAAGCGGACAAGGCTGAATAAGCGCTTTTGCTTTAGTGCCAGTTCGCCGCGATCACCGGTTGCAGAGCGTTGTTCTCTGCAGTGGTGTAGGCGGTTTGGCTGGAGGGCGGGACACCGAAGCTGGCCATGGCCTGAACCAGGTTTTGCACCTGGCTGTCGAGCAACACCTTGCCATCGCTGGTCTTGATCTGCTCTACGTGGTATTGGCTGCCGCTGTACCAATTCTGGATGCTGAACTTGTCGGTGGTGCCCAGGATGCTCACGTCCAGGTTGTTACCGGACTGGGAGAACCACAGCTGGTCCACAGCAATGCCTGCGCTTAACACCACCACATCGGTATTGCCTTCGGTGGAGTCGGTATCGACGATAGTGTCTATGCCATCACCACGACCCAACACATAGGTGTCGTTGCCGCCGTCGCCATACATTATGTCGTTGCCTGCACCGCCATTGAAGGTGTCGTCGCCAGCACCGCCGGACAGGGCATCATTTCCCGCACCGCCCATCATGGTGTCGTTGCCGTTTTCTCCTCGGATGTTGTCGTCACCTAGACCGCCGTCGATCACGTCATCGCCATCCCGGCCAAAGATGTCGTCGTTGCCGTCCAATCCGTTGATCACATCTGCGCCGGAAAACCCTGTCAGATAGTCGTTGGCTGCGGTGCCAGTTAACACTTGGGATTTCACGTCCGCCACCGACCACACCGTATTAGGGGAATCGGCAAAGCGGATCTCTTCAATCTGCGAGCCGTTGGTACCGTCTCCGCTGAAATAGCCGGATACCTGGATCTGGTCACTGGTACCGTTGATCTTCAGCACCAGTGTGTCGCCGCTTCGAACGGCTTGCACGTCGGATGCCGCTACGCCGGCCTTGAAGATGATTTGGTCGACGTGACCAGCGGTGCTGTCATAGTCGAATATCGTATCCTGTCCGTCGCCCTTGCCAAACAGATAGGTGTCGTTACCAACATCTCCGTAGATGGTGTCGTTACCTGCACCACCGTCAAAAGTGTTGTTGCCGGCGCCACCGGATAGCGAATCGTCGCCTGCACCGCCGATCAGCGTGTCGTTACCGTTCTCGCCCCGGATATTGTCATTGCCAGCACCGCCGTCGATCACGTCATCGCCGTCCCGGCCGAAGATGTCGTCATTGCCATCGCCACCGTTGATCACATCCGCGCTGGCGTAACCCACCAGATAGTCATTGCCGCTTCCGCCGGTTAGCACCTTGGCTTTGACATCGTCCACAGTCCATACCGTATTGGGCGCATCGGTGAAACGAATCTCCTCGATCTGCGAGCCGTTGGCGGCGTCGCCGCTGAAGTAACCCGACACTTGGATTTGGTCGCTGGTGCCGTTGATCTTCAGCACCAGCGTGTCACCGCTACGGACTGCTTGCACATCGGATGCGGCTACGCCAGCCTTGAAGATGATCTGGTCGGTGTTGCCAGCGGTCGTGTCGTAGTCAAACACGGTATCTTGGCCATCGCCCTTGCCAAACAGGAAGGTATCGTTGCCGCTGTCACCGTACATCGTATCGTTACCCGCGCCGCCGTCGAAAGTGTCGTTGCCGGCGCCACCGGACAGGGAATCGTTACCTGCGCCACCGATCAGCGTATCGTTACCGTTTTCGCCACGGATGTTGTCGTCGCCCAGGCCGCCGTCGATCACGTCATCGCCGTCCCGGCCAAAGATGTCGTCGTTGCCATCACCACCGTTGATCACATCCGCGCTGGCGTAGCCCAACAGATAGTCATTGCCGCTTCCACCGGTTAGCACCTTGGTTTTGACATCGTCCACAGTCCATACCGTATTGGGCGCATCGGTGAAACGGATCTCCTCGATCTGCGAGCCGTTGGCGGCGTCGCCGCTGAAGTAACCCGACACTTGGATTTGGTCGCTGGTGCCGTTGATTTTCAGCACCAGCGTGTCACCGCTACGAACTGCTTGCACATCGGATGCTGCCACGCCAGCCTTGAAGATGATCTGGTCGATATGACCTGCGGTCGTGTCATAGTCGAATATCGTGTCCTGACCATCTCCCTTGCCGAACAGATAGGTGTCGTTACCAACATCGCCATAGATGGTGTCATTGCCTGTACCACCGTCAAAAGTGTTGTTGCCGGCACCACCGGATAAGGAATCGTTGCCTGCGCCACCGATCAGCGTATCGTTACCGTTTTCACCTCGGATGTTGTCGTCACCGGCACCGCCGTCGATCACGTCGTCACCGTCTCGGCCAAAGATGTCGTCATTGCCGTCGAAGCCATTGATTACGTCAGCACTAGCTGTACCCACCAAGTAGTCATTTCCAGCGGTACCAGACAGTACCAAGGACTTCACGTCTGCAACAGTCCAGACCGTATTGGGGGCATCCACAAACCGGATCTCTTCTATTTGAGAGCCATCTCCGCTGAAGTAGCCGGATACTTGGATCTGGTCGCTTGTGCCGTTGATCTTTAGCACCAGTGTGTCGCCACTACGGCTAGCCTGTACATCCGATACGGCTACGCCAGCCTTAAATATGATTTGATCGACATTACCATCGGTTGTGTCGTAGTCGACTACGGTATCTTGACCATCGCCCTTACCAAAAAGGTATGTATCGTTCCCGGTCCCGCCAGTCAGGGTGTCATTTCCAGCACCACCGTTTAACGTGTCGTTGCCATTTTCGCCCCGGATGTTGTCATCACCTGCACCACCGTCGATCACGTCGTCGCCGTCTCGGCCAAAGATGTCGTCGTTGCCGTCTAAGCCGTTGATTACATCCGCGCTGGCGTAACCGGCCAAATAGTCATTACCTGCCGAGCCCGTCAGCGCCATCGCTTTGACATCGGATATGGACCACACCGTGCTGGGTGCATCGGTGAAACGAATTTCTTCGACTTGCGAACCGTTGGTCGCATCTCCGTTGAAGTAGCTTTGCACACGCAATTGGTCGCCGGTACTGTTGATCGTCAAGATCAACGTATCACCATCTCGACCCACCCGCACATCCGATGCTGTTACACCCGACTTGAAGATGATTTGGTCGGTATTGCCTACCGTAGCGTCGTAGTCGATCACCATGTCTTGGCCGTCACCCTTGCCAAACAAATAGGTGTCATTGCCACCGTCGCCATAGGCAATGTCGTTGCCTGCACCACCGTCAAAGGTGTCGTTACCAGCACCACCGGACAGCGCATCATTGCCTGCGCCGCCGATTAGCGTGTCGTTGCCGCTTTCGCCGCGAATGTTGTCGTCACCCGCACCGCCATTGATTTGGTCGTCACCGTCTCGGCCAAAGATATCGTCGTTGCCATCCAGGCCATTGATTACGTCCGCACTGGAATAACCTACCAGGTAATCGTTACCTGCCGTGGCGGCCAGAGCTAAGGCCTTGACATCGGCCAACGTCCAGACTGTGCTAGGAGCGTCCGTGAAACGAATTTCCTCCACTTGCGAGCCATTGGTTCCATCTCCACTGAAGTAAGCCTGCACACGCATCTGGTCGCCAGTGCCATTGATTGTCAAGACCAGCGCATCGCCATCTCGGTTCACCTGCACATCCGATACCGCCACCCCCGCCTTGAAGATGATCTGGTCAAAGTTTCCGGTAGCCGTGTCAAAGTCGATCAACGTGTCCTGGCCATCCCCTTTGCCGAACAGATAGGTGTCATTGCCAATATCCCCGTATATGGTGTCGTTACCAGCACCTCCGTCGAAGATGTTATTACCGGCTCCGCCGGAGAGGGTATCGTTGCCCGCGCCACCGATCAGGATGTCGTTGCCGTTTTCGCCGCGGATGTTGTCATCACCCGCTCCGCCATCGATCACGTCATCGCCGTCCCGGCCAAAGATGTCGTCATTACCATCTAAGCCATTGATGGTGTCCGCGCTGGCATAACCTACTAGGTAATCATTGCCCGCCGTGCCGGCCAAGACTTGGGCTTTGATATCGGCTACGGTCCAGACTGTGCTGGGCGAATCAGTAAAGCGAATCTCCTCCACTTGCGAACCGTTGGTGGCATCTGCGTTGAAGTAGCTTTGCACGCGCAATTGATCGCCGGTGCTGTTGATCGTCAAGATCAACGTATCGCCATCTCGGCCTACCCGGATATCCGATACGCTTACGCCCGCCTTGAAGATGATTTGGTCGGTGTTTCCGGCAGTCGTATCAAATTCGACCACCATGTCTTGGCCATCTCCCTTGCCAAACAAATAGGTGTCGTTGCCACCATCGCCATAGGCAATGTCGTTGCCTGCACCACCGTCAAAGGTGTCGTTACCAGCACCACCGGACAGCGCATCGTTGCCTGCGCCGCCGATCAGCGTGTCGTTGCCGTTTCCGCCTCGGATGTTGTCGTCACCGGCACCGCCGTCCAACTTGTCATCTCCGTCCTGGCCGTACAGATCATCATTGCCATCGCCGCCAAAGAGCAAGTCGTTGCCCATTCCCCCGGACAAATTGTCATTGCCGCCTTGGCCATCCAGAATGTCATCCCCCGCTCCCGCGTCGAATGTATTGGCGTTTGCGTCCCCACCAAATGCGTCGTTAGAGTCCGAGCCGGAGGTGGCTGCGGCCGTCATGAGGTCATAGCCTGTAAGGCTAAACCCCTGGCGGATATCGGCATCGGTTGCAGCTTGTTGCATCAAGCTGCTCAGTTGCTGAGCGCTATCCCAGCCCATGCTATCGAGCATGG
>NZ_JBWKVR010000017.1:0-117277 GCF_059421805.1 Rhodoferax sp. GW821-FHT02C08
ACTGAACGCCCAAGTGGCCGAAATCGGACCCTGGTAGATGCATGGGCCTATTTTGAAGAGGCTTGTTCAGCGTTGCCCTAATGCATTCACAAATGGCGATTTCGCTGCACCCTCGAAGCTTTACGAGCCTAAATATCCCAATGGTTTGTCGGGCGTTTGGTCAGACAAAAAGTCTCAGCTAACCGGCTCAGCGCTGGGCTCTCTGGCCTCTCGCTTGATGCCCACGGGCCTATCGGCCAGTGGTCCGCCCACGATCACTATCGACTTGGATGTGGGCATCATGAACTTCGGCCAGCACGACATATCTCCGCCGGAATCGGTATGGCGCTTTGCTGGTTTGGTGATCGTCCTAAGCGCGCTTTTGCTGGCTCGTTCCCTGGTGTTTGGAGGCTGACATGGGTGCATTTTTTACCGCCATTCTTGCCAAGTTCACGGCCTTTGCGGCCTGGATTGCATCCTTGGCAAAGGCTGTTTTTGATGCGGGTTGGGACATGCTCAAGGATGGCGCGTCCTGGTTGTTTGAGAGCGTGCTCGACGTTTGCATAACGGCTATCAACTCCCTCGATCTGTCCGGCCTGGATTCCTATACCTCTGCATGGTCCAGCCTGCCCCCTGAGGTGCTGCAGGTCCTGGGCGTCCTCAGGGTAGGGGAGGCCTCCGCAATCATCGTAGCGGCCATCCTGATAAGGCTTGCGCTGCAGTTAATACCCTTCGTAAGGCTTGGATCATGATCAACGGTTTAGAAGGTATTCCCGGCTCTGGCAAGAGCTATGAGGCCACAGTTTTCCACGTCCTGGACTCCCTCAAAAAGGGGCGCAAGGTTATTACTAATTTGCCATTGGATTTGGAGTCCTTCGCGGCCATTGATCCGGCCTATGCGGACTTGATAGAACGCCGCACCCGGCCCATGCCCATCCTGGGCACCTGGGATGCTGACCGTGTGGACGAAAACGGCATCGGGAACGCCTATGTGCTCGCATCGGAAGACATCAGCCACCAGGAGTTCGACCAGGCACAGGCGGCTAAAAAAAGCTCCACCATCTTCGCGGGTGTGTGGGACTACTACAGCACCTGGAAGCATCCGGTGTCGGGTCTCGGCCCCTTGTTCGTCATCGACGAATGCCATGTGGCGATGCCGTCCGACGAAACCGACCCCCAGGTCGTGGAGTGGTTCAAGCTGCACCGCCACTTCAATGCGGACGTGCTCTTGATGACGCAAAGTTTCCGCGACATTAACCAGCCGATCGCCCGCCTCATGGCTATGTTGGTCAAGGTCCGTAAGGCTGACATTTTGGGCAAAAAGGACCACTACATTCGCAAGGTGCACGGCGGCTACCGTGGTGCCTGTATAGCCACCGACGAACGCAAGTACAGGCCGGAAATGTTCCGGCTGTACAAAAGTCACACCCAGGGCAACGCCGTTGCGGAATCCGCAGCTTCTGACGTGTCGCCCTTCATCGTTAAA
Organism: Rhodoferax sp. GW821-FHT02C08; assembly: GCF_059421805.1. Classification (NCBI taxonomy): domain Bacteria; kingdom Pseudomonadati; phylum Pseudomonadota; class Betaproteobacteria; order Burkholderiales; family Comamonadaceae; genus Rhodoferax; species Rhodoferax sp. GW821-FHT02C08. The sequence goes on from NZ_JBWKVR010000017.1 coordinate 1,466, forward strand.
TTTAATCGGTTCAAGTGGGCGTTCATTGTTTTGACGGCCTGCTGTGTGGTGTGGGCCTTCTGGCCTGCCAAGCCTAAACCCAAGCTGCAGCGCATGCCTGGATTGGCATCCAACTACGGCGCGCCCGCCTGGATCAATGCAGAAGACCCTAACGGCCAAGCCAAGGGCATGCGTAGGGCTTTGCCTGCATCGGCTCCACGAGGCCCGGCATCGGCACCGAATGCGCCCGCCATAGTCAAACCATTGGCCGAGGGAGATACTGACCCGTACCCCGAGCCCTACGGCCCCAAGGGCTTGCACATCACCGGCCACATTACCGCCAAGGGCCGTAGCGTCTACAGCCTGGCGGTGTCCCAGGGAATGGCCGTCATCGGCATGGTGACGGATGCCGACTTGGTCAAAGTGGGCTACAGCTTCCAAGGCTTGAGTGACTGCACCGCCGTCATCACCTTTGGCACCAAGAAACGCACCCTGGTGTGCGATTCTCCGGCCCCTTCGCTCTTACCAGGTATGCAGGCCACGGGTAAGGTGATCTGACCGCACCGCAGCCCGGTGCGCGGCTCGGTGGAAGCAACAAGCAAGGCGCAGTGCTGGCGGGGGATCAGGGTTCAGCTAAGACGCAAATGCACGGTGCAGCAGGCCGAGTGTTTGGCGCGTTCTAGTCATCAAAAAGCATGATGAATGCCTAACCGCGTCCTAAATAGCTGTATTTCGCTGACAGTTTGTTTTTTTGCTCGATGGATGAGTTGTTAATTTTTGTAACTTTAAGGGCTACAAAATGATGATTGGTTATGCGCGTGTTTCTACGCGTGAGCAAGAGACGGATTTGCAGTTAGATGCCTTGCATAGGGCAGGTGTGACAGAGATTTACGAAGAAAAAGCTAGCTCTGTGGGCGCACGCCCACAGCTAAGGCGCTGCCTTGCAGCCCTGCGCCCTGGTGATATTTTTGTGATCTACAAACTGGACCGCGTAGCCCGGTCCTTGCCCGATCTGCTCTCCATCCTGGCGCAGATAAAGGTAGCTGGTGCCCTCGTCAAAAGCCTCACTGAGCCGCTGGACACCACCACCGCCATGGGATCATTCGTGATCCAAATACTGGGTGCCGTCGCTGAACTGGAGCGCGGCATCATCCGCGAACGCTCCATAGCGGGCCAACAGGCCGCACGTGAGCGCGGCAACCTACCAGGCCGCACCCGTGCACTCACACCAGACGCAGAAGCCGAAGTTGTGAAGCTCTACGCAACCGGTGAGTACACACAACTGACACTAGCTAAACTTTTCGAGGTGTCCGGCTCTGTCATCAAGCGTGCCATTTATCGGCAGCGCAACCCGGGACATTCCAGCCTGAAATAGCAGCCTTGGGCCGATATCACTCGGTGATACGATTGCTGTTATCGGCCAGGAGCTGACGTTCGAACTGCTACGTCAAAACTCAAATAAATGCATCAAAAGACTGAGATTTCCTACCTGGTTAGCCTGCTCAAAGTATTCGACCTCGACTACGTCAACATGGTCGATGAGTTCCAAATCTCCGGACTGGACGTAAATAACTCAGACGATGTCCGGACGGCTGTTTGTAGACTGATGGTGCCCGAATTCTTGACATACCCGCCCGAAGTGAAGAAGCGTTTGCTTACAAGTCTTCAAATGGTCGTCGGCGACGAGCGGAGACTATCAGAACTGTTCGACCGAATCAGCCTAGCTTTTAAAGATGCTCTTGTCGACAAACAACGCTTCCTGATGACGATTCAAGACGAATTGCGCTCTATCGGTTTTTGACCGTCTGAGCACCCAAAGGTGGGGCGCAGTGGCGCTGCAAAAGTCGGCTTTCGGGAAACGGCAATGTCTCTTGTGGGCCCTAAGCTGTCTTTGGTCGATGGGCAAACCTTCGGTGTTGACATGTTGATTCCCAGGGCTTGCAGAATGAAAAAGGCCCGGTAAACCGGGCCTTGCCATGGACCAGAAGTCTCCGTTTCCGCCAAGATACCCCCTGAGTGCCTAGTGTGCTCAGGGGGGTCTTATTTTTGGGCTGCGAATTGGCGTTCACGGTCCCGCTGATCGATGCGGTGTCCATCTTGATGGAATGGCTTACGGGTTGGCTGGCCAAGTGGCACCAAGTGGGTACCCGCAAGACATTACAGTGCAGCCATGTCCTTACCTGAACACTGTCTTCCTGTTCCGCTTGAAAAAGCTTATCGCCTGCTCAACCACGGCCCTACGGTGCTGGTGTCTTCGGCCTCTGCCGGGCGCAGCAATGTCATGGCGGCGGCTTGGTCCATGCCGCTGGACTTCAGCCCACCCAAGGTCACGGTGGTGATCGACAAGGCTACGCTGACGCGCCAGTTGGTTGAGGCCAGCGGCGTGTTGGCGCTCAATGTACCTTGCCGCGGCATCGCCGCGCAGACGCTGGCCGCGGGTTCCGAGAGTGCGTTGGATGTGCCCGACAAGGTGGCACGCCTGGGTGTCAGCACCTATGCTGCCAGCTTGATCGAGGCACCCCTGGTGCAGGGCTGTGTGGCCTGGCTGGAATGCCGGGTGCTGCCCGAGCCGCACAACCAAAACCAGTACGACCTGTTCATCGCCGAGGTGGTGGCCGCCTGGGCCGACCCGCGGGTGTTCAGCGACGGTCACTGGCATTTCGACGGCGCGCCGGAAGAACTGCGCAGCCTGCACTATGTGGCCGGCGGGCAGTTCTATGTGACGGGCGAGTCGCTGGTAGTGCAAGCCCCTGAAAAGTCTTGAATCTTTTGGGGCTCTGGCGTAGATGAAATCTGCGCTGGATGCTATTGAAAGTGTAGCAAACGTCCTGCTCACAGCTGGCTCATGCCGCCGTCCACGATCAGCTCGGTGCCGACGATGAGGGCCGCCAGGGGCGACGCCAGGTAGACCACGGCGCTGGCCAGCTCCTCGGGCGTGCCGAAGCGCTTCAGCGGCTCTAGCGCAGGTCCCAAGAGAGCCCTGTTTCGCTATATTTTTCAGGTCACGTCAAGCCGAGGTGGCGAACGGAGTTCTGACCGCGCTTGCTGGCGGGCAAACGGATTTCCGACCCCGGTCGGTGTTTAGGCCCAGTGGGCCTTAAAGTCCTGCGCGTACTGTTCCAGACGGATCGGCGCCTTCCCGGTGATGCGTTGCACTGCGTCGGTGGTGCGCTCGGCATAGCCGGTCTTGAAGGCACCCAGGATCGCCAGCAGGAACTCGGCGTAGTCCGTCGGCAGGCCCGCGCCCAGCAGGCCCTGGCGCATTGCGTCTTCGGGAACGTCGGTGTAGCCAATGGTCCGGCCTGCGGCCTTCGACAGGATTGCCGCCACCTGGGTGTGGTCGAACGCCTCGCTGCCGGTCAGGTCGTACGACTGGTTCACGAAGTCGTCGCTGGTCAGCAGCTTGGCGGCCACGGCCGCGACGTCGCGCGTGTCGATGAAGCTGCCCTTCGCGGCGCCCACCGGCAGGAGGATCTGACCTTGGGTCTGGATGCCCTGCAGCCAGAAGGTGTGGAAGTTCTGCATGAACCAGTTGGGGCGGATCACGTTCCAGGCCAGACCCGAACGCTCCAGGTGCAACTCGGCGCGGCGCAGCGGGATGCTGTCGTCGGCGTTGGCACCCATGGCAGACATCAGCAGCACCTTGCGCACACCGGCGGTTTTGGCGGCGTCGATGGCGGGTATCAGCAACTCGTCATGGTTGGAAAAGCCGGAAGGCGCCAACAGGAACAGCTGGTCGGCGCCGGCCAGGGCTGCAGCCAGGCCTTCGCCGGTGGCCAGGTTGAGGTGAACCTCGCCGGCCTGGGTGGGGGTGCGGCTGGTGGCGCGGCGCACGGTCTGGCCCTGGGCGGTGAGCAGGTCAACAAGGGGCGAACCGTTCTGGCCATTGGCGCCGGTCACGAGGGTGGTGGTCATGCAAAATTCCTGTTTGTGGTTGAGAAGGCTCTCAGTGTGTACGGTGCTCGTAAAAATATGAATGCATGAAATTCCACAATTCATGTCTAAACGTCCTAAAATTTCAATGATGGACATACTCTCTGACATCCTGCGTATCGCCGGACTGCGCCGCCGCCTGCTCAACCTGCACGCGCTCGCGCCCGGAACGTCGCTGCGCTTTCCCTGCGACCGCAGCTTCGGCCTGCACGCGGTCACGCGTGGTCGCGCCTTCGTGCACGCGCCCAACCTGGATGCGCCGCTGGAGCTGCAGGCGGGCGATCTGGTGCTGATGGCCCGCGGCTGCGTGCACCAGCTGTCGCTGGACCGCACAACGCCCACGCACAGCACCACCATGATGATCACACCATTCGCAGGCGCTGGTCTGGCAAACGGAGCACCGTCCTCTAGGGCCGGGGCCGACGACAATCCGCGCACCCAGTCCTCCGCGCAAGTCATCAGCGCGGCCTACCAGTTCTGGCACGACCCGCTGCATCCTTTCCTGCGCAGCCTGCCGCCGTGGTTCGTGGTGCGCGGCCACACACTCCCTCCACTCTCAGCCCTGCCCCTGACCCTCGGCCTGCTGGACCGCGAGCTGGGCGAAGAGGGGCTGGGCGCCAGCTCGGCCACCCACGGCCTGCTCGACGCGCTGTTTGCCTTTGCCTTGCGCGAGATTGCACAGCGCCAAAGCCCCAACGGACCGGGCTTGCACCACGCAATCGCCGATCGACCGATCCGCCAGGTACTCACACTCATGCATGGCAACCTCGGCCACGGCTGGACGCTCGAAGAACTGGGCCAGCAGGCCGGCCTGTCGCGTTCGGCGCTGGCCGAGCGCTTTCGCAACGCGCTGGGCGACACGCCGCTGAACCACCTGCGCACGCTGCGCATGCAAAAGGCCATGCAGCTGCTGGCCGACACCCGGCAGCCGCTGGAACAGATCGCGCAGGCCGTGGGCTACCAGGACGCCTTCGGTTTTTCCAAGGTGTTCAAGCGCACCATCGGTCAGTCGCCACGCCAGTTCCGCGAGCAGGACGCCGCAGACCGGCAGAACCCGTACCGGGCCCAGGAGGCCTGATCCGAAGCTCGGACACCAGTGGGGGAACAGTGTCGGCCATCGCGCTCCTGTGGGCACGACATCCCATGCACCGTGACCTTGCCCGCCAGCCCCCAATGCTAATTCGCCTTCATCTACGAAGACGGTGAGCGCTACCTCTGCCCCGAATGCGCCCACGAGTGGATCAAGACTGCGTCGGCCGAGGCCATGGAGGACTATCGCGACTTCTTGCTCAAACACCATCCCCAGCACGCTGCTATCCAATGACCCTTGTGTTGCACTTGGGATTGAATCCGCCCAGTATTTAACTGCGCTGGTAGCTACTTTTTATGTAGCGCGGATAGGCCTTAACCGTTGACCAGCTTGTCGTAGGCAGCCCGGGTTTCGCTGCCCACAGAATCCAGCACCTGGGCATAGGCGGTTTGGTGGCGCACCAGCAGGCGGGCCGAGGCCACGTTTTTCGATTTGCAGAACCAGTGGCAGCTGTGCTGCATCAAGAACAGCTCGGCCGACACGGTGAAGGCCTTGTCGCGCGGCGAGCGCTGGGCTTGGTTGGCCACCGCCCGGGCCAGGCCCTGGGCGTGCAGCTTGAACATGGCGCGCAGGTCGAAGCTGGCCTGCGGCCACCAGCGGCTGGCGTAGGGCAGGCCGGCGGGCAGGGTGCTGACGCGGGCCAGCTCGGGATCCACCTTGGCGAATTCATTGGCGAAGCGCTCGAATTGGCTGCACAGTTGGGCTTCGGTGCTGCCCAGCAGGCCCCAGATCTGGTCGCGCCGCTCGGCGTCTTTTTCGCCCAGCGCGCGCAGATAGCCCTGGGTCAGGGCTTCCATCAGTTTTTCTACCTGGTAGTTGCTGAGGTGGCTGCCCAAAAGCGCGATGCGCTGGCGCTGGTCATAGGCGTTGAGCCCAAAGCCGCCCATGGCGGCCAGAATCGCCAGAGTCAAAAAATCCATGCTGAACCAAGTAAAGGCGTTAGGGGAGGGCTGGAGTGTAGCCACCTAACGCCCCACTTTTGGGCGTAGCCCGCGCTAACTTGGGTTGCAGCCCGCCATGGCCGGCTGCAGGGCCACCGGGCGGCGGTCCAGCCGGGCGGTGTAGGCGGTCAGCCCCAGGGCGCACACGGCCACGCCGGCCGACACCAGGGGCAGGGTTTGCAGCGACCAGCCCAGGTCGATCACCGCGCCACCTAGCCAGGCCCCCAGGGCGTTGCCCAGGTTGAAGGCACCGATGTTTAGCGTCGACGCCAGGCTGGACGCTTCGCCGGCTTGCGACACCACGCGCACCTGCAGCGGCGCACCCACGGCGAACGAAGCCATGCCCCACACCATCAGTGTGATGATGGCCGGCCACAGCCAGGCGCTGGTGTAGGAGAAGGTGGTCAGCACCGCGGCCAGCGCGGCGAAGATGGCCATCAGCGAGGGCATCAGCTTCCAGTCGGCCAGACGGCCGCCCAGCAGGTTGCCTATGGTCAGGCCCACGCCGCACAGCAGCAGCACGCCGCTGACGTTTTGTGGCGCCACGCCGGTGACATCGCGCAGGATGGGTGTGATGTAGGTGAACATGGTGAACAGGCTGGTCGATGCCAGCACGCTCATGCCCAGCGCCAGCCAGACCTGCTTGATGCGCAGTACGCGGAACTCACCCAAGGGGCTGCCCACCAAGGTTTGGCGCAGCACCGGCACCCAGCGCAGCACGGCCAGCGTGGCCAGCACGCCGATCACGGCCACGGCCCAAAAGGTGGAGCGCCAGCCGGTGTGCTGACCCAGCAGCGTGCCCAGCGGCACGCCCAGCACGTTGGCCAGGGTCAGGCCGGCGAACATCAGCGACATGGCCTGGGCCCGCTTGTGCGGCTCTACCACGCTGGCCGCCACCACCGCACCAATGCCGAAGAATGCCGCGTGGCAAAAGGATGTGACCACGCGCGCCACCATCAGCCAGGTGTAGTTGGGGGCCAGCGCGCAGCCCACATTGCCCAGCACGAACAAGGCCATCAACCAGGCCAGCGTGGTCTTGCGCGGCAGGCGCGCGGTGGCCACCGCCAGGATGGGGCCACCCACGGCCACGCCCAGTGCGTAGGCAGAGACCAGCATGCCGGCGGAGGGGATGGACACCGCCAGGTCGGCAGCCACGTCGGGCAGCAGGCCCATGATCACGAATTCGGTGGTGCCAATGCCAAAAGCGGCAACGGCCAGGGCCAGCAAGGGGAGATTCATAGCGTATAGGGGGAGAGCGGTGGGGGCGCAGCCAAGTGCGGGAAAACCCTGTGATTTTAAAAGCGGTGGATAACCTTTGCTCTGCCAGGTCTTGTAGTCAAAAATGCCATTGGCGCAATGGATATAAGCGCAGGTAGCTATTGTTTTAGTAGCGTTTGTGCGGCGCTAGACCGGCGCTGCTAGTATCTGATCGTGCCCAAGCTTGACCCCGCCTCGCCCTTGATCTTCATCATCAATGCCGCATCCGGCCGCAGCGGCGCGGACGCTAAGCGCGCCGTGATCGAGCAGGCCCTGCAGGATGCCGGCCGGCGTGGCGAGTTGCGCTTCACCCGCCCTGCCGACCTACCCCGTGTGGCGCGCGAGGCGGCGGCCCAGGCCCTGGCCACACACTCGGCCGTGGTGGCGGTGGGCGGCGACGGCACCATCAATGCCGTGGCCCAGGCCGCGCACGCCGCTGGCTGCGCCATGGGCGTGGTGCCGCTGGGCACCTTCAACTACTTCGCCCGCACCCATGGCATACCCACCGAGCCGGCGCTGGCCGCGCAGCAGCTGATGCAGGCCCAGCCGGTGCCGGTGCAAGTGGGCACGGTGAACGGCCATGTATTCCTGGTCAACGCCAGCCTGGGCCTGTACCCGGTGCTGCTGGAAGACCGCGAAACCTTCAAGTCACGCTTTGGCCGCAGCCGCTGGATTGCACTGGGCGCCGCCTGTATGACGCTGCTGCGCGTGCACCGCCAGCTGCGCCTGCGCATAGACCAGGGCGGCGTGCTGCGGGATGTGCGCACGCCCACGTTGTTCGTTGGCAATAACCGGCTGCAGCTGGAGCAGGTGGGCCTGCAACTTGGCGAGGGCGGTGGTGAGGGGGCTGGCGCGCAACCGCCGCGCGCTCTGGATGCAGGCAGCGTTGCCGCCGTCATGCTCAAACCCATCAGCACCTGGGCCATGGCGGGCCTGATGCTGCGCGGTGCCCTGGGCACGCTGGGCGAGGCCGACACGGTGGAGAGCTTTGCCTTCTCGCACATGGTGGTCAAGCCCAGACTGCGCAAGATGAAGGTGGCGTTTGACGGCGAGGTCACGCGCATGCGCACGCCGCTGGAATTCCGCGTGGCGCCGCAGCCGCTGTACCTGCTGAAGCCGGTTGCGCCCGATGGCGCTGCCGGTCCTGTATGACACTGCTGCTGCACATTTCGGACACGCACTTCGGCACCGAGCAGGCGCCGGTGGTGGAGGCGCTGGTGGACCTGGCCCGTGCGCAGCCGCCAGACCTGGTGGTGCTGTCGGGCGACATCACCCAGCGCGCGCGTGCGGACCAGTTCCGTGCGGCGCGGGCGCTGCTGGACCGGCTGGGCGCACCGGTGCTGGCCATTCCTGGCAACCACGATATTCCGCTGAGCCTGTGGCAGCGCCTGGTGCAGCCCTATGCGCGGCACAGTGCCGCGTTTGGTGCCGATCTGCAGCCGGTTTTTGCATCGCCCGAGTTACTGGTGGTGGGCGTGAACACCACGCGGCCCTACCGGCATATCGACGGTGCGGTGTCGGCCGCGCAGATCGACCGTGTGGGCCAGTGGCTGGTCGGTGCCACACCGGCACAGCTACGGGTGGTGGTGGTGCACCAGCCGTTGGAAGTGGTGCGCGCGCGCGATGTGGGCGACCGCCTGCATGGCCATGCCGCTGCGCAGAGTGCCTGGGCTAGCGCCGGGGCTGACCTGGTGCTGGGTGGCCACATCCATCTGCCCTATGTGGCGCCGCTGGCCGGCCTGGCGCGGGCGATGTGGGTGGTGCAGGCCGGCACGGCCGTGTCGTCGCGGGTGCGGGCGGGTGTGCCCAATTCGGTGAACTTGCTGCGCTGGTCGCCCCTCCAAGCCCGCTGCGCGGTGGAGCAATGGGATTACGCCGCAGCCAGCGCCGCATTCGTGTGTGCCAAGACCTATTCCCTGCAAGTAGACAGAGAAAGAAACCTCCATGCCGAATGATGCAGAGCCGTTGCTAGCCTGGGCCCAGCAAGCCGGTGCCCACGCCGTGCCGCTGTACGCCGGCTTGCTGCTGCTCTTGTTGCTGCTGTGCGGCACCAGCTGGTGGCTGCTGCGGCGCTACCACGTGCCGCGTGAAGAAAGCAGCCTGCCGCCATCGCTCTACCTGGCCGTGCGCCTGGCCGGGGGCTTTGCGGTGATCGTGGCGGCCGCCTGGGTGTTTGCCGAGCTGGCCGAGGCCCTGGGTGCCGATGCCGGCCTGGGCCTGGCCGACCAGGCACTGGCCGATAGTTTGCGCCTGCACCTGCCCGCCGCTGTGGCCCAGGCCGCCGCCTGGCTCACGGTGCTGGCGAATACCGAAACCCTGGTGGCGATCTGCGTGCTGGTGGCGGCCGCGCTGGTGTGGCGCGGACGGCGTTGGCTGGCCCTGGGCTGGGTACTGGCGGTGGCCGGCAACGGCGCGCTGAACACCACGCTGAAACAGATCTTCGCCCGCGTGCGGCCGCTGCACGAGGACGGCCTGGTGATGGCCCAGGGCTACAGCTTCCCCAGCGGCCACAGCTCGGGTTCGGTGGTGGTCTACGGCATGCTGGCCTATGTGCTGGCGCGCTTTCTGCCCAGCCGCTGGCACCTGCCCCTGGTGCTGGCGGCCGCGGCGCTGGCTTTCAGCATAGGCACCAGCCGGGTGTTTTTGCGGGTGCACTTTGCCAGCGACGTGCTGGCCGGCTTTGCATCTGGCACGGCCTGGTTGGCGGTGTGCATTGCCAGCGTTGAGTTGACCAAGTGGTACCGGCGCCGCAAGCCAGGCTGACTTTTTAGCCTTTTGGCCTGATTCGATACTTGGCTCAGACACACCACCAGAACCGTTCGCCCTGAGCCTGTCGAAGGGCTTGCTAATAGAGCCCTTCGACAGGCTCAGGGCGAACGGGGTCTTTAATGTGCGTGGTTGCGATCTGAGGCAGGTAGATATTCAGGCCTTTTGGGCCTGTGCCGCTGGTGGAATCTGCGCTGCAAGCTCTCTTTTTCATAGCATTTCATCGGGGGCAAACGGCGCCATCAGCGTGGTGAAGAATTGCAGGCCCAGGCTGGCGTCTGGCTCGCTGCGGGCATCAGAGAACGTGGCCCCGGGCGGCGCACGCCATAGCAGCCGCTGGTCCTGCAGTTCGACGTGGTAAGCACCATGGGCCAGCGTGGGCTCGACCAGGCGCGTGGCTTCGGCGGAGATGGCGCTGCTGCGGACGATGATGGCCACCTCGCTGTTTTGCAACTGCGAGCGCAGGTCCAGGTTCATCGAGCCCACCACCAGCCAGCTGTCGTCCACCACCACCATCTTGGAATGCAGGCTGGCGCGTGTACCGCTGTTGCCGCTGCCCAGGGCTGTGGTCCCCAGGCGGCGGAACGTGCCCTTTTGCTCGGCCCGCATTTCATACAGCGCGATGCCCAGGCCGAGCAGGGCCTTGCGGTAGCGCGCATAGCCCACATGGGCGGCGGGCGCGTCGGTCGAGGCCAGTGAATTGGTCAGCACACGTATTTGCACGCCGCGCCGGCGCAGGTCGGCAAAGGCCTTGAGCATGCGCTCGCCGGGCACGAAGTAGGGCGACACGATCAGCAGCGTGCGCTGGGCCTGCCCCATCAGCTGCAGCAGCCCATCGACCGCGGTGTCCTGCTGGGCATCGGTGGTGTCGGCGTCGGCCGCGATCTTGGAAGGCTTGTCCACCAGCAGCGCAGACGGCGCCCAGGTCCAGCGGAAGCTGCCGAGGTCCATGGTCCCGGGCAATGCGGGCGGGGCGGATGCCGCATCTGCGGATACGGGCTCTGGCGGGGGCTTCAGGGCCTCAATTTCCTGCACCGTCATCAGCGATTCCACGGGGTAGGCCAGCGGGTTGTTCCAGTACTGGTCGAAGCTGCGCGAGAGTTCGCGGGCCATGCGGCCTGCTGCCAGCATGTCGATGTCGATGAAGTTGCTGTCCTGGCTCTGGCCGAAATAGGTTTCGCCCAGGTTGCGCCCGCCGGTGATGGCCACCGCGTTGTCGGCCACCAGCATCTTGTTGTGCATGCGCCGCTGCATGCGCGCCGTGTCCTTCAGGTTGCTCAGCACCCGCAGCGCCATGGAGCCGCGCCCTCCCGGCAACGGGTTGAACAGGCGCAGGTCGATGTTCCTTTCAAACGCCAGCTTGAGCACCTGGGTGTTCTTGCCCGAGGTGTTGAAGTCGTCCAGCAGGATGCGGACGCGTACACCCCGGTGCGCGGCATCGCGCAGTGCAGCCAACAGGCGCTCGGTGGTGTCGTCGGCAAAGATGGCGTAGTACTGCAGGTCCAGCGTTTTTTGCGCCGCCTGGATCAGCGCCATGCGGCTGCTGAAGGCCTGCTGGGCATCGCCCACCAGGGCAAAACCCGAGTCGTTGCGTGTGCCCGCCTGCTGCGCCCGCGCGGCCACCAGCGCGCCCAGCCGCGTGTCTTCGGGTTGGGCCAGGGCCGTGGACACCGGCCGGTCTACCGTGCTGGGCAGCGATGCGCAGCCTGTCAGTACCGCGCAGATCAGCGCCCCGGCCCAGCGCAGCAGGGCTGTGGTCAGAGGGAGGTGAAGGCGCTGGGACGGCATGGTGCGACCCACTGTAGCGGAAAGCGCCGCCGGCGTACCGTGCCGTTACGATTTGATAAGAACAGGCTGCTGACGCAGATTCTGTCTGCGTCAGCAGCTATGGTTTCAATAGCTAGAACGCGACGCCGGCTACCAAGATGATGTTGGCGTAGGGTGTGCATTCGCCGGTGCGCACCATGGCACGGGCCTGGCCGCAGAGCTTTTTGAAGTCCGCGTGGCTGAGGTTGGCCGGTTTGGTGGGCAACTGGTCGGCACACCAGGCGGGCAGTTGGCGTTCGTCGCCGACCAGGGCCTCGGTGGCGATGATGCTGGCCTCTACCTGCAGCTCGCTCAGCACGGCTTTCAACACTTCTTGCAGTCCCGGCGTGCCGGGGCAGACGGCAAGGTCGATGCGCTGCGGAGCGCCGGGGCCAAGGGGGATGGGCAGGCCGGCGTCGCCCAGCACCAGCATGTCGCCATGGCCCATGCTGGCAATGACTTGGGAAAGTTCTGCGTGGAGGAGGGTGGTACGTTTCATTGTTTTGAATAGGGTGCGGTGGACGCGCGCACGGTCAGCGTGGGCTGCAAAAGAACTTGTTTGGCATCCAGCCGCCCACCCTGTATGCGTTCCAGCAGCATGTCCACGGCCAGCATGCCGATGCGCTGCTTGGGCTGGACGATGGTGGTCAGTGGTGGGCTGGTGAAGCGCGCCAGCTCGATGTCGTCGAAGCCGACCAGCGACAGGTCCTGCGGTACGCGCACCCCGGCCTCGTGGGCGGCGCTGAGCGCGCCTATGCCCATGAGGTCGTTACAGACGAACACGGCGCTGGGTGGCTGGGACGATTGCAGAATCGCCTGCATGGCGCTAAAGCCGCCCTGGCTGGTGAAGTCGCTGTGCCACAGCAAGTCGCGGGCCTCTTCCGCCAGGCCGGCTGCGGCCAGCGCATTGCGCCAGCCCTGGATGCGCTGCGCGCTGGAGCTCAGGTCGGCCGGCCCACCAATGCAGGCAATGCGCCGGTGGCCTAGCTGCAGCAGGTGTTCGGCGGCCATCTGGCCGCCTTGCACGTGGGCGGTTTCCACCAGGTCGCAGTGCACATGGGTGAGCTCGCGGTCGAGCAGCACGGTGGGTGTGGTCAGGCCTTGCAGTAGCTGCAGCAGGTCGCTGTCTTCACCGGTGGAGATGATGATGAGTCCGTCCACCCGTTTCTCGGCCAGCACTTGCAGGTAGACGCTTTGGCGGTGCGGCTCGTCGTCGGTGTTGCACAGTATCAGCGTGTAGCCGCTGGCAAAGCAGTGGTCTTCCACCGCGCGCACGATCTCGGCAAAGTAGGGGTTGGAGCAGTTGGGGATCAGCATCCCCAGCGTTTTGGTGGTGTTGCTCTTCAGGCTGCGGGCCACCGCGCTGGGTACATAGCCCAGCGCGCGGATCGCGGCTTCCACGTCCTGCCGCGCCTTGTCGCTGACAAAGCGGGTGCGGTTCACCACATGGGAGACGGTGGAGATGGATACGTTGGCGTGGCGCGCAACGTCTTTGATAGAGGCCATGCCGAAATTATCGGGTGGCGGCGCGACGCTGCCGCAGGGTGTCGATGATCACCGCCACCACGATCACGCAGCCGGTGATGATGCGCTTGCTCGGGTCGCTGACGCCGATCTGGGCCAGGCCGGCTTCGAGCACAGCGATGATCAGCACGCCGAAAAAGGTGTTGATGACCGAGCCGCGCCCGCCCATCAGGCTGGTGCCGCCGATCACCACGGCGGCAATCACCTGCAGCTCCATGCCCGAGCCGGCGTTGGGGTCGGCCGCCTCCAGCCGGGCCGACTGCATCAGGCCCGCAAAGCCGGCCAGCAGGCCGGTGGCGGCAAACACCGCGATGCGGATCGGGCTGGGGTTGATGCCGGCCAGGCGCATGGCTTCTTCGTTGGTACCAATGCCCACCACATAGCGGCCGAATACGGTCTTGCTCAGCACCAGCTGGGCCACCACCACCAGGGCCACGGCGATGAAGAAGGAGGCCGACACGCCCCCCACCCAGGGCGCGGCCAGGCCACCGATGGCGTCGCCTACGTACTGGGTGCGCGAGTCCGTCACCACATAGGCGCCGCCGCGCACGGCTTCCAACATGCCCAGCGAGACGATGAACGAGGGCAGGCGCCATGCCACGGCGATCCAGCCGGTGGCGGCACCGCAGGCCAGGCCGACCAGCAGGCCCAGCAGCGCGGCGGGCAGGGTCGCCCAGTGCCACTGCAATATGGCGGTAGCCGTGGCCGCCGCCGACAGCGCCAGCACCGAGCCAACCGACAAATCAATGCCCGCGATGATCAGCACAAAGGTCATGCCCACGGCCATCACCAGCAGGGCCGGGATTTCGTTGGCGATGGCGACAAAGGTCTCCATGCTGAAGAAGTATTCGCTCAGGCTGCCAAACAAAATGGCCATGCCGACCAGCACGGCGCTCAGGCCCAGGTAGGTACCGAGCTGGCTGCTGCTGCGGGGAGAGGGAGAAGTAGACATGGTGGATTGCAAAAATCGAAAGAAAAGATTGGGCGGAGAACGGGGGGGCTTAGCCGTGGGTACCGGTGCGGTCCTGGGTGTCGCTGAAGGCGGCTTCCAGCAGGGACTTTTCGGTCCACTGGCCGCGCTCGAAGATGGCGACCAGGCGGCCCTGGGCCATCACGCCGATGCGGTCGCACATCTGCATCAGCTCGCGCAAATCGCTGGAGACCATCAGCAGGCCCTTGCCGGCCTCGGCCATTTTTTCCAGCTCGGCATAGATGTCGGCGCGTGCACCCACGTCTACGCCGCGCGTCGGTTCGTCCAGCAGCAGGATGTTGCATTCGTGGTGCAGCCAGCGCGAGAACACCACTTTTTGCTGGTTGCCGCCGCTGAGCGTGCCCACCGGCTGTTCGGGGCCGTTGCAGCGCACGGACAGGCGCTGCACCATGGCCTGGGCAATCGCGCTTTCGCGCGCAAAGTTGAGCCAGCCGGCTTTGGATACCGCGCCCACATCGCTGAGTGTGGTGTTCACGCGGATCGGCTGGCTTAGCAGCAGGCCCTGGGATTTGCGGTCTTCGGTGACCAGGCCGATGCCGGCGGCAATCGCCTGCAACGGCGAGCGCCAGCCCTTGTTGTCGGTGGGCGGCTGCCCGGTGACGTTGATCTCGGCATGCTCGGCGCGGTCGGCGCCGAACAGCAGGCGCAGCACCTCGGTGCGGCCGCTGCCTACCAGGCCGGCCAGGCCGAAGACCTCGCCAGCATGCACATCCAGGCTGACGTCCTGCACTGCACGGCCACGGCGCAGGCCGGTGGCGCGCAGCAGCAGCTTGCCCTGTGGGCGGCGCGGGCGTTCCATGTCCTGGTCCACCGCGTGGCCGACCATGAGCTGGACGATGTCGGCCTCGTTCACGGTGTGCATGGGGCAGACCTTGACCAGGCGGCCGTCGCGCAGCACGGCCAGGGTGTCGGCAATTTGCACCAGCTCTTCGAGGCGGTGCGATACGTAAATGATGGCCACGCCCTGGGCCTTGAGGCGGGCGATCTGGTCGAACAGGTGGCGCGTCTCGCGCGGCGTCAGCATGGCCGTGGGCTCGTCCAGGATCAGCACGCGGGTGTTGTCCTGCAGGTTGCGGGCAATCTCCACCATCTGTTGCTGGCCTATGCCCAGTTGGGACACTGGCGTGCGTGGGTCGATGTCGCTGATGCCCATCTTGGCCAGTTGCTGCGAGGCCTTGGCGTATAGCTGGGCCTTGTCGATCCAGTGGGCGCGCCAGCTGCCATGGTGGGGCAGGGCGCCAAGCAGCAGGTTCTCGGCCACGGTCAGCGTGGGGATCAGGCTCAGCTCCTGCATCACCATGCGTACGCCCAAGGCCTCGGCCTCGCGGCGCGCGGCGGGCGCGTAGGGCTGGCCGGCCAGTGTGAGTTCACCGGCGCTGGGTTTTTCCAGGCCGGAAATAATTTTGGACAGCGTGCTTTTGCCCGCGCCGTTTTCACCGGTCAGCGCCAGTACTTCGCCCGCGCGCAGCGACAACGAGACTTCGTGCAGTACCTGGGTGACATAGGTTTTGCTGACGGAACGGATGGTGAGAACAGGTGTGGCGGTCATGGCAATGTGTGTGAGACGCAACGCGGCTGGGGCTGCCGCGTTGCGGTTCTGGGGCTTACTTCGTGTCTTTGGTCACCAGTACCACGTCGGTCTGGATGGCCGCAGGCATGTCGGCTTGCTTCTTCTTCTCGGCGATGGCCTTCAGGGCGATCTCGATGCCGAACACGGCTTGCTTGGCGCCGTACTGGTCGGCGGTGGCCAGCATGCGGCCGTCCTTCAGCATGGGCTTGACGGCGGTGATGTTGTCGTAGCCCACCACTTGTACCTGGCCGGTCTTGCCTGCGGCCTTGACGGCAGCCACGGCACCCAGGGCCATGTTGTCATTGCCAGCCAGCAGGGCCTTCAGGTCGGGGTGTTCACGCAGCATGCCGGATGCCACGGTGTTGCCCTTGTCGATTTCCCAGTTGCCGGATTGCACGCCGACCACGGTGGCGCCAGCGGCCTTCATCGCGTCCTGGAAGCCCAGCGTGCGCTGCTGTGCGTTAAAGGTGGTGGACACGCCTTCGATGATGCCGACCTTGTCGCCTGCCTTCAGGCTCTTGGCCAGGAAGTCGCCGACCAGCTTGGCGCCAGCGCGGTTGTCAGGACCGGCGAACGGGATCTGGATGGCTTTCTCTTTTTGCGCATCGGCGTCGAGCTGGTTGTCGATATTGACCACCAGGATGCCTTTGTCGATGGCGGTCTTCAGCACCGGCACCAGGGCCTTGGAGTCGGCCGGGGCGATGATGATGGCGTCAGCCTTCTGGGCAATCATTTGCTCGACCATGCGGATCTGGGCGGCGGTGTCGGTCTCGTTCTTGATGCCGTTGGACACCAGGGTGTACTCGGACGCATGGGCCTTGTTATGGGCCTTGGCGCCGTCTTCCATGGTGCGGAAGAACTCGTTGGCCAGGGATTTCATCACCAGCGCGACCTTGGGTTTCTCGGCGGCGAAGGCGGGCGCACCCGTCAGTGCAGCCAGCAGGCTGAGGGCGAGGGTGGTTTGGGCGGTGCGGCGGGTCAGTTTCATGCGGCTGTCTCCATGTATGAGGGGCTAAGAAAAACACGTACAAAAGCAATTCCACGGCCTTGTGGCGAGACGCCG
This sequence comes from Rhodoferax sp. GW821-FHT02C08, assembly GCF_059421805.1. Classification (NCBI taxonomy): domain Bacteria; kingdom Pseudomonadati; phylum Pseudomonadota; class Betaproteobacteria; order Burkholderiales; family Comamonadaceae; genus Rhodoferax; species Rhodoferax sp. GW821-FHT02C08. The sequence continues at coordinate 18,386 of NZ_JBWKVR010000017.1, forward strand.
AGGCCAGGGTGGAGCTCTTTTGTGGGTTGAATAATAGTGTGGAAAACGTTTGCGCAATCGTTTTCCTTGTAATGATAAACCCGTATTGGTGCGGCATGGGCCATCTTGGTGCCGACCTGCGGGGCAGGCGCTGCACATGCAGGGTATGCTCGTAAACCTGACACTTCAGATGCTGCTTTCGCGTACATTTGCTATGAAATTAATAACATCTTGCGCAGACAGTGTGTGCGCTTGCTGTTGTTTTGTGCTTTGAAGGTCGGCCAGGTGTTAATACCTGCCAGGGTGCGCTTGCGGCAGCAGTACCTTTGATTCGGGGGCCAGGCATGGCAGGATGCACTGCCAGGTCGGCTTGGGCAGTGTGTCGCAGTGGTTTTCAATCCTCTACGAAAGGTGGGCGTAATGCTGCATTTTCTTAAAAACATGAACATCGGCCCACGTCTGGGGGCCGGTTTCGCCATCGTGATCGGGCTGCTGATCGCCATGGCGTCGGTCGGTATCAGTCGCATCAATGCGGTGGACCAGAACATCGAAATCATCCTGCACGACCGCTACCACAAGGTGGCGCTGGCGCAATTGATCGAGAACCAGATGAACCGGCAGTCGCGAGCGTTGCGCACGGCCTTGATTGCCTCCGGGCCGCCGGTGGTACAGGGAGAGCTTGCCAAGGTGGACGACTCGGCTGTGGTGATCGCCAAGGCGGTGGAGGAACTGACGGGCATTGTGCACAGCGACAAAGGCAAGGCCGCCCTGGGCGCCATGCTGGAGGCGCGCGCCAATTTCAAGCAACACGAGCAAACCCTGCTGGAGATGATCAAGACTGGCAAGATCGACGAGGGCCGTACCTTCCTGGTCAAGGAAATGTTGCCACCGCAGACTGTCTACCTGTCGGCCATCGAGGCGTTTTTGAAAAGCCAGACCGACGGTATGGAGGAGTTCGGCGTCCAGGCGGCCGAGATGGCCCATGGCGCGAATGTGCTGATGCTGTCGCTGACGGTGGGCGCCACCTTGCTGGCGGTGGCCCTGGCCTATACGCTGACGCGCTCGATCACGGGGCCGATAGGCACGGCCGTGCAGCTGGCGCAAACCGTGGCGTCGGGTGATTTGACTTCTGTTATCCAGGTGGACTCCACTGACGAAACCGGCCAGTTGCTGACGGCTCTGCAGGCCATGCAGGCCAGCCTGTTCGACGTAGTGGGGCGGGTGCGCCAGGGGGCGGACAGCGTGTCGAACGCCAGTGCGGAGATTGCCACCGGCAACCATGATCTGTCGGGACGCACCGAGCAACAGGCCAGCGCGCTGGAGCAGGCGGCGGCGTCCATGGAAGAGCTGAGTTCCACTGTGCGCATGAACGCAGACAACTCGCGTCACGCCAACACGCTGGCGCTGAACGCCTCCCATGTGGCGACCCGTGGCGGGGCGGTGGTGAGCCAGGTGGTGGACACCATGAAGGGCATCAACGACAGCTCGAAGAAGATCAGCGACATCATCAGCGTGATCGACGGCATCGCCTTTCAAACGAACATCTTGGCCTTGAATGCGGCCGTGGAAGCCGCGCGTGCGGGTGAGCAGGGCCGGGGCTTTGCCGTGGTGGCCAGCGAGGTGCGTAGCCTGGCCAGCCGTAGCGCGCTTGCCGCCAAAGAGATCAAGGCCCTGATCGGCGACAGCGTGGAGCGTGTGAGCCAGGGCACGGCCCTGGTGGACCAGGCGGGCAGCACCATGAGCGAGGTGGTGCAGGCCATCCAGAAGGTGACCGAGATCATGGGCGAGATCAGCACCGCCAGCTCAGAGCAGGCGCAGGGCATGTCGCAAATGGGCGAAGCGGTGGTCCACATGGACCAGACAACGCAGCAGAACGCGGCGCTGGTGGAAGAAATGGCCGCTGCCGCCAGCAGCCTGAAGAGCCAGGCTGCGTCGCTGGTGCAGTCGGTGGCGGTGTTCAAGCTGGGCCATGGCGGCACGGCATCCAGCCCGCAGATTGCGTTTGCCCGGTAGTTGTTGTAAGCAAAAATAGCTGCCAGCGCAGGTAGTACCTGCGCTGGCAGCTATTTTTTTGGTAGCAACCGGAAGCTTAGTTGCGCACGGTGGCCATCACGGCGGCAAAGCCTACGAACACACCGCCGGTGGCGCGGTTGAACATCTTTAGCACGCTGGCGCGGCGCAGAAAGTTGGCCAGCGTCTTGCCGCTGCCGGCATATACCAGGTACCAGCCGGCCTCGATCACCGCAAAGGTTAGCAGCAGCACCGTGAACTGCGGTATCTGGGGGGCGCTGGCGTCCAGGAATTGCGGCAAAAAGGCCACGGCAAACAGAATCGCCTTGGGGTTGCTGCCGGCCACCAGCACGCCCTGGCGGAACAGGCTGGCGTTGCTGGGCACGACGCTGGCTTTGGCAACGCTGCCATCCGCCTCCTGGGCCACCGGTGCGCGCCAGCATTGGATGCCCAGATAGGCCAGGTAAGCGGCGCCCAGCCAGCGCAGGGTGTTGAAGACGGTCGGGAAGCTTTGCAGCAGCGCCCCCAGGCCGGCGGCCGAGATGCCCATCATCAGAATCATCACCACCATGCAGCCGGCCATGGTGGCCAGCGCGGCCTGGAAGCCGAAGCGGGCGCTGGAGCTCATCACCAGCAGCATGTTCGGCCCTGGCGTGGCCGACACCAGAAAGGTCATCATCAAAAACAGCCACCAGGTGTGCAGGCTCATGGGGGTACTCCAGAGGTAAGAAACTCTCGAACAGGCAAAAGATTGTAGAAGTCTACGCCGCAGGCTGTTGGACAGGGTGTATCGAGGTTCCAGACGTCATGTCGGCGTTCTCTTGTTGCATGTGCCTGTGCTGGTAATTGCTGGGAGTACTCCATGAATTCAAGGTATGGGGGACCTCAATTAGCGCAAGCTGGTTGCGGCCATTGTTTTTGGCTTGGTACAAGGCTTTGTCTGCTTCGCCAATCAGCATCTCCGCTGTCATGTGAGCCCCTGGTGGCATGAGGGCAACACCGCTGCTGATGCTGATGCAGGGCCCGGTGGAGGATTTGCGGTGGGGAATGCGCAAGCTGGAAATTGCGGTATGGATAGTTTCTGCAATATGTATAGCGCCGATGCGGTCTGTATCAGGTAGCACCAGAGCAAATTCTTCGCCGCCATAGCGTGCGGCCAAATCAGTTGGACGTTGGCAGCAGGAGTCCAGCGCGATGGCAATCTGCTTGAGACACTCGTCTCCAGCCAAGTGGCCATACTCATCGTTGTACTTCTTGAAATGGTCCACATCCACCAGCACGAGCGCAAGTGGCCGCTTGTGGCGCAGCGCAACCGCCATGTGTTCAGCCAGATGCGTGTCGAAAAAACGGCGATTGGCGAGCTCGGTCAGGCCATCCTTCATGGAGATTTGCCAGAGAGTGTCGTTTGCAGTTCGCAGCTCTGCGGATACTTTGAGGAGTCGGGCGTAGTGGCGTGCGTTTTCACTAAGCAGCACAATCAGCAAGAAACCTGCGGCCAGGAGGCCGTACACGCGCCCCATGTACCACCCGAGGTCGTATCGGCCCGTATTCAAGACAGCTGCCAAGGCCAGATCGAAAAGCCATACGCACATCACAACCTGAAGCCACACGTCCAGCACGGTGTGGAGTTTGCCGCGCCGTAGGACCCAGAGCGCGCCCAAACTTAGCATCCAGACACTCACCAAGAACACCTTGCCGGTGATAGTGGTGCGATTTCCATCCAGAAACACAGGCAACAGCGCCTGCCCGGAGGTGGCGAACGCGGTAAACGCTGCCACTACGAGCAACACCATAAAGACGGCGGCAGCTACTGCGAACCGTGTGTTCCTGGCCTTTAACCGTTGGAACGTGAACATGTCTGTGTGCTTCGTTTTGCCCCTCGCATATGCCATTACGGCCAGTGGGAACCCTGTGTGCCACAGCATGTACATGGCAGAGGAAGTTTGGGGGCCTGATCCGAGCAGCCCCGTGGGGGCAAACAGCCCCGGGAAAATCAGCGCGTAGGCGCTGGTCGCGGTTGCCGTGAAGAGATAGCCACTCCCCAGTACCAATAACGGAACAGATCCCAACGCCCGAAATTGCCCGAAGAGCAAAACAGCGGTGATAAGGTCCAAAATCACCAATGCAGTGACATAAATTGGGATAAAAACCGGGAATTGCGCCAACGGTGTTCTGGCATAGAACACAGCGACAGCAAATAGAACGGCAGAGACCAGCACAGTGGTTCGGGCTGACCAGATTTCGCGGGGTCCCGCAGGTTCATTTGCGATGTGTGTCGAAGACGACCGGCGGTAGGGAGTGCTTTTCATTGTGGCTAGCTATGACCAGCCTGATTCTCAGGAGGATGGGCCGAGGTCGTGAAGTTTCTAGTCTACCCTTTGTTACATGTGTGGTTAGGGCCCCATGGCTCGTGGCGTCGGGTTGGCGCGCTATTTCTGGCTGACTAGGATGACCAGTCCCCGGCCGCGAAGGCCTTGGCATGCAAGGGGCGGCTGAAAAAGTAGCCCTGGCCCTCCAGGCAGCCCTGTGACTTCAGGTAGTTGAGCTGCTCGGAGGTCTCGATGCCCTCGGCGAGCACCCGCAGGTTCAGGCTCTTGCCCATGGCGATGATGGCCACCACCAGCTTGGATTCGCCGTTGTCGCTCTGGATATGGCGCACAAAGGACTGGTCTATCTTCTGCGCTGGTAGCTATATATTTTGTAGTGCCAAGGGTGGCGGATGCCAGATACGCTGCAGGGCTGGCAGCAGCGCCAGGTACACCGCCGAGAACAGCACAAAGGCGATCGACAGCACCTGGGTGGGGAAGGCGGCATGCAGCGCCAGGAACAGCGCAATGCCCGCCATGCGGCCCGCGCCCAGCGGGATCTCACGCACCACGATGTAGTCCAGCTTGTGCTGTGCGTAGTCGGGCGCGGACTCGATGGCGGCGTAGCTCCAGGCCATCAGGCTGGTGGTGATGAGGTTGAAGCCTATGGCGCTGGCCACGCCATAGGCTACCAGGCTGGCGGTCTGCGGCAGCAGCGCCAGGCCCAGCGATGCCACAAAAACCAGCACCGCGCCGCTGGCGTAAATGCCCATGCGGTGCCGGGCCTGCGAGCTGTGCGCCAGGGCGATGCTGGACAGCAGGCCCACCAGCCCGACCAGGGCGCTGTAGGCGCCCATGGCCAGCTCGTCCTGTAGGATGGAATAGGCCATGATGGTCACCAGAAAGCTGGTGTACGAGCCCTCCACCATGGCCGAGCCCACGCTGACCCAGAGCATGCCGCGCCAGCGCGGCTGGCGGTTGCGCCAGGCGCCCAGCAAATTCGACTGGCGGCCCAGCGGCTCGCCCTGCACCCGGTAGGACCACCAGGCGGCCACGGCAAAGGTCAGCAGCGACAGGCCGAACACCGTGAAGTAGCCCGCCGGCCCGGCAATATGGCGTATCAGCCAGCCTGCCAGTAGCGGCGCCACGATGGCCGCCAGGCTGGTGAGGAAGTTGGCCGCGTACAGAAAGCGGTCACGCTGCGCGTCCTGCGCATTTTCCAGAAACTGCATATGCTGGCCGATGACGAAGAAGCTCACCGCCAGGCCGAACAGGCTGCCCAGCAACACCACATGCCGGGCACAGTCCTCCCGCAGCCAGAGGATGACGGTATAGGTCAGCATGAACAGCACCAGCCCCACGCGGCTGCTGGCCATGGGCGAGGTGCGCCGCGCGTGCAGGCTGCACAGTGGAAAGCTCAGCAGGATGGCGGCCGAGCTGCTCAGGCTGTAGCTGGCCTGGGTCAGCAGCGAACGGTCGATGTTCCAGATGTACAGATTGACGAACAGGCTGGACAGCGCCACCGCAAAGGCTTGCAGCAGCATCAGGACCAGAAAGCGGCGGGCATTAGCTGACATTAACGGACATTGGCGTGCAAGGGTTTGCAGGAGGCGTTGTGCCTCCATCATCGCCTACAGCCGCTGGCTGCTGTCGGCGTCGAACAGCGATACCCTCGGTGCATCGCAGCGCAGGCCCAGGCGGTGGCCGCGCTGGTGCGGTGTGTGGCTCTCGGCCACTACCGAGACGGACTGGCCGCCCAGGTCCAGCCATAGCACCACGCTGGCGCCCATGGGTTCGGCTAGGGTCACGGTGGCCTGGCCGGCCGAGGCTTCGGGGGCGGTTAGCTGGATGTGCTCGGGGCGCATGCCCAGCACGGCGTTTTGCCCGGGCACGGGTGGAGTGGCAAACGGGTAGCCGCTGACATCCAGGCTGAATGCGCTGGAGCGCCACAGCAGGCGGCCGTTTTCGCCGACCAGCGTGCCTTCCAGGAAGTTCATGGTGGGCGAGCCCAGAAAGCCGGCCACGAAGCGGTTGACCGGCCGTTCATAGACCTCGGCGGGCGTGCCGATCTGCTGGATCTTGCCCTCGCGCATCACGGCAATGCGGCTGGCCAGGGTCATGGCCTCGGTCTGGTCGTGCGTGACGTAGACCATGGTTTTGCCGATGTCGTGGTGTAGCTGCTTGAGCTCGCGGCGCAGCTCGTTGCGCAGCTTGGCGTCCAGATTGCTCAGCGGCTCGTCGAACAGGTACACGCCGGCCTCGCGCACCAGGGCCCGGCCAATCGCCACCCGCTGGCGCTGGCCGCCAGACAACTGCGAGGGCTTGCGTTGCAGCAGCGGCTCCAGGTGCAGCATGGCGGCGGCGTTCTTGACGCGGCGGGCGATTTCATCCTTGGCGATGCCGCTGATGCTGGGGCCGAAGGACATATTGCGCTCCACGCTCATGGTGGGGTAGAGCGCATAGCTCTGGAACACCATGCCGATGGACCGGTCCTTGGGGTCGGCCCAGGTCACGTCCTTGCCGCCGATTTCAATCGCACCGTCATGCGCATCGATCAGCCCGGCAATGCTGTGCAGCAGCGTGGACTTGCCGCAGCCCGAGGGGCCTAGCAGCACCAGGAATTCGCCGTCATGCACCTCCAGGTCCATGTTCTGCAGGATGTCCACATGGCCCAGGCGGATGTGGAGTTGTTGGATGCTGACGCTTGCCATATTTATAAATTCCTCTAATTCTTGTAAATGCCCAACGGCGGGTGCTGAACCACCCTTCCAGAAACACCGCAGAACTGGCTCCGCCAGGCTGCAGGTGTTGCCCCCTGAAAGGGGGTTGGCGGAAAGCGCTTGCGCTGTAGCCTGGGGGTTAGCCTTTAACTGCGCCAGCGGCAATACCGCGTACGAACCAGCGGCCCGAAATGAAATAGATGAACAGCGGCACCGAGGATGTGAGGATGGTGGCCGCCATGTTGACGTTGTACAAACGCTCGCCGGTGGTGGTGTTTATGATGTTGTTCAGCTGCACCGTCATCGGCAGGTTCTCGCGTCCGGCGAATACCAGGCCCAGCAGAAAGTCGTTCCAGATATTGGTCACCTGCATGATCACCGCCACGATGACAATGGGCGTGGACATGGGCAGCATCAGCTGGAAGAAGATGCGCCAGAAGCCACCACCGTCGATGCGCGCGGCCTTCACCAGCTCTTCCGGCAGCGAGGCGTAGTAGTTGCGGAACAGCAGCGTCATCACCGGCATACCGAAGATGGTGTGCACCAGCACGATGGCCGGCAGCGTGCTGAACAGGCCCAGCATCGACAAGCCACGCACCAGCGGGTACAGATGCACCTGGTAGGGAATGAAGGCACCCAGCAGCAGCACGGCAAAGAACCAGCCGGCCCAGGGCCGGCGCCAGTAGGCTAGGGCATAGCCGTTCAGCGCGCCCATGAAGATGGACAGGGCCGCGCTGGGAATGACAATCTTCAGCGAGTTCCAGAAGCCAACCTGTATGCCCTCGCACTTCAGACCGGTGCAGGCGCTGGTCCAGGCCGCCACCCAGGCGTCCAGGCTGGGCCGGCTGGGCAGGGCGAAGATTTGGCCCAGGCGGATCTCTTCCATGGGCTTGAGCGAGGTCACCACCATCACGTACAAAGGCAGCAGGAAGAACACGGCGCTGACCAGCAGGAAGGCATAGATGCCGATGCGCGCGGGCGTCAGCCAGGGCTTGGGAGGGCGCTGTCGGGTAGGTTTGTGGGTGCTCATGTTCAATGTCCCTTGCTTTGTGTGCGTTCCATGCGCTTGCGGGCGTACATCCAGGGCAGCAGCAGGAGCAGCACGGTCAGCAGCAGCACCACGGATGCGGCCGAAGCCAGGCCGATATTGGCGCGGTTAAACAGATAGTCCATGATGAACTTGGCTGGCACCTCGCTGGCGATGCCGGGGCCACCACCGGTCATGGCCACCACCACGTCAAACACCTTGATCACGGCCAGCGACAGCAGCACGGCGGCGGTGGCCAGGCTGGGCGCGATCATGGGCAGCACGATGCTCAGGTAGACGCGCCACACCGGTATACCGTCGATGCGCGCGGCCTTCCATATCTCTTCGTCCACACCGCGCAAACCGGCCAGCAGCAGGGCCATCACCAGGCCGGCCGACTGCCAGATGGCGGCGATGGCGATGGCGTAGATGACCTTATCCTGGCTGATGATCCAGTCGAACTCAAAGTTGGGAAAGCCCAGCTGGCGCACTGCTTCCTGCAGGCCCAGGCCGGGGTTCAACATCCACTGCCAGACCAGGCCGGTGGCGACGAAGCTCATCGCATAGGGGTATAAAAAAATGGTGCGCAGCAATCCCTCACCGCGCACCTTCTGGTCGATGAACACGGCCAGTAAAAAACCGAGTACCAGGCAGGCCAGCACAAACACCAGACCAAACACCGCCATGTTCTGTAGCGACAGCGTCCAGCGCTCGGTGCTGAACAGGCGCTCGTACTGCGCCAGGCCCACGAAGTTGCTGCTGGGGAATGTCTTGGAGCTGGTCAGCGAGATGGCGATGGACCACAGCACCGTGCCGACGTAGCACAACAGCACGGTCAAGACCATGGGTAGCAGCGCCAGGTTCAGCGCCCAGTTCTGGCGCTTGCCGCGGCGGCGCGCGGCGGGGGGAGAAGATGCCATTAAAAATCCTAGGGGACACACATGGGGCTGCAACAGGGATGCGGGCAATTGCCCAGCACCCCTGCGCGGCGTTTAGCTCTTCATTGCGGTTTGCAGTGCTTTGACGACGTCATCCACCGACTGGTTGGTGTTCCAGTACTTGGAGATGATGTCGGTCAGCGGGCCCACCACGTCGGGCGGCAGAAGCATGTCGGGGTTGGCCAGGTGGCGGCTCTTGTCCTTCATGATGGCCAGGCCAGCCTGGGCGCACTGGTCCATCTTGCTGCTGTCCACATCGGTGCGGATGGGGATGGAGCCCTTCTTGTTGTTGAACGCCACCTGGGTGGCGGCCGAGGTCATGGACGTGGCCAGCAGCAGCTGGGTCTTGATGGCAGCCGGGTCCTTGGTGCGTGGGAAGACGAACACGTCACCCGCGATGATGTAGGGCGACTTGGGGCCAAAGCCGGCAAAGCAGCCGAACTCCTTGCCCGCCGTCTGCTTGGCGTTGGCGAACTCGCCCTTGGCCCAGTCGCCCATGATCTGGATGCCGGCCTTGCCGGTGATGACCATGGAGGTAGCGTCGTTCCAGTTGCGGCCTGGGGAGCCGGCGTCGGTATAGCTCTTCAGGCGCTTGAAGTCGGTCAGGATCTTGCGGAACGCGGGCGAGTTGATGGTGGCCGGGTCGCGGTCCTTCAGCACCTTCAGGTACATGTCGGAACCGCCTTCATGCGCCAATATGCTGTAGAAAGTGATGAACTCTTGCCAGCCCTGGCCGCCCAGGGCCAGGGGCACCAGGCCAGCGGCTTTGAGCTTGTCCAGCGCGGCAAACAGCTCGTCCGGGGTTTGCGGTTCGGAGGTGATGCCAGCTTTTTGGAAAGCCGCCTTGGAGTACCAAAACCAGCTGGGCATGTGGATGTTCACCGGCGCGGCGTAGTAGTGGCCGTTGACCTTGATGCTGCTGACCACGGGCGCGGGCAGCATGGTGTCCCAGTTTTCCTTGGCGGCCACGGCGTCGATGTCGTTGAGCATGCCCTCTTTGATGATGTCCAGGTACTGCTGCGAGGTGTTGAACTGGGCCGCGGTAGGTGGGTTGCCGCCGACGATGCGGTTTATGGCCGCGGCGCGCGCGTTTTCGCCCAGGGCGATGGCCGAGTCGACCCACATGCCGCCGGATTTATTGAAGGCGCTGGCCATTTCCTGGATGGCGGCGGATTCGCCACCGGAGGTCCACCAGTGGATGACTTCGGCCCGGTTTTGCGCCTGTGCGCCGGTGCCGGCTACGACCGCCAGGGTGGTGATGGCGCTGGCCACCAGGGTACGTGCAAATGTCTTCATGTAGTCTCCGTTTTTATAAAAAGGGGCTTGCCGCCCCGGGGCTGAAATGGCTGGCCCTTGCGCCCTGGGGCTGCAGGCCGGCCGTTTACGCTTGCTTGCGTTGCTGCAAAAAGGCTTGTACTGCATGGGCGCTGTGTTTTGGGGTACGCACCTGGGTGGTGTAGTCCACATGGGTGATGCCGAAGCGGCGCTCGTAGCCATAGGCCCATTCGAAGTTGTCCATCAGCGACCAGATGAAGTAGCCGCGCACGTCCACGCCGGCCATCATGGCTTCGTTCACCGCCATCAGGTGGCGCTCCAGGAAGCGGATGCGCTGCGGGTCGGCCACGCCGTTGTCACCCACGGAGTCGTCGCTGGCCATGCCGTTTTCGGTGATGTAGATGGGCGGCAGTGTGGGGTAGCGCGAGCGGAAGTCGATCAGCAGGTCGCGCAGGCCCTGGGGGTAGACCTCCCAGCCCATCTGCGTGCGCTCTACCGACATGTCGTGCGGGGCTTCGGTGTAGCGGCCATGGCCGTCGGCCTGCACTACGGTGCGGAAGTAGTAGTTGATGCCCAGGAAGTCCAGCGGGGTGGAGATGGTCTTCATATCGCCTTCCAGCACCAGCGGCTCGGTGCCGGGCCACAGGCGGAAGATGTCCTGCGGGTAGCTGCCCTGTAGCAGCGGGTCCAGCACCCATTGGTTCTGCTGCGTCAGGCTCAGGTGGGCGGCGTCGCGGTCTTGCGGGCTGTTGCTGGCGGGGGTGGCCGCGCCGATGTTGCAGACTATGCCTTTCATGGACTGCGGGTCGTGCGCCTGCAGTGCTGGCAGGGCCAGGCCGTGGCCCAGCAGCAGGTGGTGCAGGGCCTGCGTGGTCTGGCGCAGGTCGGTGATGCCGGGCGCATGGCGGCCAATGCCATAGCCCAGGTAGGCCGAGCACCAGGGTTCATTCAGCGTGGCCCAGGCTGTGACCTTGCCGGATAGCTCACGCGCCATCAGCTCGGCGTAGTCGGCAAAGCGGTAGGCGGTCTCGCGGTTGGCCCAGCCGCCCTTGTCCTGCAGGTGCTGGGGCAGGTCCCAGTGGTACAGGGTGACGTAGCTTTGCAGGCCCTTTTCCTGCAGGCGGTCCAGCAGGCGTTTGTAGAAGTCCAGGCCTTTGGCGTTGGGCCGGCCTTTTTCGTCCATCACGCGGGGCCAGGCGACGGACAGGCGGTAGGCGTCCACGCCCAGGTTGGCGATCAGGTCCACGTCGGATTCCCAGCGGTGGTAGTGGTCGCAGGCCACTTCACCGGTGTCGCCATGCAGCACGCGGCCGGGTTCGTTGCAGTAGGTGTCCCAGATGGAGGGCAGGCGGCCGTCTTCCTTGGAGGCACCTTCGATCTGGAACGAAGCGGTGGCCACGCCGATCAGGAATTCGCGCTGCGCGATCGCCGAGTTGGCGGGAATATTCAGAGGGGGAATGCTTGGCATGGTGCTCCGTGGAAGGTGGGTGGGCTTGGTTGGAGGCGATGGTAGGAGGGGGGCGCCGCCCCGTATGTCGGGAAAGTTTGACAATCGCACTATCGGTATCCCTGAGTGCCGCAGCCGGCGGCCGGCTGACAATTGGTGGACCTTTTTTCAACTTCCCCCATGCCAGATCTACCCCCAACCACGGCCGACGGCGCCGGTGCCGACGGCCTGCCCGGCGTGCACATCCACCCCCACCGCTTGCAGACCGACCCGCACTTCGGCCAGGGCACGGTGTGGCGCTGGCTGTCCGAGGCGGTGCTGCTGGACCCGCGCGGCGAGACCCAGGCCCAGTCGGTGGTGGCGGCCAACAGCCAGCGCGTGTGGCAGATGCTGCGCGAAATGCCGGTAGGCCTGGTGCTGTATGACAGCGATTTCCACGTGGTCTACCAGAACCGGGCCAGCGAGCTGATGACCGGCTTCAGCCAGGCCGAGGCCCTGGGCCGCTCGCCCGTGGGTCTGTGGATGCCGCAGGAGCAGGAGGCCAGCGCGCATGAATCCCTGCGCCGCATGCGCCAGGGCCGTATCGCGCTGAACGGGCGCGGCATGCAGGTGCGCCGCAATGGCCGCGTAGCCTGGGTGCAGTGGTACACCACGCCGCTTTTCGACGGCGAGACCTTCATCGGCTATCTGGGCACGCATACCGACATCAGCGAAGAGCTGCGCGCCCACACCGCGGTGCGCGCGGCCAAGCAGCAGGTGGATTTGCTGGTGGACGCGGCGGTGGACATCGCCATGCTGCAGCTGTCGCCCACGGGCCTGGTGCAAAGCTGGAACCGCAATGCCGAGGCCCTGTTTGGCGTGGCCGCGCTGGAGGTGCTGGGCATGGACGTGCGCCCGCTGCTGGCCCAGACCCCGCACGAGCAAGCGCGTGTGCAGCAGATGCTGGACGGCGCCGCTGGTGGCGAGCGCATGGAGTTCGAAGGCTGGCTACCGCGCTGGCCGGGCAGCCGATTCTGGGGCAACTTGCTGCTGTACCCGCAGCGTGATGAAGAGGGTTCGGTCGTGGCCGTGGTGCTGGTGGCGCGTGACTTGAGCGACCGCCGCCGGGCCGAACAAAAGATCCGTGAGAGCGAGGCCTTGTTGTCCGCCATCGTCGCCACCACCAGCGACGCGATCCTGGGCCTGGACGCGCAGGCCTGCGTGGTGTTCTCCAACCCTGCCGCGCAGCGTATTTTTGGCCGCAGCGATGCGCAGCTGTTGGGCCTGCCGCTGGCCGAAGTGTTGCCGCTGGCCGACCTGCCCACCCTGATAGGCGCGGTGCGTACGCTGTCCGGCAAGCGCCATGGCGGCGCGGCGCTGCACCTGGAGGCCTCGGCGTCCGAGACCCGTGTCAACGGCGAGGTGCTGTTCACCCTGACCGCGCGCGACGTGACCGAGCGGGTCGAGTCCGAGCAGGCCCTGCTGCGCTACCGTGAACAGCTGTCGGCCCTGTCGCGCCAGCTGCTGGAGGCCGAGCAGCAGACCAACCGCCGCCTGGCACAGCTGCTGCATGACCAATTGGGCCAGACGCTGACCACGTTGCGCATTTCGGTCGATGCCCTGCGCGCCCAGTTGCCGCCCAGCTCCACCGAGGCCATCGACAAAAGCTGGAGCCGTGTCTCCAGCATGATCGACCGGGGCATGCGCGAGGTGCGCGAGGTGCTGGTAGAGCTGCGCCCGCCGCTGCTGCAGGAGCAGGGCCTGGGCGTGGCGCTGGACAATGAAATCCAGGCCGAGGCGGCAGGCCACGCCGCCGTGTCCATCCGCTTGCACATTCCGCCGACCATGGCCGACCGGCGCTGGAGCCCCGAGGTGGAATACGCCGTCTTCATGGTGGCGCGCGAGGCCATTGCCAATGCCTTGTGCCACGCCCAGTGCCAGCGCCTTACGGTGGGCATCGAGCCCCTGGGTAGCCTGGGCCTGCGCCTGCTGGTGCAGGACGACGGCATAGGCCTGGGCCCCATAGGCCGCGCCGTGAAGCCCGGCCACCTGGGCTTGGTGGGCATGCGCGAGCGTGCGCAGGCCATAGGCGCTTCGCTGAGCGCGCGCAGTGCCGACAATGAGCGCGGCACCCTGATTGAACTGAACTACTCACCATGAACGATAGCGTGTATCTGGTGGACGACCACGCCATCCTGCGCGAAGGCCTGCGCGCGCTGCTGGAGCCGGTGGGCTTTGTGGTGGTGGGCGAAAGCGGCGACCTGCCCACGGCGGTGCAGGACATCGTGCGCGCACCGCCCGACTGCGTGCTGCTGGATTTATCGCTGGGCGAGCGCTCCGGTCACGAGCTGCTGGCCGAGCTGCAGCGCCGCAAGATTGGCAGCCGCGTGGTGGTGCTGAGCATGATGGCCCAGCCCCGCCAGGTGATGGACGCGGTGCGCATGGGCGCCACGGGCTATGTGCTCAAGGGCGCGTCGGGCGCCGAGGTCATCACCGCTTTGCGCCACGCCTGCAACGGACAGCATTACTGGAGCAGCGCCATTGAAAAAGTGGCCCAGGAAGCCCTGCGGCCGGCCGAGCCGAACACCCCGCTGGAGCCCTTGCACACCCTGTCGCAGCGCGAGCGCCAGGTGCTGAACCTGGTGGTGCGCGGTCAGCCCAGCAGCAGCATCGCCCACACCCTGAGCCTGTCGGCCAAGACGGTGGAAACCTACCGTTCGCGCGTGATGGCCAAGCTGGGGGTCAGCGACATCACCGGCCTGGTCCGGCTGGCGGTGAAAGAGGGGCTGCTGGACGGCGAGTGAGCTTGCATGAAAAAAGAGCTGCCTGCGCAGGTAAATCCTGCGCAGGCAGCTCTTTTTTTGATAGCGCGCAGTGTGCGGGGCGATCAGCTGTGTTCGCGCACCAGTTGGCCGGCTTCGCGGGCGGCAACCAGCTCGGCGCGTACTTCAGCACGGGTCTTGCTGCTGTTCGATGCCAACACGGGGTACTGTTTGTCGTTGCCGAAAGGCGTGTTGCCGTCTTTCAGAGCTTGGGCGGCTTCGGCTTGTACTTCGGCGCGGCTCAGGGTGCTGGCGACCTTGACGTCAGGGTAGTTGTTGTCATTGCCGGCAAAAGCGGTGCTGGCGGCGGCAGAGGCCACGGCGATCAGGGCGGTGGCGGCGAATTTGACATATGCGTTCATGGCGGATTCCTTTCAATAGCAGCATGGCTGGCCGCGCTGCATTACGAGATTTGCTGTGTGCCTTGTCGCTATGCAACCCCAGATTCGGATCGCATCGCACTCAAGGCACGTTTTATGGGTGGGTGGTATGCACAGGCAGCCGGGGCTTAGCTGTGTTCGCGCACCAGTTGACCGGCTTCGCGGGCGGCAACCAGCTCGGCGCGTACTTCAGCACGGGTCTTGCTGCTGTTTGATGCCAACACGGGGTACTGCTTGTCGTTGCCGAAAAGCGTGTTGCCGTCCTTTAGGGCTTGTGCAGCTTCGGCTTGCACGGCGGCGCGGCTCAGGGTGCTGGCGACCTTGACGTCAGGGTAGTTGTTGTCATTGCCGGCAAAGGCACTGGTGGCAGCCACGGAAGCCAGGGCAATGAGGGCGGAAGCGGCGAACTTGGTAGAGATAGACATGGTGATTTCCTTCAAGGGTTTGGAAAAATGGGACTGCACGCAGTTGTTGTGTGTAGCCATGGTCGGCTGTGGCAGCGCCTGGTGGGGTGTTGTGTTTGCCGAATCCATGGACTGAACTTTAGGCCTCCAGAGCCACTTGCGGCTCCAGCGGCTTTGTCTGCATCGTTCTAAAAAATTGAATTTACGCACGCTCTGTGCGCAAAATAAGAATGTGCTAGGACATGCCCAGGCCACCCATATTTGTCGGTTTTCACCGACATGCCAAGTCCTTGATTTCATTGGCATTACGGCAGGCCGCTCCTTGGTTTGTCGGGGAATACCGACAAACATTGCAGGCGCAAAGTGCCAAGTCCCTTGATTCCATTGGATATTTTTTCTGGCACGTATCTTGGGAACAAAACACCGTCTGCCGCAGACATGGTGTTCAACTTCTAACAACAAGGGGCTTGCGATGTCCGTTCTCATGATTCTTGTCCTTATCTCCCTGGCCGTGGTGCTGGTACTGACGATTGCCGCGGTCGCGTCGTCTCCGCCACACTCGTTCCAGGTGCCGGGTCGGGTGCAGCGCGGCCCTACGCGTCCAGCCCAGTTGCGCCGTTCTACGGACAAGAAACCTCCCGAGCAGGAATCTCCTTCGGTTATCGCTGCCGGTTTTCAATAGGCCATGCCGACGCTGCTGCGCCTGCGGGCGGGCGGAGGGGTATGGGCCGGGGCCGGCGTGGTCAAGGCCTGGCTGCTGGGCAACAAGCCCCGCTACCGGCTGTGGGTGTCGCCGTCCGCACAGTGGCAGCAACGACTGGAACGCGCGGTGGCCGTGCGCACCGCGGAACTGGCGCAGCAGCTGGACCAGATGCAGGAACGCCAGCTGCAGCTGGAAGTGCTGGCCCACCATGACAGCCTGACCGGCCTGGCCAACCGCAAGCTGCTGCAGGACCGTTTCGCGCTGGCGACAGACCGCTGGCAGCACAGCGGCACACGCTTTGCGCTGCTGATGCTGGACCTGGATGGGTTCAAGGCCATCAACGACCGCCACGGCCATGCGGCGGGCGATACGGTGCTGGTTGAGGTGGCGCGGCGCCTGGTAGCGGCCACCCGCGCCAGCGACACCGTGGCCCGCCTGGGTGGAGATGAATTTGTGCTGCTGGTCGAGGCCGTGTCAGACACGCAGGAATTGCCCCAGCTGTGCAACAAGCTGCTGCAAACCCTGTGCGAGCCGGTGCAACTGGACGCCGCTACTGCGTTGTCCGTGGGCGCCAGCATTGGCCTGGCCATGTACCCCGAGGATGGGGTGGGTCTGCCGCACATGCTGCATGCGGCCGACCAGGCCATGTATGCCTGCAAGACCAGCGGCCTTGGGTACAGCCCATTACGCGCTATGCCGCGCAGGCCCGATCCGTCAAATTTGTCTGTAGCGATGCGGCCAGCGGGTGCTTCGGCCGCAGCCCGGCCCATAATGGCTTCCCACCTAGCCATACGCCCTGCGGTGCCTCTGCGCGTCGCGGAGACCCATGCCATGCTTTCTGTCGCCGACCTGCAAGCCCGGATACAGCAGCTGCAAGAGCAGTACCAAGCGCTGCAGCGCGATTACCAGAACCTGCAGGCAGAAAAAATCCAGCAGCACATCGCGGCCGACCTGTGGCTGGCCCAGCGCACCCGCGAGCTGAAGGCCGAAGCGCTGGAGCAAAAAAAGGCCGAAACCCTGCAGCGGGTTTTCTACCGCATTGCCGAGCGGGCGGCGGCAGGCCTTTCGTTTTACGATTTCCTGCAGACGGTGCACGGCTTGTTGGGTGAGCTGCTGTACGCCAAGAACTGCTACGTGGGTCTGTACGACGTGCGCAAGCACATGCTGAGCTATCCCTACTACGTGGACGAGCGTGACGGCGACACCATGCAGTGCAACGACGTGCCGTACTGCAAGGGCTTGTCCGAATATGTGCTGCGCACAGGGCAGCCCCAGCTCATAGACCACCAGCGCTTTCTGGCGCTGCAGGCTGCGGGTGAAATTACCGAGGCCAGTGGTGACCTGAGCTTCACCAGCTGGCTGGGCGTGCCCATGTTCATCCAGGGGGTGGTCAGCGGTCTGCTGGTGGTACAGGGTTATGAGCCGGGCATTGCCTACAGCGCGGCGGACGTGGGCATTCTGTCTTTTGTGGCCAACCACGTTAGCAGCGCCATCGAGCGGCACCAGGCGCTGGAAGAGCTGCGCAGGTCCGAGGTGCGTTACCGCACCGTGATCGAAAACGTGGGCGTGGGTGTGGTGGTGGTTCAAGACAGTCGCATGGTGTTTGCCAACCCCAGCCTGGTGCGCATCGTGGGTTATCCGCTGGACTATCTGCTGTCCAACCCCTATACCGCAGCCGTCCACCCCGAGGATGTGGCGGTCATGGTGGACCGCCACCAGCGCAGGCTGCGCGGCGAAGAGGTGGAGTCGTTCTACAGCTTTCGCATCATCACGCAGGCGGGTGCGGTGCGCACGCTGGAGCTGTCGGCGGTGAAGATCGAATGGGGCAAGCGCGACGCAACGCTGCTTTTCGTGGTGGACGCCACCGAGCGCCTGCATGCCGAGCATGCCCAGCGCATGACACTGCAAAAGCAGGCCGAGCTGAACGCTATGAAGACGCGCTTCATCTCCATGGCCTCGCACGAGTTCCGCACGCCGCTGGCCATCATCCTGTCGTCGGTGGAGCTGCTCAAATACTACGGCGACCGTCTGCCCGACAGCGAGAAATCCGAGGTCATCGGCACCATTGAAAGCGGCGTGCAGCGCATGACGGGCATGCTCGACCGCGTGCTGCAGCTGGGCAAGGCCGAGGCCCAGTTGCTGGAGTTCCAGCCGCAACAGATCAATCTCGCGGCGCTGTGCCACAGCCTGGTGGACGACACCCATACCCAACAGCCGACGGCCACCTGCGAGGTGGTCAAGGACTTTGCCGCGCTGCCGCCTACCGGCTGTTTCGATGAAAAGCTGCTGCGCCACATCTTTGGCAACCTGCTGTCCAACGCCATCAAGTATTCCCCGCGCGGTGGCACGGTGCGCTTCCGTGTCTATCCTGATGGTGGAAAGACGGTGTTCGAGGTGTCCGACCAGGGCATAGGCATCCCGGAGGAGGAGCTGCTGCACCTGTTTGAGCCCTTCCACCGGGCCTCCAATGTGGGCGACATCCAGGGCACCGGTCTGGGCCTGGCGGTGGTGAAGAACGCGGTAGACCTGCATGGCGGCCAGATCGAGGTCAACCGCCTGCAGCCCCAGGGCACCTGCTTTACAGTGCGTATTTAGGTGGCTGCCGCTGCAGTGGGCGTATATTCCCGAAAACTACACGTTTATCCAACCTATCCATCCGGGCAAGGGCTGGCCAGCGTTGCCAGGGCCCGTGGATCACGGTATTCGGGGAGTAGCTATGGCGCGTATTCTGGTGATCGAGGACGAGGCTTCGATACGTTCGAACCTGCTGCGCTTCATCCGCCTGGAAGGCCACGAAGCCGAGGGCGTGGCCGATGGGCAACAGGGCCTGCAGGCCGCATTGGGTGCTCTGCCCGACCTGATCTTTTGCGACGTAATGATGGCGCCCATGAGTGGCATGGAGGTGCTGGCCGCCATCCAGCATGTGCCGGCGCTGCAGCAGGTGCCTTTCATCTTCCTGTCGGCCAGTGCCGAGCCCGAGCGGTTGGACGAGGCCCTGCGCCTGGGCGCCCGCGGCTATGTGACCAAACCCTTCAACTTTTCGCAGCTACGTGCGGTGTTGCAGCAGCACCTGCCGGCCCAGGCATGAGCCTGAGCAGCGGCGGCACACGGCGACTTAGTCCATGGCGCGCATCCTGATCGTTGACGACGACCCCGCGTTGCTGCGCCTGCTGTCGCTGCGCCTGCACTACGAAGGCCATACCGCCGTGGAGGCGTCCCATGGCGCTGCGGCCTTGGCACTGCTGGACCAAGGCCTGCCGCACATCATGATCACCGACCTGCAGATGCCCGGCATGGACGGGCTGCAGCTGTTCGAGGCCGTGCACCGCCGCTACCCCTTGCTGCCGGTGCTGATGCTGACCGCCAACGGCAGCATCGCCCATGCCGTGCAGGCCATGCAGCGTGGCGTGTTTGGCTACATCACCAAACCCTTTGAGGGCGTGGACCTGATGCGCGAGGTGGACCGGGCGTTGGAGGTCTCGTCCGCTCTGGGCGCCGACATGCCCAGCCCGGACGGCGGCGAGACCTGGCGCGAGGCCATCGTCACGCGCAGCCCGCGTATGGAAAAGCTGCTGGCCGAGGCCCGGCTGGTGGCGCAAAGCGATGCCTCGGTGCTCATCTACGGCGAGAGTGGCACCGGCAAGGAGCTGCTGGCGCGGGCCCTGCATGCCTCCAGCGCGCGCGGGGCCGAGCCCTTGGTGGCGGTGAACTGCGGTGCCATCCCCGAGAACCTGGTCGAGTCCGAGCTGTTTGGTCACAGCAAGGGCGCTTTCACCGGTGCGGTGCGCGACCACGTGGGCATGTTCACCAGTGCGCACCGGGGCACGATTTTTCTGGACGAAATTGCCGACCTGCCGCTGGCCATGCAGGTCAAGCTGCTGCGCGTGCTGCAGGAGCGCGAGGTGCGGCCGGTGGGCGCGGCACGTTCGCACAAGGTGGATGTGCGGGTGATCTCCGCCAGCAACCGCAAGCTGGAGGACGAGGTGGCCGCAGGCCGCTTCCGCGAGGATTTGTTTTACCGCCTCAACGTGGTGAGCCTGACCCTGCCACCCCTGGCCGAGCGGCGTGAAGACGTGGTGCTGCTGGCCAACCATTTCATGCGCAGCCTGTCGCAGCGCTACGCCAAGAACATCAGCGCTTTCGCGCCCGGCGCGCTGGAGCAGTTGAGCAAAGCGCCCTGGCCGGGCAATGTGCGGCAGCTGCAGAACGTGGTGGAGAAATGTGTGGTGCTGTGCACCGGCAGCATCATCGCGGCCAGCCTGGTGCAGGGCGCGCTCAGCAGCCAAAGCTCCGAGTTGTTGCCGCTGGATGAGGCGCGCAAGGAGTTCGAGCGTGGCTACCTCACGCAGTTGCTGAAGATTACCAGCGGCAACGTGGCCCAGGCCGCCAAGCTGGCACAGCGCAACCGCACCGACTTCTACGCTCTGCTGGCACGCCACCAGATCGAATCGGCCCAGTTCAAGGTGGATTCTTAGATTTTTGAGGCTGGCAGGTAAAGCCCCGTATTCACTACGAAACTGCGGCTATGGCCTTTGCTGGCGCCCGAGCGTGCAAATGCTGTGGCATAAAGGACTGGTTTTCATGGCCCAAGGTGAATATGGAAACTGTTGCAACCAGCTCTTGTGCCAAATCTTTCATGCTACTGGCAGCGGCGGCCATTTCCTCGACCATTGCCGCATTTTGCTGCGTAGCCTGATCCATTTGCGTAATGGCCTCACCTACCTGAGATACGCCGGATGATTGCTCGCTGCTGGCCGCGCTGATTTCACCCATGATGTCCGTGACACGGCGGATGGAGTTCACGACCTCATGCATCGTGGCACCGGCTTTGTCGACCAGAACCGTGCCCTGTTCGACCCGTTCCACACTGGCCGATATCAGTTGCTTGATTTCCTTCGCTGCTTCGGCGGAGCGGCCCGCCAGGCTACGTACCTCGCTGGCCACCACGGCAAAGCCCCGTCCTTGTTCCCCAGCGCGTGCGGCTTCCACGGCAGCGTTCAGTGCCAGGATATTGGTTTGGAATGCGATGCTGTCAATGACGCTGATGATGTCGGATATTTTGCGTGAGCTGTCGTTGATGCCCCGCATGGTTGTGACCACTTCAGAGACCACGGAGCCGCCCTGCGTCGCTACCGTGCTGGCGCTCAGAGCCAACTGGTTGGCCTGTTTGGCGTTGTCCGCGTTTTGGTGCACGGTCGAGCCCAGTTCCTCCATGGAGGCGGCGGTTTGCTCCAGGGCACTGGCTTGGCTTTCCGTTCGACTGGAGAGATCGTGGTTGCCTTGGGAAATCTGGATGCTGGCGGCAGACACGTTTTCCGCGCTCTGGCGGACATCGCCCACAATTTTTGCCAGATTGGTTCGCATCGTGGCCAGGGCCACCAGCAATTGTCCTGGTTCATCGGCCGCCCCTGGGGGGATGTCAACAGCCAAGTTGCCGTCGGCTATGGCTGATGTGATGTTGACTGCTTGCTGGACTGGTGCGGTGATGGAGCGCGTCGTCCACCAAGCCAGAAAGAGGCCCAATGCAATAGAGGCAACCGTGCTGACGGTCACCAGCAGCAAGCTGGTATCGGCTTGCGCCAAGTTCTTCTTGAGGTCGTCATTGACGCCTTGGTCCAAGGTGTCCATCAGTTGTGACAGCACGTCGGCATAGGCCTTATAGGCCACAGACAGAGAGCTGTCCACTTGTTGTGTTACGTCCTGCCCAGACTCTTTCAATTTAATGAGTTCCGTACGCTTGGCACGGTACGCATCACGGGCAGACAAGATTTGGTCGTAGAGTTGTTTCTCCTTGCCATTGTGCATGTACGTACCTGCCTCGGTGACGCGTTTGCTTTGGATCTCTACCAAAGCGCGGATGTCTTGGTTCAGGCGGGTAACGTAGGCTGCGTTGTCGGATTTCAACGCCGCCTCGGTGCGCAGCCAGTTCGCCTGGATGTCTGCAAGCCAGCGTTGCACCAAATCTTGGCGCTTGAGTTCGGTCGTGGAAATGCTTTCATTGCTCTGCTTCAAGGCAACGATGCTTTTCATGCCAAGTGTCGCAACCAACACCGTGATGAGGAGCAGAGCACCAAACGCGGCGCCCAAACGTATTCCAAGTTTCAAGTTCGCAATGCGCATGGGGTTTCCTTCTGGGTATAGGGGTTGGTTTCAGCGAGCGGTACTTACTCTTCTGTCAACCCCGTCCGTCGGGCTAGACTTTGGAGTGGTTGTCTCGATAGCCTCACTGGCTGTGCCGTTGCATTATTCAACTGCAGATAGACCCTGTCCACGCCCTCGGCCAGGGAGATAACACGCTGTTTTGAGGGGGGCTAGCTCGCGAACGCCGTGAATGCCTGGATGTGGCGCTTCAGCGGTTTCATCTATATTGATGAAGCTTTGGGGCGGTCTGCCCCTGTTTTTACAAGCGTACGCGGAGGACTGCGTACGGAACCTGCGAATGCAGGTGTTCAGCGCTTGCGCAGCTTGTAGGCCGCAACCAGAATCCGCACGCCCACCAGCAGGGCCACCGTGCCGTAGGCTGCCCATTGAAGTTGGCCGGTCATGAAGCTGCCGGGCAGGATGTTCAGCCCCTGCAGAATCCAGGTCACGCCGGCCAGCGCCAGCAGCCCACCCAGAATGAATAGAAATGTACGCATGGTTCTGCCTCAGCGGATGGCGGCCTGCAGCGCGCCCAGGCCGGCACCGCCCAGCAGGATCAGCGTGGGGGTAACGCTCAGCGTATAGCCCACGGCGCGCTTGGCCGGGTCTTGTGCATAAGCGCGCCAGTACACGAAACGGCCCAGTACATAAACCAGGCCCAGTCCTGCCACCGCCAGCGGCGACCAGTAATGTGCTGCCAGGTACAGCGCCGGCAGCAGGATCACCAGCATCTCCAGCGTGTTCATCTGCACGCGGTACAGCCTCTCGAACATGGGGTGCCCGCTGACCGCAGGGGCCTTCACGCCGTACTGCGCGCGCGCCTTGGCGACCAGGCTGGCGAAGAATAAAAACTGCAAAAGCGCAAGCACCGTGACCAGATCAACCCAAGCCATATTTGTCTTCCTTAAACATTGGACGCGCAACAAGCGTTAAGCGCGCGACTATAGCCCTGCAGACGCTGCGCAGGCCACCATGTCCATCTCTACGGTGGCGTTCTTGGGCAGCTGTAGCACGCCCACCGAGGTGCGGGTGTGTGCGCCCGCCGTGCCCAGCACCTGGTAGAGCAGGTCGGAGGCACCATCGGCCACCTCGCTGTGCTGGGTGAAATCGTCGCTGCACTGCACGTACACGGTGATGCGCAAAATCGCCGCCACCTCGTCCAGCGAGCCCAGGGCGCGCTGCAGCAGGGCCAGGGCCCGCAGCGCGCAGACCTGGGCCGCATGCTGTGCCTGCGCAAGCGTTACACCGGCGCCAGCGCGGCCGGTGACCACCACGGTGTCGCCCACCCGGGGGATCTGCCCGCTGAGGTAGATGTCGCGGCCATTGCGCACCAGGGGCACGTAGTGGCCGCCGATCTTGATCTCGCCGTCAAAGGCATAGCCCAGCGCCGCGGCGGCCTGCTGGAAGCGTTCGTCTCGGGACATGTTCACTCCTGAAAAATTTAAATGAAATAGGGCGCTAGCGCAGAGATTACCTGCGCTAGCAGCTATGAAAAATATAGTAACCGTGCAGGGTTAGCGCACGGCAAAGCGTACCTGTTCAAACCGCCCGGCGCTGTCCATGGCGGTCAGCGCGTGCGGGCCGGGTTCGGCCAGCGGCAGGCGCAGGCTGCCGGGTGTATTGCCGGTCTGTTGGGTGGAGCCCACCCAGCGGCCGTCCAGCAGCCAGACCACCGGCTCGGTCGTGCCCAGTGCCTGCAGCTGCAGCGTCAGGCTCTTCTTGCCGGGCACGGCGTGCAGCACGCTGCCGGGGTCTATGCCGGTGATGCGCAGGCTGCGGCTGGGCGTTTGGTGGGCGCAGGGCGGGCCCAGCGGCAGGCGCTCTACCGCGCTGCGCTGGGCGGGTTCTATCCAGGGTTGCAGCAGGGTGGGCCAGCGGGCGTATTCCACCGCGTGCTGGGCGTTGCCGGGCTGGCAGCCGGGGCGCAGGCGTTCGCGCTCATGGCTGTCTACCCAGGCCGTATCCAGCAGGCTGTGTGGGTTGACGCGGTCGGGCAGGGTGGGCGGCGCGGTGTCGTCCAGCGTCCAGGCGCTGCGGCGCACGGCACAATGGGCCGGGTCGGTGGCGCTGGCGGCCAGGCCCAGTGGCCAGCAGATGTCTTGCGCGTGCACATTCGGAGGCACCGGCCGGCTCTGGGCGGATATGGGGCCCAGCGCGGCCAGCAGGTCTTTCACCAGCGGGGCGGCGGTGTTGGCGCCGAAGTGGCCGGGGTTGGGTGTGCCATCGGGCCGGCCTACCCACACGCCGAGGGTGTAGCGGTCGGTCACGCCGATGGCCCAGGCGTCGCGAAAGCCGAAGCTGGTGCCGGTTTTCCAGGCCACGCGGGCGCTGGTCTCACGAAACGGCGCGTCCGGCCGGCCGCCGTTTTCCAGAATCTCGCGCACGATGAAGGCCGCGCCGGGGCTCATCAGCCGCGTGTCGGTGTGCGGGGCATTGGGCGTCAGCCGGGGCAGGCCGGCCACGCCGTTGCGGGCCAGTGCGGTGTAGGCGCCCACCAGCTCTTCCAGCGTGGTGCCCGCGCCGCCTAGGATCAGGCTCAGGTTGGGCGTGGCGCCTTGCTGCATGCGCAGCTTGAGCCCGGCGTTGCGCAGCTGGCCGGCAAAGCGGGCCGGGCCTATGCGGTCCAGCAGGTCCACCGCCGGCACGTTCAGCGAGCGCTGCAGCGCCTCGCTCACGCTCACCGGCCCGGTGAAAGTGGCCTGGAAGTTACCCGGCGCGTAGCCGCCAAAGTTCTGCGGCGCGTCGATCAGCAGGCTCTCGGAATGCACCAGGCCCTCGTCCAGCGCCATGGCGTACAGAAAGGGCTTGAGGGTGGAGCCCGGCGAGCGCACGGCGCGCACCATGTCCACGTGTGCGGCACGCGCGTTGTCGCTGAAGTCGGCGGACCCGGCATAGCCGCGTATCGCCAGGCTGTCGTTGTCCACCACCAGCGCGGCGATGGACACGGCATCGGGCAGGCTGCTCAGGCGGTCCAGCAGCACCTGTTCCAGGCGGATCTGCAGGCCGGCGTCCAGCGTGCTTTGCACTATACCGTTCGGGTGGGGCTGGCGGCGCAGGCGCTCGGCGGCCAGCGGGGCCAGCCAGCGCGCTTTGAGCGGCGGGGCGAACACGCGCTCTAGCAGTGCGTCTTTGACCAGCGCCGCGTCCCACAGGCCCAGGGTCTGCATGCGCTGCAGCACCTTGTCACGCGCGGCCTGGGCGCGGCCCGGGGCACGGTCGGGCCGCAGGCGCGACGGGCTTTGCGGCAGGGCCACCAGCAGCGCGGCCTCGGCCGGGCTCAGGTCGCGGGCCGACTTGCCCAGGTAGGCGCGGCTGGCCATCTCCACGCCCTGCACCTGGCCGCCCATGGGTGCGTGGTTCAGGTACAGGGTGAGGATGTCGCGCTTGCTGAGGTGCCATTCCAGCTGCAGCGCGCGGGCGATCTGGCGCAGCTTGGTGCGCAGGCTGCGCGGCGCCGGCCCGCCGTCAGGGTCGTTCAGCTCCAGGATGCGCGCTACCTGCATGGTCAGCGTGGAGCCGCCCGAGACGATGCGTCCATACCGACCCCACTGCCACAGCGCCCGCACCAGGGCCACGGGGTTCACGCCGGGGTGCCAGTCAAACCAGCTGTCCTCGTACTGCAGCAGGGCTTGCAGGTAGCGCGGCGATACGGCCTCCACGGTGGTCGGCTGGCGCAGCGCGCCGTCGGTACTGGCCCAGCTGCGCAGCGGCGTGCCGTCTTGCGCTAGCACCACCAACGTGCCGGGCGGCGCCAGGCCGGTGCGGGCGGCTTCGGGCAGGGGGAAGAGGCGGTCCAGTGTCCACAGCGCGGCTAGCAGCAGGGCCAGCCCGATGAGCGGGCGGCGCCAGGGCTGGATGCGGCGGCTAAGGGCTGAGAGCGGGGGCACTGGCTTATGGGGGGGGAATAGCTTGGTGGCGCAGATGATATCTGCGGGGGTAGCTATGGTTTTGGGAGCGAGTGGCGGGGCTGCTGTGGTGTGCTGATGCTTGGAGAGAGGGCTTTACTGGGCGGCTGGCGCTGGGCGTTGCCTAAGCTTTAGTGGTCAGGTCGATGCAGGTGGCTAACACTATGTGTACCTCGGTGTTCCAAGCATGCTCGAAACTCTGATTCGGTCTTCGAGGCCATGTTCTTTCGCTGCAAGCCGAATGGCCGCAACGTCAGTCTCGGAAAGGGACGGACCTAGGTAGATACGTTCAATGAGTTGTGGAACCTCGAACTCCACCTTCACTCCGTGCTCGGGTACTTGAACACCGAACTCCTCAGCTGTGCGGACCGATACAGCCAAACGAAACTCCCGCTCCCACGAAAAGGCCATGTGCTTGTACCAAAAGCGCTCCATCATGTTTGCTTTGAGTCGCTCCTTTAGTAGGTCTACGTAGTTCACATTTCCGGCCCACAGGTCTTCATGTCCGTACTCTGGCTTTAGGCGAAATGGCTTGGCTGCGGCACGTATTCTGTTTGCGTTCGTGCGTATGGCAACGCCTTTCCATGAACCAGCGTAGAGCTGCCACATGGCATCGCTTTCATAGCTGGCACGGTGCCAACAACTGACCTTCGTAAGACGACGAAGTCCTTCAAAGGCTTTTTCGCCGAACCCATGCTCCGCATATCGTGGGTCGACAGGGAAGCCTGGTGGAAGCACAGCCACTGCACCTTCGAACGGATCCTGAAATTGCCGTGCTGACGCGAAGTAAAGATGGTTGGACTGCAGTAGTTCCAAGAACCTTTCTGTTTTGAAGTACCGCCATAGCGGTTCGTTCATGTCGAGTTCTTGATCGCCGATGATCCTCATGGCATCTCCTGTGTTGGCTAACGTGATGTGCCCCGCAAACCCCAAGGTTTACATTGGCTGCTGAGGTTTGAAACATCCAACGAAATCTCCTGAAAGTGGCTTGCAGACTGGCTTTTCGTTGGGTGTGGTTTTTTGTATAGGTATAAAAGTTTCGACAAGCACCGAACGCTGAGCAATGAACCACTATAGCCCGGCGTAACTGATCGGTTTCCAACCTGCGGGCATCTTCACCTCAAAAGGTGGAGCCAATAAGCGCTCTATTTTTCATAGCTGTTTATGCAGGTTGAATTTGCGCTGGGGCCCTTTGTAGCTGAAGGTTTATATGCGATGGGGGCGTGCGGATAGTTCCTGACTTCCATGCGACCCCTTGCCGGGAGTTCGCCCCGGCGGGCGAGTAACTTGTTCTTTTGCGCAAAAGAAAAGTCACCAAAAGAAAGGCGCCCCCACTGTCTGCGCCCCGTCGCTATCGCGCCGGGAAACCTGCGGTGCTCGCTTTGGGCGGGGTCTGGCTAAACTCGCTTCGCTCAAACAACGCCAGCCCTGATCCGCCCAAAGCTGTGCTCCTCGGCGCATACAGAGGGGGACCCCGGGGATCGGGATCGGTGGCGCTATGCGCCACATCGCGCCTAGGGCGCGAGTGGGGGGATTCGCGCCTGCGGCGCGATGCCCGGCTGCGCCGGGCCGGATGTCCGCTCCCGCACCCACGCCGTGTGGCGTCGGCGAGTAGCGCAGGGCTGGGCGGATCAGGGCCCGCGATTGTCTGAGGCCGTAGGCCGAGTTCGAGCGAGACCCCGACCAGATCGAGCAACGCAGCGTACCCGGAGCGCAGCGCAGGGGCGACGACTTCGGCTCGCCTTTCTTTGGGTTACGTTTCTTTGGCGACGCAAAGAAAGGTAACTGCGCCGCCGGGCGCACTTCCCGGCCGGGGATGCCGAAGACTTCAACCCTTCCAGAGGTTCAAGCCAAATCGCCTGCTAACGCACGAATTACCTGCGCAGCCAGCTATCAATTTGAGAGTGAACGTCTATCCGGCCCTGGGGTCAGCCGAAATGCGGGTGGTCGTCGTTGATGCCGATGGGTAGACAGAGTGCAATTCGGATCTACCTCCCATGGCCTTGCGCCACCGGGCGGCTCGCCCAGCCTAGGCGGCCTAGTTCTACCAGTTTGGATGCTGCGCCGGAGTTGGTGCCTGGGCGAACACCTTGAAATTCAAATGTGTTTCGGCTCGCAGCAGGTGTAGTTCGGTCGTACAGCATTGAATAGACGGTGCCTATACGGCATCGGAGCCATATGCAGTCGGGGTTATTTTTCGCACCATGCAATTGCCCGTCACACACCGCGTCGGGCAATTCACCCCCCCTTTTTTTAAGGAACGCATCGTGCACAAATCACAAATCACTTAGGCCCCGCAGACCCCGTCATCCCGCATTGGGCTGGCCCGTCAATCACCGTTCTTCATAGGCCCGGCACAACTGCCGCGACCTGAATACCCATTTAGAAATCTCACAGGAGCATCCCATGTCTGCAGAAACCATCATTGTTGAAATCGACCCTGGCCAATTGACACAACAACAAAAGGGCAACTACAGCCTGTATCTCGCCAAGAAGGTCAACGGAGCGTTCACCGTGATCTGGCAATCTCAAGGCCCGTTTCCTACTGCAACTAACCCCGTTTCGTACGGACCTAAGAATACCTTCAATATCGCGGTACCAAGTTACATGGTGAACTACAGCTCGGAGCAAATAACCGAAGGCTCCGTCACCGCCCAAGTGTCAGGGATCCCGGTGGTGATTAGCACGGGACAGACAGTGACACTTGAGGCCGGTGGGCTTTTCACGACTCCGGCCAATGGGGGGGCAGCCGGAGTCATTGCTATCAACAACGAGCGGCAAGGCAATCCTTATGATGTGCTGCTGGACAACAATGGCAATGCGATCTTTGCCAACCCTAGCGGCATGGACATCGGCCCAGCGACCCTGACGCCGATCGACACCTACCAAATCTGGTTCAACAGCTACCAAGATACGGGAACCATCATCGCCAGCAATACCAGCGAAGTTGCGACTGTCACATTCGATGGGACCACGACCACGCAGACGATCAGCTACACCGCTGCGGGCACTTGGGAGGCCGGCCCTCTAGCTTCGACCATGGATCTGGCGCAAGCATCTGGACCGGAGAGCAACTTGATCATTGTCGAGGTCTTGGTCACGTTCAAATATGCGCTGACGCTAGCGGCAGCGACCTTTCTGCTGAGCAAATTTATCGACAAGTTCTCCAGCGGTCTGCGTCCAAGTTCCGTGACGACTTCGGCGGGTAGCTTCACATTGAAGGTGAAGTTTGATACGCCGAAGAACCGGGAGGTCTTGAAAGTGTTCGGTGCCAGTAAATTTGACGAAGCAGTCCTCAGCGTCCTCAGTGCCGTCAAGAACGAGAAAAACTCCGTCTTGGCGAGTGAGACATGGACGGTGGGCAATACGGCCATTACCGTGAGCCATTGATCGTCTGCGCAACGCCTGGGGGCTTGGTTCAGGCACACGGTAGCCAGGACTGAGTCTTAACTTTTGCCCCACTCCCGCTGGGTGGTTACCGCCCAGCGGGAGTGGGGCAACACTTGTTGTAACTGCATCTTTGGTTTACCCAATAGGCCGTCATCACACATATCGCCTGCCTTACCTGCTTTCAGCTTCATGCCCTGGCAAATGGGGGGCGATTCTATGGTCATGCTGGTGCCGGACGTCCTCATCTCGCTTTGTTTGCGCTGCGAAATGTCGAACCAGTTGTGACGTATCGTGAAGCCCCAGCTTGCTCATAATGTTTTCTCGGTGCTTTCGGACGGTGAGGTCGCTGATGCCCAGCACCCGTGCGGCTTGCTTGCTTGTTTGCCCCTGTCCCACAAGCGTGGCTACGTCGCGTTCACGCGGCGTTAGTGGTTTGGCTTGAGAAGCATCCATGGACATGGGCGTTAATTTCCCGAAATGGGATTTTGGTTCAAGACATAGACCAGTAGCTCTGTGGCGGTGCTGCAACCCAATTTGCGCAATAGGCTGGCGCGGTGCTTACGCACGGTGTATTCGCTGATATTGAGAATGCGTGCTGTGGCTTTACAGCCAAGACCTGATGCAATACAGGAGAGCACCTCCTTTTCACGGGGGGTGGCGCTGGGGTTTTCACGCATCTGCTGGAGCGCGATGGCTGGCGCCCACGGGCGGTAGCCATCGCGTTGATTTCGCGTTAAGCCATCTGCGTCTACGAGGTGGCACTTCCCGCAGTCTGGCGCAGGTGGTGTTTCCCAAGTATCGAAGAGATAGATTGCTCTTAAATCGATACCTCAAACAAGGCGCCTTAGGTCTTGGCACCAGGCGTTGGCCGGGTGACCCACCATGCTGACCCTACGATGAGTGCGCCCCCTAGCCAGCCTTGCGCGGTGGCGGCTTCGCCCATGAAGACTGTGGCGATCAGTGCGCCAAACAGGGGCTCGCTGCCCATCAGCAAGGCGACCCGGCTGGGGCTGGTGCGGGCCACCGCATAGTTCTGAACAAAGAAGGCCAGTACGGTGCACAGTAAAACCAAAAAGGCCATGGCCGCCCAGAAGCCGATAGTGACTGGCAAGGGGTGAAACGTGGGGCCTTGGACCACCAGCAGCACAGCTACTGCGCCCACTGCCATCACGCCCATCTGGATCGCTGTCATGGTGAGTGCAGGTAGCTGGTGTTTTTGCCCATGGCGGCGGGTCAGGCATACCATCAGGCCGCGCAGAAGTGCGGCCAGTACCATCAAACCGTCACCCCACACCAGCTGCGATCCACCGCCATGCTGGAACGCCAGCAGGCCGGCCCCCAGCATCGAGAGTGCTGCTGCTGCGATGACGGAGGACGAGGGCTTTTGACCGAGCAGCCACCACTCGCAGAACGGCGTGAATGCCACGCACAAACTGATGAGAAAGGCCGCGTTGGAGGCGGTGGTCAAAGATACGCCGAAGGTTTCGCAGATAAAAATGGCCAGCAAGTTTGCGCCCAGCATGATGGCCCCGCCCAAGGCGCTACGCCACGGCATGCGGGCCAGGGGCTTGAGCGCAGGCAAAAGCAGCACAAACGTCAGACCAAAGCGCAACACCAAAAACTCTAGTACAGGCAGTTGCTGTGTGGCCAATTTGGCCGCCGTGTAGCTTCCGCCCCATACCGCAGCGACCAGTAGCAGCAGCAACTCAACTGGCCCAAAGCCAAGCCAGGCATGTGCATGTACCTTGGATGGCGCTTTGATTGTTAAGGTGGTTTGGGTCATACAACAGCCCGGGTAAATGCCACGACGAGTACGTCTCTGAAAGCCGGTTTGCCCGGCACCACAGGTACCACGGGCGATACGGAGTGCATGGTGCGGTGGTCGTCGCCCACCATGATGTCCATGGGCTGCAGCAGGGTGCGTTGCCAGAGGATTTCTCGGCGCTCGTCCGTGATGGTGGTTTCTCCACCTTGCACGTTGTGTCTGTCCACCAGCAGGCTGACGATGTAGTCCACGCCGTCCCGGTGCAGGCCTTCCGGCGTGGGCTGCCCCGGTACGGAACCACTGGCTGTAATGCGGTAGGGGTGCACGCGAACGTTCCAGCGGCATGCCTTGCCCTCGCATTGGTCATACAGCTGTGTCAGCCAGTCGAGCAATCTGCTGAGTACAGTATGCGATGCGAAATCGGGCTCCAGGGGGTCGAACTTGCGGGCGACTCCGCCATTGAGTTCGTTGATGTACTTGGGCTGCTCATATGGTCCATGCGGCAACTGGCGGCGCTCACGTCCTCTGGACATCTCAAACTCACCGTAGCGGCGGTAACGGTAGGTGCCACCGTCACCCATGTACTGGTCGCAGGTCAAGCGCTCCCAATAGGAGCCAAAGTCGGCTACCTCTTCGCCCGACAGGGCCAGCAACGTTGACAGTGTGGCCCCAGGAATAAATACAAAATGGCTGCGCTGCAGGTGGCGTCCAAAATCACCCATGCCCTTGGTCGGGGGCGCAACTGTATCCAAGCTCGGGCCGATCATGCCTGCACCTCCAAAGATTCCGCGCTGGTTTGGCGTGTTGGGGGCTGGAAAGCGCTTTGCAGAAGACTCTTTTCCCAGGCATCGCGGTCTGTCAGATACAGCGGGCGTTCGGCCCGGATCGAACAAACGTCCATTGCGCCCTGGCGCAGCACGTAGCCCACCGTGCCTGATACTTTGACCGCAGACGTCTGGATGAATGCTTCTGCGCTTTGGCGCAACATGCCATACCAACGCCCTTCTATGGCTTCGCGGGTCCACAGTTGCTCCATCGCTATTTTTTCGCGCATGGTTTCGGCATCCAGCACGGCCGTTTCCAAGTGGCGGTAGGCGTCCATCAAGATGGTGGCAGCGGGGGCCTCGCGTACCTCCAGCACCTTCTCTCCACCGGCTAGATGCTCCAGTCCGCTGTATCGGCCGATGGCATATGCCCCCACCTGCTGGTTCAACAGTGCAATCAGGTCCAGTAGCTGCATCGGTTCTCCATCGACAGCGACCGGCAGCCCCTTGTGAAATTGGATGCTGATTTCCCGCTGCTCGATGGGCAGGCCGGTCTGGCGCGTCCACTCATACAGGGTGGATGGCACCCAAAATCCTTCGGGGTTGTCGATGGACCCCGACTCAAACTCGCGGCACCACAGATTGGCATCACCGCTGATACCTCTGGCCTGGAAACGTGTGAGTCCCAACAGGCGGAGTGCTTCTATCTTTTCCTCCCGCGTCAATATGGAGCATTCATAAGGCGTGCCAAAACAGCCCTTGAATTCCAGCTGTGCGATCGCACCGTTGAGCCTGCGCAGGCTGTTTTGGGATTGGTTGGCGGTGTGCACAATGGCCGAGCACCCTAGCTCGCTGGCAGCCTGCACGGCACAACGTGCCAGCACAGGGCGCGACAGCGAGGAGCTCACGGGATACATGCCCATATAGCGGGCCTGCGCACGTATCGCCGGGAGCACGGCTTCCGTGGCAAAAGACTCTTTGGCGTCCACCACCTTCAACGTAGCGCCAAAGAAGTCGGCAATGTCCTGCAAGTCTTGGACATGGGCGCTTTCTCCGACATCGATCGCCAGGGCGGTAGTTTGAAGTCCACGATCCGCCAGCTCTTTGAGTACGTAGCTGCTGTCCAGTCCGCCACTGAACAGCGTTAGCACATGGTCTACCCGGCCCACCATGGCGTCGAGATCGTCAAAACTGCGAATTCTTCTGCTTTGCATAGCATTTTTCCAGGTTGTTATTGGCTATGGCATTTTTGGTGGGGCCTGGAAATCTGACTAGACTGCATGGCTGAACAGGAGTTGTGCATGGCGGGAACAAACGAGTTCATAGACGTTTTGAGGGAGTTGGTGGCGTTTGTGAAAGTGGTTGAGTCGGGCGGCTTTTCAGCTGCGGCGCTGCAGCTGGATATGTCGCCATCGGCGGTCAGCCGACAGATCACACGGCTTGAAAAAGCCATGGGTGTACAGCTGCTGCGGCGCACAACACGGCAATTGCATCTGACGGAGGCGGGCCTGGAGGCTTTTGAGCGCGCACGCGAGATGGTTGCTGCCGCCAAGGCTACTTTGCAGGTGGCCGAAGGGCATATGCGCAGCCCCAAGGGTTTGGTGCGCGTGAGTGCGCCCAAGGCTTTTGCGCGGCAAGTGCTGCAGCCGCATTTGCTGGCGTTTCTTCAACGCTATCCAGACGTCGATGTGCAGCTGCTGGTTGCCGACCGACCGGTAGATCCGCTGCGCGAGAACATGGACGTCGTGATTCGCCTGACCGAGGACCCGCCCCAGGGCATGGTGGCCAGGTCGCTGATGCCTGTGCGCCAACTGCTAGTGGCCAGCCCAGCGTATCTGGCGTCGCATCCGCCCATTTTGGCCCCGCAGGATCTCATGGCCCACAGTTGCTTGTCTTTGGGAGAGCAATTGGGGGATAACCGCTGGCGGTTTTCGCGCGGCAAGGAAACGAGCGAGGTGCTGGTGCAGGGGCGCTATACCGTAAACCATAGCGAGATGCGGCTTGAGGCCGTTCAAGCCGGTCTAGGCGTGGGCTGCTTGCCAGACTTTGCAGCCCAAGCAGCGATCAAGGCAGGCCGTGTCGTACCGGTTTTGCCCGAGTGGTTTTACGAGGCCAATTACCAGGGCACGGCGTACATGCTGTTCGCTCCATCACGCTACACCGTGCCTAAAGTGCGGGTGCTTATTGACCACTTCGCTAGTTGCCTCCATGCATAGCGCGACGGACGGTTAGCCCAGCACTGTTCGCCTTGGACTTGGCAAAGGGCTGGGAGCGGGGGCGCGGGTTTGTGGGGGAAATTGCTTGTTGGCGCAGAAGATATCTGCGCGGGTAGCTATGGTTTTGGGAGTGATCTCGGATGGATAGGAAATGTTGCGCCGAGGTACTTTTACAGCTTCAACGTTCGAGGTAAGCAGCCGCCAAAGGCGGTACGCTCTTGACCAAATAGTTAGCCATCATGGAGACACCAGCCAAAGAAACTGCACCGCGAGCCCAAGGCAGGCAAGCGCAAGGGCTAAGACAGTGATCTTGACCGCAAGTGCGCGAGTATCTGGAATCGGGCTTGTGCCATCCGGGTTTTCGAATCCGCCAGGCATTGCGTCTTCGACTGTCGCAAATGCTCCGTTGACCATCATCGCCGACGACACCCAGAGTGAAGCAGCGATCCATCTTGCGGGGGTGAACGCCGCGAACAGCGCGCCGATAGAAATGGCAACCGCAACGTGGATGAGCGCGGGGCGGACTTCCATGAGGGCTAATGTTGGCGCTGTCCGTCGGGCAGCATGGGCCGCGAAGCGGCAATGTGATACTGCCCGTCCGCGACGAGCAACCTGTTAGCAGCACTTCGCATCATGCTGGTTTGAAATTTCACGGCTGTACTGGGTCTCAAACGCTGCCTTGTTTGCGGCCGAGGCCCACAACGAAGCGACATACTCAAACTCACGTTCGAATGGTTCCTTAAAAGCTGGGACATCGGTCGCATATTCACAATTGCGCGCAAGCATAACAAGCCAATTGGGATAGCCGAGCTTTGGGTAAAGAATGGAGAGCACAGCATCCACCGACTCAATTGTTGCTCGCCCTTGAACGTAGTCGGAGCGCAGCGTCACCAAAAACTTCCCGGCGGCAAACTCGTCATCTAGTCGCGTGCTTCCGCAGTAACGATCAATGATCACCTCGACAAGAGGCAGAACTTCGTCGCGTCCACGTGCGCCCGCGAGAAGAACTACTTCGAGGTCATCACCCTCTTGATCGTATTGCAAGCGTTCACTTGCCCAATCGACGCACTCCTCGCCACTGCCGTATCCAAATCTGAGACGGAAGTACTCCAGTTCGAGCGTCGCTATGGCCTCCATTGGATTGCTAACGTGATGTCCACCGTAAACCCCAAGGTTTACATTGGCTGATGAGGTTTAAAACATTCATGGAAATCTCCTGAAGGTGGCTTGCATATTGGCTTTTCGTGAGGTGGGTTTGTTTTTATACAGGGATAAAAGTTTCGACAAACATCGCATGCTGAGCGATGAACCACTATAGCCTGGCGCAACCGACCGGTTCCCGCCCCGCCTGCGTCTTCCCCTCAAAAAGGTGGAGTCACCAAGTGCTCTATTTTTCATAGCTGCTTGCGCAGGTTGAATTTGCGCTGGAGCTAGTTTTCATTTGAAGATTTATGTGTGGTTTGGGTTAGTGCAGAGGGTCTTGGCGTCTATGCGATCCCCGGCCGGGAGTTCGCCCCGGCGGGCGAGTAACTTGTTCTTTTGCGCAAAAGAAAAGTCACCAAAAGAAAGGCGCCCCCACTGTCTGCGCCCTTCGCTGGCGCTACGGGAACCTGCGGTGCTCGCTTCAAGTGGGGTCCCGCTCGAACTCGCTGCGCTCAGACAATCGCGGGCCCTAATCCACTTGAAGCTGCGCTCCTCGGCGCATACAGAGGGGGACCCCGGGGAGCGGGATCGGTGGCGCGTAGCGCCACATCGCGCCTAGGGCGCGAATTGGCCCTCACCCAAGCCCTCTCCCCGGCGGGGAGAGGGGGCAATACCGGCGCGAAATTCGCGCGTGTCCCCGCTTTACTCCCTCTCCCCAGCGGGGGGAGGGTTGGGGTGAGGGTCTCGCGGGATACGCGATGCCCGGCGCAGCCGGGCTGGATGTTCGGCTGTCCGCCCCCCGCCGTGTGGCGTCGGCGAGTAGCGCAGGGCTGGGCGGATCAGGGCCCGCGATTGTTTGAGGTTCTATGTTTTTTTCAAGTTGTTTTTGGACGTAAACGGGCCGGATCAAATGTCTCGGTTCCATTCCAAACTGCAAACGCTACGCGCAACAATTTGCGCCCCAAAATGAGAAATGCTTCTGTGCTGGCAAAGCCCTTGGCCCGTATCGACAGGTACAGCGGCTTGAGCGCTTTACTGTGGCTGGCAGCGAAGCCCGCCAGGTACATCTGCCGGCGCAGCAATGGCGGCCCTTTCTTGCTCAGTCGCCGCCGCCCGCGCTTGGTACCCGAGTCATTGGGCCGCGGGTCTAGCCCACAGTACGCCACTAACGCATCGGCATTGGCAAAGTCAAAGCGGCTCAGCAATGTGGCCAATAAAGCTGAAGTCTGCGGCCCAATGCCGGTGATGCTGCAAAGCCTTTGACAACCCTGCGCCATTTCGGTGTCACCAGCGATCAAGTACTGAACCTTGTCATCCATCGATTTCAGTAAGGCATCAAAGCCGTTGTAAAGCATCTCTAGAGCCAACCCTGGTGCGTCCACACCAGTGAAGATTTGACGCAAACTCGAACGCTGCACGACCACTTGCGCTCGGCGCGTGAGCAGCTCTTGCAGTTGTTGCTGCATGCCACTGGCGGCTTGCCAAGGGTGTAGTCGGGTATGGTGTTCGGCGAGGTAGCGGGCGATGACGCCGGCGTCTACGCCATCGGTCTTACCCCGCGTGCCCAGGGCGCGGGCGTAGAAGTAGACATCCCGGGCGTTGAGCACGTAGACCGTAAGGCCTGCTTGGCTGGCCAAGTGGGCCAGCAGACCGAGATAACGACCCGTCGACTCCATGGCAATCAGCGTTCCGGTGGGCAGTTCGCGCAACCATGCCGTGATGCTGGCTTCGTCATTGACGATGCTGTGCGGTCGATGTCCGGTCCCTAGCGAGATGACCAGTTCGGCCTTCGCAACATCGACGCCAATACATAACTTTGAACAAGTTGGCTCTTGCATGATGGCTCCTCCGATTGGACAATTTGCCTTGTCGGGGTGCAGCTCACCTGCCACGTTGGCTTGCCTTCAGATCGGCGGTTGGCTGGCTTGAAACGGGCCACCGCTCAGTTCCTGATCGACGTTGGCAGGTGGGACGGGAGAATTCTCAAAACAGTCGGTCCGCGCAAGCAGCCGATCCCGTAGCGGGTCTCTCCACCCCGACACCATCAACATACAAGTTTTTGAACCCGACGTCTTAAACATACAAGCCGCAGGCGAGTTCGAGCGGGACCCCGACCAGACCGAGCAACGCAGCGTACCCCTGCGCTTGCGCAGGGGGCGACGACTTCGGCTGGCCTTTTTGTGGTCACTATTTTTGGCCACGCAAAAATAGTGACTGCGCCGCCGGGCGCACTTCCCGGCAGGGGATGCCAAAGACGTCAACCCATCCAAAAGTTCAAGCCAAATCACCTGCCAGCGCACGATTTACCTGCGCGAGCAGCTATCAATTTGAGAGTGAGCGTTCATTCGGCCCTGGGGGAACCGAAATGCGGGCGGGCACCGTTGATTCCGATGGGCAGACAGAGCGCAATTCGGATCTGACCCCATGGCCTAGCGCCGAGGTGCCTTTATGCCGGTTCCCGTCGCCCCGGCTCTGCGGCGTGGATGAAGACGGTGTAGGTATCTGCCGGGCGCGGGGCCTGTGCCAGATCCAGCGCATGGCCTATGGCGCCACGGTGGTAGGTGCCGTGGTTGACGAAGTGGAACAGCGCTTCCTCGCGGTTCAGGCGGCCGGCCTGGCCGTCTACAAACTGGAAGTGGATGGATGCGGCAAGCTGCTCGGGCGACAGCGCGGCGGCATAGGGCAGCAGCCAGGCGTTGGATGCGGACAGTCTGCGGTCCAGTTCTTCCAGGGTGGGCACAGCCTCTGTGTTGGTGCTGGCATGGGGCTCCGGCTGGCCGAGCAGGCGGGCGCGGAACAGTTCTTCCACCCGGACCATATGGTTCAGTTGCTGGCGGACGAAGGCCATGGACGATGGGAAGCGCTGTGCATCGATCTGGGCCACGGCGTCCAGCGTGCGGCGGTCGGCCCATTGTTTGTAGCGGAGGGCGTTGTTCAGCATGGGGTATATGAGAAATAGGCTACCAGCGCAGGTAATGCCTGCGCTGGCAGCTATTTATTTAATAGCAAAAGGCCTTACTTGGCCCGCGGGTCCGTTACCACCACATCGGCCTCAGGCTTGCCTACGCCACGGATGTCGGGGCGGTACATGTCTTCGGCAAACGGGGCGGGCACCACGAACTTGCCGGGGGTGACCACGCGCAGCAGGTAGAACAGGTCGAGCTTGCTGCCGTCCAGTTCGGCGGCCACCACGAAGCGGTCGTCGCGGTATTCGCTGTGCTTGATGCGCTCGTTTTGCAGCGCCTGGCCCACGTTCACACCTTCCACGGCGAACTCGCTGGCCTGCACGCCCTGGCTGAGGTTGAGGTTTTCTACCTCCATGCCGGCGGGGATGCGGTCTATCACCATCGCGTCTTTGACGCGCTGCTTGGCCTGTACGCGCAGGCGCACCACCACCATGTCACCGGTCTTGAACTGGCGGCTGTCCAGCCTGGCGCCGGTAGTGGACCACCAGCTGCGCTCCAGGCTGATGCGGTCGTCTTGCGGCGGCAGGGGCTTGACGGGGTAGCCCTCGGCGGCGACTTCGACGAACAGGGGTTCGCTGTTCTTGCTGGTCAGGCTGATGCCGCGTTTGAGCGCTGCCACGTCGAAGCTGCGCAGCTCGGTGGTCTTGCTGCTGAGGTTTTCGCTGGTGGCGCCGGTTTGCAGGCTGGCGGTCCAGGCCTGGTCGCCTGCACCACCGGCAGCGCGGGCCGCCAGGAACAGAGCCAGCTTTTCCTGGGTGGAGTAGTACTGGCGTTTGTCGAAGTCAGCGGCCAGGTCCAGCAGCAGGTTTTCACGCTGCGGGTGGGCGACTTTGTGGCGCAGGAGCAGGGCGTAGGCCATGGCCTTGTCGCGCACGCGCGAGCCGTAGTCGCCCAGCCATTCGCCCCAGTAGCCGTTGTTGGCGGGGTTGATGCCGTAGTCCAGCTTCAGGGCCTCGTCGAAGGCGGTCTTGGCGCGGGTCTCGTCACCCATCAGCTGCAGGGCCAGGCCCAGGTGCACCAACACCAGGGGCGAGCGGGCGTTGCCGCGGTAGTCGTCAAACAAGGTGCGCAGCGTGGCCAGCGGAGCTTTCTGCGCACGTGCCAGGATGTAGCCGGCGTGGGCGGCCTCGGACAGGCGTTGGTGGGCCATGCGCAGGGCTTCCACCTCGCGGTAGTCGGCCACGCGGCCCTGGGCATCGCGGTGGATGTCCTTGGGCTGCTTGGTCTGCAGGCCGGGGGCTTTCTGGAACTGCTCCAGCAGCGAGTTAAGGGCGCGGGTCTGCATGGTCTCGGGCACAGCAAAACCGGCGTCGTGCGCGTCCTGCAGAAAGCCGGTGACATAGGCGCTGAGCCAGGCCTCGTAAGGGCTGCTGGCGGCCCACAGGCCGAAGCCACCTTGCGGCTGCTGCATGCCGGCGAGTCGGCCAAAGGCCACGTCCAGGCGCTTGGCGCGCTCTTCACGCGACAGCGGCTTCATGCCGTAGGCGGTGGCGCCGGCTTCGTCGATGAAGACCAGCGGGTAGGCGCTGCTGGTGGTCTGCTCCAAGCAGCCGTAGGGGTACATCAGCAGCCCTTGTACGGCGGCGCGCACGTCGATGGGCGGCTTGTTCGACAGGCTGAGGCTGACGCGGGCCGAGCCAGCCCAGAAAGCGTCGGCCAGCGCGGGGTCGACCTTGTAGCTGCCGTCCGGCTCCACGCGCACGCGGCGCAGCTCACGCACCAGCGGCGTGGCGGGCTGCACCTGCAGCGCGGCTTCGCGCACCACCTTCAGCTTGCCAGAGGTAACGGTGAGCTTGATGGGCGCCAGGCCATAGGCGTCGGTGGCCTCGGCCGTGTAGCGCAGGATGCTGCGCTGTTTGTCGGCCAGCTTCACCGGGACCTGGGCGCCGGTGATCTTTAGCGGGCTGCTGGCTTCGATCTGCACCTTGACCTCTTGCGGGCTGCCGGAGAGGTTGGTCACATCCAGTGCAATGGTGGCCACGTCGCCGGGGGCGATGAAGCGCGGCATGGACAGCTCGGCCACCAGCGGGGCGGCGACCACCATTTCAGCGTCGGCGCTGGCGTAGCTGTCGGGCGTGCTGGCCACGGCCATCAGGCGCAGCGTGCCGTTGAAGTCGGGCAGGTCCAGCGGGATGGTGGCCTCGCCATTCGCGTCCAGCTGCACCGGGCCGCTGAACAAATCCACCAGGCGCACCTTGCGGGGCATGCTTTGGGTGTCGCGCTTGCTGGCGTCACCGCCGAAGCGTTGCTTGGCCTGGTTGCCGTCCATCTTCTCGATCAGCTTGCCGTAGATGTCCAGCAGGTCGGCGTCATAGCGGTGCTTGCCGAAGAAGAAGTCCACCGGGTTGGGCGTGGCGTAGCGGGTGATGTTGAGAATGCCCACGTCCACGGCGGACAGGGTGACCATGGCCTGGCCGGCCTTGAGGGGCTTGCCAGCGGCGTCGGTCAGTTTCAGCTTCACAGGTACTTTCTGCTCGGGCACGGTTTTGGCCGGCGCGCTGATGGCCAGCTTGAGCTTGCGTGCATCGCGGTTCAGCGGCAGGTGTACCAGGCCCAGCGCACGCGCCGGGGTGATGCGGTCGCCCTGGCTGCCGGGGCGGAAGGCCACCACGCCTATGTATAGGTCATGCCGGTTCCAGCTTGGGTCCACCGGGATCTCGATGGAGGTGCCGCTGGCGCTGACGCTGACGCGCTTTTGGTACAGCACGCGGTCGCCTTCCACGGTGACCAGGGCTTCGCCGTCGTGCGGCGGGGTGATGGTCAGCTTGGCGCGGTCGCCGGCCTTGAATGGTGCGCCTTCCAGCTTCAGGCCCACACGGTCGGGGCGGTTGCCCATGTCGTCGGCGTCTTGCGCGCCCCAACCGGCGTAGAAGCGGTAGCGGGCGGTCTGGCCGGTGGTGGGGTCGTTGATCTCCAGGCGGTAGCGGCCGTATTTGACGGGCAGGGCGATCTTGCCACGGGCGGCCAAGTTGATGCTGCGGGCCTCGATGAGTTCTTCTTCCTCGTGGTAGCCACTGTTCCAGCCACGGTTGTCGTCGTAGCGCCAGTACCACTGGCGTTCCTCGCGCAGCAGGCGGATTTGCAGGCCCTTGGCGGGCACGAACTTGCCCTGGGTGTTGACGCGGGCCACCTCGAATTCGGCCAGGCCGCCTTCGGCCGCGATGTCGCGGTCGAACAGGGGGCGTATGCCGACCAACTCGGCGGCGGGCCACCAGGCGCGTTCGATGGAGCGCACCACCGGGCGGCCGCCCGATTCCAGCAGGCTGAAGCTGGCGCGCACCTGCATGGGCGAGCTGCGCTCGCTCAACTCCAGTGGTACATCGACCTCGGCCTTGCCGGCGTCGTCCAGGGCATTCTCGCCCAGGTCCTGGCGCTTTTTGGCGCTGTCATCGGCGATGTCGCCAAAGATGAAGCCGGGCCAGGTTTGCGGCAGGGCCACGCGCAGGCGCTCCACGGCCAGGCTGGCCAGCAGGCGGTTGCCGGTAGCAGGGGCGCCGTAGAGGTAGTTGCCCTCGACCTGCACGGTCAGCGCGGCCTTGTCTTGCAGCACGGCGTCGGGGGCTTTCAGGTCCAGTTTCATGCGCTCGGGCAGGAATTCCTCGACCTGGAAGCTCCAGGCGGCGTCGGGCCGTTTGGCACCGGGGTCCACGCGGGCCTCCAGCAGCCAGCGGCCGGTGGGCGCGTCGGCTGGCAGGTTCAGCGCCTGCTGGTAGTAGGCCGTGCCGCTGGTGGAGGGGCGCACGATCTGCGTGGACACGCTTTCGCCGTCAGGCCGCTTCAGCACCAGGGTGATGGGCAGGGCACCGCCGGCCTGTGGTGCGGGCAGAGGTTTGCCATCGGCATCACGGGCCAGTACGGATACGGTGAATTGCTCGCCCGGGCGGTACAGGTCGCGCCCAGCGTAGACAAACAGCTTCTGGTTGCGCGAGGGGTAGCCGCCCACGTCGTATTCAGACAAGTCCAGCGCCGGGTCGCGCAGGGCGATGACGGACATCTCTTTGCCTTTGCGGGCGACGATGGCGCGGCCCTTGTCGGTGCGGCCATCCAGCACGGCGTGGCCTTCACCGTCGGTGTTGACCTGGGCCAGGTTTTTGCCGTTTTCATCGATCAGCGTCAGCTCAATGCCGCGCAGGGCTTCGCCGCTTTTGAGCGAGGTGGTGAACACATCGGTTTGCTCGGCATGGCGGCGCACGTGCAGGCCGATATCGGTCACGTAGAAGTAGGTGACCTGGAAGTCCCAGCCAAAGCGGCCGGGCGTGTTCATCACCGCCACGTAGACGCCGGGCTCCTGCAGTTCCTTGATCTTCTCGACCGGCAGGAAGCTGACATTGCGTCGATTCGGCCGTGCATCGGTGGTGAAGCGCGACATGTAGACGCTGCTGGACATCTCTCGCAGTTTGTCCAACTGGTAGCCGCCTACCGTGCCCTTGAGCTTGCTGCCGGGGTCTTGGTAGCTGTTGTCGTAGTCGCCTTCATCTTCGTCGTCCGTGTGGTTGCGGCGGTCTTGGCGGCCACCGACTTGCTCCAGGAAGACCGGCAGCGACTCGGCGTTGACACGCAGGAACTGCACGTCCACCTCGGGGGTGTTGATGGTGACTACCGGCAGGCCGCCGTTCTGGCCAGCGGGCAACACGATGCCTTTGCTGGCGAAGTAGAAGGATTCGGGCATGGCCTCGCTCTTCACGCTGCAGCTGTGCGCCGCGCCCAGGGTGCCGCCGGCCGCGGCCGTCAGGCCTTCGCTGAGCGCGATGTTGTAGGTGCGGTCAGGCGTGGCAAACGGCAGGTAGAGCACACGCGGGTTGTCGCCTAGCACCCAGCGCGCATCCACCGGGCGGGCGCTTTCGGGTTTGTCGCCCTCGGTGGCCTTGACCAGCTTGGCCCAGTCCTGCGAGCGCGCCAGCGGCTGGGTGAACATGACGGCCAGGGCAGGCGAGCCATCCAACAGCCGAGCCTTGCAGTCCACCCAGGCGAAGGGCTCGGCGCTGCCCACATCCACGCGGCTGGGCGTGGACGACTGTGACAGATACCAGCCAATGCCTGCGGCCACTGCGGCAACGATGGCAAGCAAAGCGGCGAGGAGGCGCCAAGAGCGAATTTTCATGGAAGCAGTCCCGTCATGTGACGACAAAAGGGACGGCCAGTTTAGCCGCGTAAAGTTATGTGTTTACGGGGCTTTTTCCTCTGCTTTGTGCATGTCTGCACGGCGGTAAGGCGTGTCGTGCGCGGCCAGTTCCAGTGCCAGCCGGGTCACCATATCGTGCGAGCGTGACGGTGCTGCCTGCAGGGGCATGATGCTGAGCCAGCCGACCACGGGCAGCAGCGCCCAGCGTCCGGGCATGCCGTGGTGGGTGTACTGGCTGCGCCAGATGGTCCAGGCGCTGGCGGTGGCGCCCAGCACAAAACCGGCCACCACTTCGGACCAGGAATGCACCTGGATGTATACCCGGCTCCAGGCAATCAGCAGGGCCAGTGCGTAGCCGCCCATGACCGCCAGGCGTACTGTGCGTGCGTTGCGCGCGTGCGCCGTCAGGGTATAGGCCAGCACCGGGTAGATGGCGGCGGAGAACATGGCATGGCCCGAGAAGCCGGTGAAGTCCAGCGCCGCAATCCCCAGGCCCCAGCCTATGAAGGCGATCTTGGACGCAGTGGTGACTGCAATGACCAGACCCAGCGGCACCAGCCAGCCCAATACCGGGCGCAGCGAGCGGGTGGATGCCACCATCCACACGGCCAGTACGGCTGCCATGGGCAGCACGATGCCCATTTCACCAAAACGGGTGATCCAGTAGGGGGCTTTGGCCAGGTAATAAGACATCCGCTGATTTTACGGGCCGTGCTGCGCCGCAGCATTTCTCTGCGCTGTATGCCTTTGACCTTGGAGCATCACCAGTTGGCCACTAAAGTGTAAAAAGTTGTAGCACGCCCTGTGATTTCCCAATGAGCCCGCGGCGGGTGGGTGCAGTGTGTTGTGTCTGGAAAATAGCTGCTGTGGGCGCGCTGTTTAAACGTATTCCATGCATTCTGCTGGGCCATTGTGGGCTATATTGCAACTATCCAACCCCACCGAGTTACGAGGAGAACACCATGAAAGTTAGCGATATCCTGCGTGTGAAAGGCAATACGCTCTACACGGCCAATCCTGATGAGCTTTTGTCTGCTGCCTTGAACGTGATGGCCGAGAAGGATATGGGCTCTCTGGTGGTGATGTCCCATGGCGATTTGGTCGGCATGCTGACCTTCCGTGAGGTCATTCAGCAACTGGTGAAAAACGGCGGCTCCATCGGCAGCACCCTGGTGCGTACCGCCATGGACGATCATCCCCTGACCTGCAC
Organism: Rhodoferax sp. GW821-FHT02C08; assembly: GCF_059421805.1. Lineage (NCBI taxonomy): Bacteria > Pseudomonadati > Pseudomonadota > Betaproteobacteria > Burkholderiales > Comamonadaceae > Rhodoferax > Rhodoferax sp. GW821-FHT02C08. Next base: position 62,998 of record NZ_JBWKVR010000017.1, read on the forward strand.
GCCCGAAACCGAGCTGGACGAAGTGCGCCGCATGATGTTGGATCGCCATGCCCGCTACATGCCAGTGATGAACCAGAAGATGCTGATGGGGGTTATTAGCTTCTACGACGTGGCCAAGGCCGTGGTGGACAGCCAGAACTTCGAAAACAAGATGCTCAAGGCCTATATCCGTGATTGGCCCGCAGGCGATGACGAAGAGACGGACGCCAAATAAATTCAGTCGCTCCATTCAAAAGCCCGGCTAGCCGGGCTTTTTTGCGTTCAGAGCTGGTTGGCGTAGATCATGTCGCGCACGCGCGGGTAGATCTGCTGGTTCCACTTTTTGCCACTGAACACGCCGTAGTGGCCCACACCCGTCTGGATGTGGTGGACCCGCTTGCTGGGGCGGATGCTGGTGCACAGGTCTTGTGCGGCCATGGTCTGGCCGACTGAGCAGATGTCGTCACGCTCGCCTTCCACGGTCATCAGGGCGGTGCGACGAATGGCCGCTGGTTTTACGGTACGGCCCTGGAAAGTCAGCACGCCGCGTGGCAGGTCATAGGTCTGGAATACCTTTTCCACGGTTTCCAGGTAGAACTCGGCTGGCAGGTCGTTCACCGCCAGGTATTCGTCGTAGAACTTGCGTATGGTTTCGGCCTTGTCCAGTTCGCCGTCCAGCAGGTATTTGTACATGTCTTTGTACTGCTGCTTGTGGCGCTCCAGATTCATGCTTAAAAACGCGCTGAGCTGTATGAAACCAGGGTAGACCCGGCGCATAAAGCCCTTGTGCGGCAGGGGTACGTGGGTGATCAGGTTTTGTTCGAACCACTCAATCGGCTTGCTGGTGGCCAGGGCGTTGACGCCGGTGGGGTTGATGCGGCAGTCCACCGGCCCGGCCATCAGGGTCAGGCTGCGGGGCTGGCAGGGGTTATCGTCTTCGGCCATTACAGCGGTAGCGGCCAGGGCGGCCACGCAGGGTTGGCAGACTGCAATCACGTGGGAGCCCGGACCTATGGTTTCAATGAACCGGATCATGTGCGCGGTGTAGTCGTCCAGCGTGAATGCCCCGTGGCTCAGCGCGACGTCGCGGGCGTTGTGCCAGTCGGTGATGTAGACGTCGTGGTCCTGCAGCAGGGTGCGCAGGGTTTCGCGCAACAGCGTGGCAAAGTGGCCGGACAGCGGCGCCACCAGCAACACGGGTGGCTGTGGGGTCTGCAGCTCGGCACCGATTTTCTTGAAATGCAAGAGGCTGCCAAAGGGCAGGCTGAGCACGGTTTCTTCGGCGATGTCCACGTCGCGCCCGGCCATCTGCACCGTGTGGATGTCATAGCTGGGGCGGGTATGGGTCAGCCGTATGCGTGAAAACACGTCGCATGCGGCCGCAATACGGCGCACCGGACTGCCCTCGGTATCGTTGAGCCACAGGGCTGCAGCGGCGCTTTGGGCCATGAGCCGCAGCGGCGACATCCAATCGGACTGGAGTTGGTAGGCCTGGTACAGCATGGTTTGTTTTCGGTGGGGCGGATGGACCCAAGTTACGCAGGCAAGTTATGGGCCATATGGGGTTTATGTGCTTGTTACGTTTGGTAAAAATCAGCCTGTTCTCTGGCACAGCCCTTGCTCAAATAGCCCACCATACAAGGAGCATCCATGCGCAAAGCCGAGTTGACCATCAGCAGTAAAAACTACGGCGCCTGGGCTTTACGTGGTTGGTTGATGGCCAAATTCGCGGGTCTGGATTTTGAAGAGCAGGTGGTTTCGCCCGATGATCCGGCCATGAAGGCCGAGATGCTGCTGATGTCTTCCTCCATGCTGGTGCCGTCGCTGGTGCACAACAAGATCAAGGTGTGGGACACACTGGCGATTGGCGAATACCTGAACGAGATCAAGCCCAAAGCCGGGCTGCTGCCTGCGGATGCTGCGGCCCGGGCGCATTGCCGGGCGATTTGCGGAGAAATGCACTCGGGCTTTGCGTCCCTGCGCACAGCTCTGCCCATGAATTTGAAAGCCCATTTTGCAGATTTCAAGATTTGGTCCCGCGCCCAGAGCGACATAGACCGCATCGTGGAGATCTGGAAAGAGTGCTTGGCCAACTATGGCGGCCCCTACCTTTTTGGAGCCCAGGTCACGCTGGCGGATGCTATGTACGCGCCGGTGGTGACGCGTTTTCTAACCTACAGCGTGGCGCTGGACCCGGTGTGCAGTGCTTACTGCCAGCGCATCATGGCCTTGCCGGCCATGCAGGAGTGGATAGCCGCTGCGCTGGAGGAGCCCGAGGATATTGACGAGCTGGATGCGGAGTTTTAGTTCCAGGGCGTTGGATCAGGTATATCGCATACCGGTTCGACGTCAATCGACTTGAAGTTGGCGGGCGAGACGATCTCCAGGTATTCCATGTCCGGTGAATAGTCGAACAGGTAGTGCCTTATGCCGGGGCGTTGGTGCACGCAGTCGCCGGCCTGCACCAGGGTTTCCTTGTCTTCGTACATGAAGCGGGCCCAGCCTTTGACCATGATGACGATCTGAAAATCCGCTTCATGTCGGTGCCAGCCAGTGCCCTTTTCTGGAGCCATATTTGCCTTGACCAGGTGCGCAATCACCTTTCCGTGCGTGGCCTCGGCAATGCCCAGGTCGCGGTACAAAAAGAAATCGCGCAAGCCGCCTTGCACATAGTTGGTGTCACCGGGTTTGACATGTGAGAAATCGGTCGGGGTGGGTTGCAGCATCGGCCTCTCCTTGAAAAGTTGCACGGACACCGGCATGGGTGTGCGGCCGACTAAGCATGAACTGTTCCCACCTCCGTAGTCGGGGATAATCCTGTGCCATGAGCGGCAATACCTTTGGAAACTTATTCGCAGTCACCAATTTTGGTGAATCCCACGGCCCAGCCATTGGCTGCGTGATCGACGGCTGCCCCCCGGGCATGGCCTTGACCGAGGCCGATATTCAGACCGATCTGGACCGCCGACGCCCCGGCACCAGCCGACACGTGACCCAGCGCAACGAGCCGGACGCGGTAGAAATTCTCAGCGGCGTATATGAAGGCAAGACCACCGGCACGCCGATTGCGCTGCTGATCCGCAATGCCGACCAGCGCAGCAAGGATTACAGCGCGATTGCGCAGAGCTTTCGCCCCGGACACGCCGACTACACCTATTGGCACAAATTCGGCATCCGCGATCCGCGTGGTGGTGGCCGCTCTTCCGCCCGCCTGACGGCGCCCACGGTGGCAGCGGGCGCAGTTGCCAAAAAATGGCTGGCCGAGAAATATGGCGTGGTGTTTCGCGGCTGCATGACCCAGGTGGGCGACTTGGCCATTCCCTTCGAGAGCTGGGAGCACGTGCCGAACAACCCGTTTTTCGCCCCGGTGGCCGATGTATCGGCTCTGGAAGCCTATATGGACGCATTGCGCAAGGCCGGCGACTCCTGCGGCGCACGCATCCGCGTCACGGCCTCGGGCGTGCCAGTGGGTCTGGGCGAACCGTTGTACGACAAGCTGGACGCAGATATCGCCTTCGCCATGATGGGGCTGAATGCCGTCAAGGGTGTGGAAATTGGTGCCGGTTTTGCCAGTGTGGCCCAGCGTGGCAGCATGCACGGCGATTCGCTGTCGCCACAGGGTTTCCGTAGCAATAACGCAGGCGGCATTCTGGGCGGTATCAGCACCGGACAGGATCTGGAAGTGTCTATCGCCATCAAGCCCACTAGCTCCATCATCACGCCGCGCGAGTCCATCGACACGCAAGGGGTGTCTACCGAGGTGGTGACCAAGGGGCGGCATGATCCCTGCGTAGGTATCCGTGCCACACCTATCGTGGAGGCTTTGCTGGCCTTGGTGGTGATGGAGCATGCCTTGCGCCAGCGCGCCCAGAATGCGGATGTGGTGCAGGCGGTAGGCCCGATAGCATCGTCGGCCGGCTGATGCCCGCCACGGCACCCGCAGCGCTGGTGGGTCGCCGCCAGCTGGCGCCGTTTGCCGTGTTTTCGGCCTGCTATTTTGCGCATGCCGGTTTTTTTACTTCCTATCTGCCGCTCTGGCTGAAGAGCCAGGGCCTGGGTTTGGTCACGATCTCGATGTTGACCTCCATCCAGGCCGCGACCCGGTTGTTTGCACCTTATGGCTGGGGTGCGTTGAGCGACCATACCGGCGAACGGGTGGCGTTGCTGCGCTATTGCGCCTTGGCGGCACTGGTGGTTTCTTTGGGGCTGGCGCTGGACTGGGGCCTGGTCTGGCTGGGCGCCGTGTTGTTGCTGCTGTACACCCATACGAGTTCCATGACCCCGATGAGCGAAGCCGCCATGGCTGAGCTGGTCAGCCGCGACGGTGGCTTCAACGCCCAGCGCTATGGGCGTGTGCGCCTGTGGGGTTCGCTGGGTTTCATGCTGTCGGTCTTGCTGTGTGGCATGTGGTTTGATCGGTTTGGCATGCAGGGTTTTCCGGGCGTGACGTGGCTGAGTTTGCTGGTGCTACTGGCCAGCAGCGCCTGGATGCCAAACACCAAGGAGGCCGTACACACCCAGCAGCCACGGCCGCCGATCTGGCCTATCCTGCGCCAGCGGGCGGTACGCTGGATGTTCGTCAGCTGCTTTTTCCAAGTGCTGTCACATACAGGCATCAATGTGTTTTTCTCGCTGTACCTGGATGCGTTGGGCTATAGCAAGACCACCATAGGCTTGCTGTGGGCGGTGTCGGTGGTGGCCGAGGTGGCCTGGTTTTTTACCCAAAGTCGGTGGTTGCCCCGCGTTGGCCTGCCGCGCTGGCTGATGTTTGCGGCGCTGGCCATGGCCGTGCGCATGGTTTTGACGGCCAGCAGCGCCCATGTGCTGTGGGTATTGGTGCTGGCCCAGACCCTGCATGCCCTGACTTTCGCTGCCCACCATGGCGCCTGCATTGCGCTGCTGTCACACTATTTTCCGGGCCGTCTGCGAGGCCGTGGCCAGGCTTTGTACACCGTGCTGGGCTATGGTTGCCCTGGCGTGCTGGGTGCTTTGATGGGGGGATATATCAGCTCAAAATACGGCTTGGCGCAGGTATATTGGGCGGGACTAGCTACGAGTTTGATAGCGACGATATGCGCACTCAAGTTCCAGTCGCACTCAACTCTTGCCGCGTTGGAGCAGCCCGCTCGCTAGCGAAAACGGCATCAGCAAGAAGCTCAGCGGGTCCAGTTGCAGATGCCGCCACAACAGTCCCATGGGGATCTTTTTGCGGTGCGCCACCCGGTGCAGCAGATCACTGGCAAAGGCTTTGCGCAGCCTGGACAGGCTGGCGTTGATGTGGGCGCGCTGGACCGGCGTGACCGGGAATAGCTGGCAGGTCAGCTTTTGGTACTTGATTTCGTTGTGCAGGCGCAGCAGGTGTTTTTCAGTCCCCCAACCGGTGCCGGCAAAGATGTTCACGCCGCGTCCGTAATGCGCCTCGCAGGTGCTGGAGAAAGCCACTTTGGCGCCGCTATGGGCGATGTCCATCCAGAAAAGATAGTCTTCACCGGCGTTGGTAAATTCGACCTTGAAGCGCTTGTCTGGAAACTTTTGCAGGTCGTATGCGACGGTGGAGGTGCCGATCACATTGCCGCGGATGATCTGGTCCAGCAAATCGCCCTGGTAGGCATGCAGGCCGGGGAATGTATCGGGTAGCTGCGGGTGCTTGTCTGGTTGGATGCGGCCGGCGCGGGCAAATGCGCCTACGGTGGCCCCCAGCTGGAAATGGTCGGCGAAATAAAAGTTGTAACCCGAGCCCAGCGCCGCGGTGGCGCGCGCCAGATGGTCATTGGACCAGATGTCGTCCGAATCCAGAAAGGCGATGTAGCGGGTCCCCACGGGGGCGTGGTCTATGCCTGTGTTGCGCGCCGCACCTGGGCCGCCATTGGGCTGCTTGATGATTCTCACTTGGCTGCTGAACGCTCCGATGGCTTCAACCTCGGGTTCTGCGGGTGTCGGCGAGGCATCGTCCACCACCAGCACCTGGATGGGCATGCCCGCGGGCTGCTGCGCGGCAACGCTGGCCAGGGCCTTGGCCAGAATGCCAGCCTCTCGCTGGTAGTAAGGGATGATGACCGTGATCATGGCGCTCCTACTCGGCCGTTGCGGCAGCCTTGGCGGGGTTCTCTGCGGCAGGCGCCGCTGCTGCAGCGCTAGCCTGCATTTGGCGTCGGCGTTCTGCCAGGCTCTTCAACCAGGGCCAGCGGTAGCTGGTGAGGTGGTAGAGGCCGCGCTGGTTTTCGGTCCAGCGGGTATGCCATTCCATCATGCGGCCGTAGTATTCCAGCCGGTGGATCTGGCCCTCGGCGAACAGCTTTTCCAGCACGTCCTGGCTGAGCAAAAATGCCGGGGAGTAGGCCTGTATGCTTTCGTCGTAGGTGGTTTTCAGGATCACCAGCATGCCTGCGCGTTGCAGACATAGGTTTAAGGCCACGGTTTTCCCGTTGAACAGGTACTCGAACACCACGGCCCCACCTTGACGTGCTGCGGCTTGCAGCAACTGGATGTAGAAGCGCCCTTGGTCGTTTTCGGGGTGGATGGCCGTACCCTTGCCGGCTTTCCAGCCTGCGCTTTCCAATGCACCATAGCGGGCAATGGCGTCTGGCATGTCCTCTGGGGCGGTGAAGCTGCGCATTTCGGTGACCACGCCTTCGGCGGCCAGCTTGTTGCGTTGCTTGCGCATGTTCTGCCGCAGGTTTTTGCCGCGTGCCGCCCAGTAGTCTTCATAGCTGCCAGCGATATCGATCCAGCCGGTATCGATGTAGTCCATGGGTTTGGTGTCGGACAGCTCGGCCTCGCGTGGTGCCAGCAATGGATCAACCTGCGTCAGCGAAAAGCCCAGGCACAGGCCCAGCGGGCCGCAGCACACGCTGCGCGCCAGCTCCGAAGCCGTAAGACTGTTGGATGCCACCCAGGCACCCAGCGGTAGTTGGGATGGCTGAAAGGTTCTCCATTGGAAACGCCCCGCTGGCACCACGATCAGCATGGCAACCAGGCTGTTGGCCTGCCGGGCGACCAGCAGCCGTTCGTTGCCGGCGCCGAATATCTGGATGGCCAACTGGATGGCATCGGCCGTCATGAAGGGCAGGTTGCTGCGCTCCTGGTTCAGGCGGTCCCACTCGGCGCGCAGGCTGACGGTTTTCTGCAGGTCGCTGGCGGGCAGGTTTTGCCATTGGAGGGGAGAGGATTGCATGGAATAGGGGGTAATGGGTAAGCGGACGCGTTCAGACGCTGCTGTTTCGCAGCAGCTGCAGAATGGCCTGCGCTGTGCGGTCGATATCTGCGTCATCCAGATCCTGGTGGCACAGCAACTGCAGCACGTGGTGGCTCCATAACAGACCCACGTCGCCTGCAATGGTCGGAGTACCCGGCCAGATGCGGTCCCAGCGGAATACCGGCAATTCCATGCGGCGCAGTGCCTGGTAAACCGCTTCAGGCTTGTCCACCCAGAGCGGAAATACATAGGGAGCGGCACGTTCCGCAGCGGCCGGAAGGTTGGCAAACAGCGGGCGTGCACCCGGGGTATCCACAAAATACGGAATGTAGCGGCTGAAGTTGCGCTGGCGCCGGGCAATGATGCGACCCCGTGGCAGCATGGACTTGAGTGCCATGGAGGCCCACAGCGGTGTCTGGCCAATACGGTCCATATCGCAGTCGCGCATCATATTGGTTGCCGAGGCGGGGGCTGTCGCTTCCGTGTGTGCCTGCGCCTGGGGGCTGCGTGCATTCTTGAACTTGAACAAGGACGCCAGCACCGGGCGTATGCCTGCCAGGCGTTGGTAGCGTGTTGCCAGCTCTATGACGTCTACCCAGCCTTTGACTTGGGCCTTCAAATTGGGCTTGGCCAAGTCCATGGGCTTGATGGGGTGCAGTGTCGAGGCCAGTAGCCCGGCTTCGGGCACGGGCAAGAATTTCGATAGGCTTGCCGTGGAAAAGTCGCCCCAGGCGCCTACGGTTCTGTCCCCGGCTTCACCGAAGTAGCAATGCGCGCAATCTTCTATCAGCGCGATACCGTGCGTGTCACACCATTTGCGTACATCGGCCAAGGAGTTGGCCAAGCCGAAATAATGGGACACCAGCATGGCCCGGCTTTTGTTTGCCAGCTCGGCAGGAATGCCGCTGAGGTCAGGCAGACCATTCGGCTGCAGGCCGAAATACGCGACTTCCAGTTGGGCCAGCAGCACCGGTGCCACCATGGTCGGACAGTGGTAGGTGGGTACCAGCACCGTGCTGCCAGCAGGCAGCTTGAGTTGCAGCAGCGCCTGGTAAATGGCCGCCCGCCCACTGGTGGTGAATGCGGTGTGGGCCAGGCTCTCGATGCTGGGAACGCCAGGCGCGTCCACGCGTTGAAAGCTGGACCAGTCCAGCACCGGACCGCGTGGCAGTGGCGGTCGATGGGCTGCTACAGGTTGGGAGGCGGAATACAAGAAATGCGCCTTCTAGGGTTGCGTTGCGGCCGCACTGGCGGCTTCAGCCGGTGCTGAGGCGCTGCTATCGGGGTTGTCCGTCGCCTTGTCGGTCCATTTCCCCAGGGCTTTGAGGCGATCTTTCAACTCGGGTTGTAAAAAGCCCATTCCATATGCCTTATGGGCCTGTTCTTCGGCTTTGGCATATTCCTTCAGGTCCATGTAATTCAGGCCCAGGTTGTAGTGGGTAAAGGGGTTGTCTTGGTTCTCGGCATTGCTTGCGGCAATGTCCAGTTGTTTTATCGCTTCTGGCACGCGGTTGCCCTTGGCCAGAAACATGGAATACAGCATGCGTGCGATTCCGTCATCCGGGCGGAAGCGTACGGCGCGTTCGAGATAGCACTCCACCGAATACCGCAGGTCCGAGGGGTGCGGCTTTTTCATTTTCTCCCCGTAGCGCATGACGGACATCAGTGCGCGATGGTGGTTGGGGAACGCACGCAGCGTGTAATCCAGATCGCCGCCAATGTAGCCGGCATTGCCTTTGATGAGCGCTTCCACGGGTGGGGTGAAGTGGGCGCCCTCTACCAGGCTCAGGTTATTACCCCGTTCTACCCGGTAGTCGTAAGGCCCAAAGGCATTGGTGAGCGCCCCGCAATCCTCACCACCGGCCTGCTGTGCCAAAGCCACATCAGTGCCCAGTGTGCATAACAGTGCCAGTACCAATGGCATCGTTTTTTTGACCAATTGCATCATGCCATGCTCCTGTCCGATGGGGTCTGCTTGTGACCGCCTGTGTGTGTGGAAAGCCAGTCAAGAGTCATGTTTTCCACCTGGGTTTGCGCCACTACATTGGAGAAAGTATGGTCTGCGTCGGGCAAGTCCTGGCGCAGCAGCTGGGGGTGCTGGAATGCGCCTGACCATGCCGTATCAGTGCCAGCATATTCTAGGAACTCCTTAGCGGTGAAGTCGTTTCCGCTCAACAGCAAAAGTATGGGGCCTGAGAAATCCTTCCAGGCACTGGCCATGCGTTGTTGAAACGGAGCCTTGGCGGTTTGTGCCGGACCCGCGGCAGAAAAGGCTGTGCGTAAGTTTTGCACCAAACCGCTCAGGGCACCCAGGGCGACCTTGCCGCTGAGCAATTTGTTCCAGAACGCGGGCTGCATTACACGCTGCAGGTAATAGTGCTTGACCTGGGTCCGTGCCAGGCTGGCTTCGGAACGCACCCAGGGGTTCAGCAGGCACAGGCCGGTCACCCGGGGGTCCTGGGTTTGTTGCACATACAGGAGCGCCGCCGAAGCTGCGTCACACAAGCCCCACAAAACGATATTTTTCGCCTGTGGCACACGGTCTTGCAGCGCCTGGATGGCCGTTGCGATATCCGGCGTGGCGGCTAGAAAATCTACTGTGGAGCCACTGCTGTCACCCATGCCCTGGTAGTCAAAGCGCAGCACGGCATACCCTGCGGTTGCCAGCCGGCGGGCCAGCAGTACGAACTGACGGTGACTGCCTACGCGGTACTGGGGGCCGCCCACCACCACCACCACGGCGGTTGCTGCAGGCTGGGCAGGCAGGCTCAGAACGCCCACCAGGGTGCTGTTCGGGCGGGCAATCAGCAATGCATGTTCGGATGGCTTCATGGCGCGGGCGCAGACAGGGCTGCCAGGGTGGCGCTGAGCAAGGCCGGTGCCTCTTCGATTTCGCTGGTCTGCCAGAACGCAGGGCCCATGGCGACCTGGCTGCGAACCGCAAAGCCGGCGGACTGCCAGGCTTGTAAGGGCTTGGCGGCGGCAGGCGGTAGCGTGGCGTCTGGTTTGGTGGACAGGTCCAGCCACTCCAGCCGACCTGTGGTGGGCGGTGGCGTCAGCGCGGCTTGTTCCAGACCCGATGCCAATGCTGCAGACACGGTATAGCCGGCAATCTCGATCGCCGAGCCAGACGCTAGTTGTTGGCGCAGGGCCTCCATGGCGGCTTTGGCATTACCGTCGGCCATGTCGCCAGCGGCTTTCAGGCGCATGAACTGTTGCAACAGTGGCTTGCCTGCAGGTGTGGGCGCCCAGAACAGAAAGTTGCAGGGGCCGTCCAGTTGCTGTGCGGCTTGCGCGGCCAGCAGGCAACCGGCGCGCAGGCCCCACAGCCATAAAGGTGCATCGTTCTGGCGGCGCAGCCATTGGCTTGCCAGGACCACATCGTCCACCCAGTCCTGCCAGCTGGCATCGCCAAAATCGTCGGAGCTATCTCCACAGCCTCGCAAATCCAGTTGCAGCACGGCGTAGCCGGCGGCGGCCAGGGTTTGCGCCTGCAAAGCCGCCATACGGCGGGATTTGTTCATCTCCTCGGCGAAGGGATGCACGTAGGCCACCAAGCCCCGTGTGGTTGCGCCCTGGGCCGGGTGAAAAATGCAAAACCGCTGGCCGGATGATCCGGGCAGGAAGAAAGCGTCCATCGGGCCGGGCCGCTCTCAGGCCGCGAGTTTTTCGCTGACGAAGTCGGCCAAGCTACCTACGGTGGCAAAGGTGGAGCCATCCATGTCGTCGTCGTCCACCGTCAAGCCAAAATGTTCTTCCAGGCGGGTGATCAAGGACACCACGGCCATGGAGTCCAGTTCGGGAATCGCTCCGAGCAAATGGGTTTCGCGGGTAAAAGCGGCGCTGCGGCCATTCAGGCTCAGAATCTCGTCCAGAACTTGCTTGACCTCCTGTGTGACATCCATGGGAACCCCTGTTGTGTTTGGCTAAAAGTAGGGCGCATTTTAGGCGGCGCCAATTGCAGATTGCCGCCGCGTGTGCCCCAAGCGCTGTGAGATACTTTTGCGACTCCCCGTTTCCACGACTCCAGCCCCATCCCTATGCGTGAATCCACACTTTTGCATGAACTCATAGCCTGTGCGGCGCAGCGGGCTCCGCTGGATAGAGCGTTGACCTATGGCGCGGTGTCCATGGCCTACGGCGAGCTGCAGACCGCCGTGTCCCAGTTTGCTGCCGGCTTGATGGCGCTGGACATAGGCAGGGGCGAGCGGGTGGCGATCTACCTGGAAAAGCGCTTTGAAACCGTGATCGCCAGCTTTGGCGCACCGGCGGCCGGCGCGGTATTCGTGCCACTGAACCCGCTTCTAAAGCCCGAGCAAGTGGCTTTCATCTTGCAGGACTGCAATGTGCGGGTGCTGGTGACTTCGCCAGAGCGCCTGGCCCTGCTGGCCGGTGTGCTGGGCGATTGCCCTGATCTGCGGCATGTGGTGGTGACCGATGCTGTGCCGCAACCGGCCCCGGCACTGTCGCATACGGCCTGGCCCGATTTTCTGGCTGCTGCACCCCGTGCCGGCCACCGGGTCATCGACACCGACATGGCCGCCATCCTCTACACCTCGGGCAGTACCGGTAAGCCCAAGGGCGTGGTGCTGTCGCACCGGAATATGGTGGCTGGTGCAAAAAGTGTAGCAAGCTATCTAGAGAATACCTGCGCTGACACCTTGTTGGCTGCCTTGCCTTTGTCGTTTGACGCGGGCTTCAGCCAGCTGACCACGGCTTTCCACGTGGGTGCCCGTGTGGTGCTGTTGAACTACCTGATGCCGCGCGATGTGCTGAAAGCCATGGCCCGCGAAGGTGTGACTGGGCTGACTGCCGTGCCCCCGTTGTACATCCAGCTGACCCCGCTGGAGTGGCCGGCCGAGATTGGCGCCAAGCTGCGCTACTTTGCCAACACCGGTGGCCGCATGCCGCGCGAAACCCTGGACTTGTTGCGCCAGCGCGTCCCGCAAAGCCTGCCGTATCTGATGTACGGCCTGACCGAGGCCTTCCGTTCCACCTATTTGCCACCAGCCGAGGTGGACCGCCGCCCCGACTCCATCGGCAAGGCCATTCCGAATGCCGAAATCCTGGTGCTGCGTGAAGACGGCAGCCCATGTGCACCAGATGAACCCGGCGAGTTGGTGCACCGCGGCGCGCTGGTCGGCATGGGCTACTGGAACGACGCGGGAAAAACCGCAGAACGCTACAAATTACTGGCCTCCGACGCGCCGGGCCGCCAGCCCGGCCTGCAGCTGCCTGAATACGCGGTGTTTTCCGGCGACACAGTGCGCATGGATGCCGAAGGCTTTCTCTATTTCATCGGCCGGCGCGACGAGATGATCAAGTCCTCCGGCTATCGTGTCAGCCCGACCGAGGTGGAAGAGGTGCTGTACGCAACCAAGCTGGTGGGTGAATGTGTGGCCTTTGGCGTGGAACATCCGGCCTGGGGCCAGGCGATCCAGGTGATTGCTACTGCGCCAGAAGGCGCCGCGCTGGACACCGCTGCCTTGCTGAGCGTCTGCAAGGCGCGCATGCCGGCCTATATGGTGCCGTCGGGCGTCGAGGTGGTCGCCGGCCCCTTGCCGCGTAACCCGAATGGCAAGATCGACCGCAAATTACTGTCTACCGGCTGGGCCGAGCGCCAGTCCAACCCCTAAGCCTTATGACCGCTATTGAACGCACCATCCCCGTCCACGCCCCCTTGTCGCAGTTTCCCGTTCAGAACGGTGAGCTGGTGCTGGGCGGTATGCCTTTGTCGCAGCTGGCGGCGCGGGTGGGGCAGACGCCGTTCTATGCCTACGACCGGTCGCAGCTGCGCCAACGTGTGGCCGAGCTGCGCGCGGCCTTGCCGGCCAACGTCAAGCTGCACTACGCCATGAAGGCCAACCCCATGCCAGCTGTTGTGGGCCTGATGGCGGGTTTGGTGGACGGCATTGACGTGGCCTCCGCAGGCGAGCTCAAGGTGGCGCTGGATGCCGGTGCCGACCCGCAGGAGATCAGTTTTGCCGGCCCTGGCAAGCGCGAGTCCGAGCTGCGCCAGGCCGTGGCCTCGGGCGTGCTGGTGAACCTGGAATCCATGCGCGAAGTGCACCTGCTGGCAGAAATTTCGCAAGACCTGGGGTTGCCGGCCCGCGTGGCCGTGCGCGTCAACCCCGACTTCGAGCTCAAGGGCTCGGGCATGAAGATGGGCGGCGGCCCCAAGCAGTTCGGCGTGGACGTGGAGCAGATGCCCGAACTGTTGGCTGCCATAGGCCAGGCCCGCCTGGCGTTTGAGGGCTTTCACCTGTTCGCCGGCTCGCAGAATCTGAAGCCTGAGTCGATTTGCGAAGCCCAGCAAAAATCCTATGCCCTGGCCGTGCGCCTGGCCGATAGTGCACCTCTGCCGGTGCGCTTTCTGAACCTGGGCGGGGGCTTCGGCATTCCCTACTTCCCTGGCGAGCAGCGTATTGACTTGCAGCCGATTGGCGACAACCTGGCCGCCCTGGCCGAGCGCGCCAGGACCGAACTGCCCCAGGCGGCATTCGTGATCGAACTCGGCCGTTATCTGGTGGGCGAGGCCGGTGTGTATGTGGCGCGTGTGCTGGACCGCAAGATCTCGCGCGGCCAGGTCTTTTTGGTGACGGACGGTGGCCTGCACCACCATTTGTCGGCCTCGGGCAACTTCGGCCAGGTGATACGCAAGAACTACCCGGTGGCCATTGGCAACCGCATGGGTGCGACGGAGACCGAGCCGGCGTCTGTGGTCGGCCCCTTGTGCACTCCGCTGGACCTGCTGGGCGACCGCATGGTCTTGCCCACGGCGCAAGAGGGGGACTTGGTAGTGGTGTTCCAGTCGGGCGCTTATGGTGCCAGTGCCAGTCCGCAGGGCTTCCTGGGCCATCCGGCTTGCGTGGAAGTGCTGGTTTGACGGTGCTGGTTTAGCGGGTGACTTTGCGCCGCGCCGTCTCAGCGCTGCTGGCGCTTGCGTGTTTCGGTGCGGGCTGTGGCCTGGCGCTGGCACATCCCGTCACGCCCATGCTGGTGCTGGCGGGCTTCTACACCCTGTGTATGGTGATGTTCTGGTTGCCCGGTGCCTGGCTGTTCCTGGTGCCTGCCTGCCTGCCCTGGTTGAATTTTTCTCCCTGGACAGGTTGGGTGGTCTTTGAAGAATTCGACGTGTTGCTGCTGGCCGTGCTGGCTGCCGGCTATGGCCGTTGGGCCTTTTCCCCTGCACAGGCCAGACCTGCGTTGCAATGGCGTTCGTCGGCAACGGTATTGCCGGCTCTGCTGGCGGCGGCCGGCATGCTGGCCTTGCTGCGTGGTGGCTGGGATGCAGGCGGTTGGACCTGGGCTTGGTTCCAGGGCTATGCCGACCCGCTGAACAGCCTGCGGGTGGCCAAAAGCCTGCTGTGGGCGCTGCTGTGCCTGCCTTTGCTGCGCGAGACCGTGGCGCGTGCGCCTGCGGCGGTGGAGCGCTCCCTGGCTTGGGGCATGCTGACGGGCCTGGTGCTGGTGACCCTGGCCGTGCTGTCGGAGCGCGCTGCATTTCCCAATCTGTTCAACTTCACCAGCAAGTACCGTACGACGGCGTGGTTTTGGGAGATGCATGTGGGCGGGGCGGCCATAGACGCCTATCTGGCGCTGAGCACACCTTTTGCGGTTTGGGCTCTGCGTTCGGCCCGCCGACCCTGGCAATGGGGATTCGGGGCCATATTGGCGCTGGCCGTGGCCTATGCGGGCTTGACCACGTTTGCGCGCGGCGTCTACTTGTCCATGGCGGCGCCGGTGTTGTTGCTGGGCGTATGGTTTTGGCTGCAGCGTGCCGGGTTGGACCTGCGCACCTGGCTGGACATCCTGTGGCAGCGCCGCTGGCCGGGCTGGCGAGCCCCGGCGGCCTGCTTGCTGGCCCTGGCTTTGTTGGGCGAGATCGTGGTCGTTTTGCAGGGCGGCAGCTTCATGGCCGAGCGCCTGGCGCATACCGAGCGCGACTTCGGCAGCCGTCTGGAGCATTGGCAGCGCGGCCTGGATTTGCGCGACGACCCGGTGGACCAATGGCTGGGCATAGGCCTGGGCCGCCTGCCCAGCCACTATGCGCACAACTACCCCGAGGGGGAATGGCCCGGACACGTCACATTGCAGGCAGAACCGGGTATGCAGCGGCCTTTCATGCGTTTGCATGGCCCGGACACCGACCCCGACCTGGACGCCTATTTTTCCCTGACCCAGCGGGTGCGGCTGGAGCCGACCGAATCGTACCGGGCCAAGCTGCAGGTGCGTGTGGACGCGCCGGTGGAGGTCTACCTGCAGCTGTGCGAGCGGCATTTGCTCTACCCAGGGCGTTGCCAGGACGCATTCCTGCAGTTGGCGCCCACCGAGTCACCTTGGCAGCAGATCGACGTGCCACTGCATGGTCCGCAGTTCAAACGCATGCCCTGGTATGCGCCGCGGCTGGGCATGTTGTCGGTTTCGGTGTTTGGCGGCGGCACGCATGCCGACTTCCAGTCCATTGGCCTGGCCGGGCGCAACGGCAAGGAACTGCTGGCCAACGGCGACTTTGCCCAGGGCTTGGCACGCTGGTTTCCGGCTGAACGCATTTACTTTTTGCCCTGGCATATTGATAACCTGTACCTGGAGCTATTGATCGAGCGCGGGGTCCTGGGCTTGCTGCTGTGGTTGCTGTTGGTGGGCTGGGCCATGTGGCATTTGTTGCTGGGGCGAGCGCGGCAGCAGCCGCTGGCGCCGTACCTGGCAGCGTCCTTGATCGGTGTGTCGCTGGTGGGGCTGGTCAGCAGCGTGATGGACGTGCCGCGCGTGGCTTTTCTGCCCTACCTGCTGGCGTTTGTCGCGCTGTGCATGGCCAGGAATACCGACCCGCCCAAGGTTTGAAAATTATTTTGCTATTGAAAACATAGCTGCTCGCGCAGATTTCACCTGCGCCATATCTATATTTCTTTTGGTTTTACCTTGGGTGCCGCGGGGGGAATTGCTCTGGACTTGGGACGCCGCTGCAGTGTAGGAAAATAGGGGCTAATTTCACCACCTAGCCAAGCTACCCCTTATGAGTGCTTTCAACGAAGAAACTGTCCTGAGCGTGCACCACTGGACCGACCGCCTGTTCTCCTTCACCACCACCCGCGATCCATCGCTGCGCTTCAGCAACGGCCACTTCACCATGATCGGTTTGCGCAAGGAAGACGGCAAGCCGCTGCTGCGTGCCTACAGCATCGCCAGCGCCAACTACGAAGAGCACCTGGAGTTTCTGAGCATCAAGGTGCCGGATGGCCCACTGACCTCGCGCCTGCAAAACATCAAGGTCGGCGACACCATCATCGTCGGCAAGAAGCCCACCGGCACCCTGGTGACCGATTACCTGCTGCCAGGCAAGCACCTGTACCTGCTGTCCACCGGTACCGGTCTGGCGCCGTTCCTGAGCATCGTGCGCGACCCCGAAACCTATGAGCGTTTCGACCAGGTCATCGTGGTCCACGGCGTGCGCCAGGTCGAAGAGCTGGCCTACCACGACATGTTGACCGAGCATCTGCCGGCACACGAGTTTCTGGGCGAGATGGTGACCGACAAGCTGCGCTACTACCCCACGGTGACCCGCGAGTCCTACCGCAATATGGGCCGTATCACCGAGCTACTGCAAAACGGCAAGTTGTTCAAAGACCTGGAGCTGCCAGAGTTCGATCCCGCCATCGACCGTGTGATGCTGTGCGGCAGCCCCGGCATGCTGGTGGACCTGAAGCACATGCTGGAAGCGCGCGGCTTTGTGGAGGGCAATACCTCGACGCCCGGCCATTTCGTGGTCGAACGTGCATTTGCAGAAAAATAGGCTCCAGCGCAGGTAGAACCTGCACAAGCAGCTACGTTTTCAATAGCGCAGCTGCTTTTTTTACGGCGTTTCAGTCCTCAAAAATGCGCGTCTGCGGGGCTTCTCCGGCGCGCACCCAGCCCCGGTACATGCCGGCGCTGATGAAGGGCAGGGCAATGTTGCCCTGGCGGTCCACTGCGATCACGCCGCCTTCTCCCCCCAACTGACCTACTTGCGCCAGCGCTGCCTGGCTGGCCTCGCTGAGCGTGGCACCGGCATAAGCCATGCGCGCGTGGATGTCGTGGCCCACGCAGGCGCGGATGAAGTATTCGCCTGAGCCGGTGGCGCAAACGGCGCAGCTTTGGTCATTGGCATAAATGCCGGCGCCCACCAGGGGCGAATCGCCAATACGGCCTGGGTGCTTGTTGGTCATACCGCCGGTGGATACGGCGCTGGCCAGGTGGCCCGCACTGTCCAGCGCCACGGCGCCCACGGTGCCGAATTTGCGGGTTTCGTCCAGCGGTGCTGTAGGTGTGTGGTCCATCTGCATGCGCTGGCCGCCGTCCTGGGCCTGCAGGCGCTGCAACTGCTCCAGCCGGTGGGCGGTATGGAAGTACTCTGGCGGCATGGCCTCAAAGCCGTGTTCGTGGGCGAAGGCTTCGGCTCCGTCGCCGCTGAGCAGCACAAAGCGCGAATCCATCACGGCCCGCGCCAGCTGCACCGGGTTGCGCGGCGTGCGTACCGTGGCCACGGCGCCAGCAGCCAGGTTGCGCCCATCCATCACGGCGGCGTCCATTTCATGTTCGGCGGTGGAGGTATAGACCGAGCCGCGCCCGGCGTTGAACAGAGGTTCGTCCTCCAGCGCGGTGACGGCTGCCACCACGGCATCCAGCGCGCTGCCGCCTTGGGCCAGGATGGCCTCGCCGGCCGCCAGCGCGGCATGCAGGCCGGCATGGTAAGGCGCTTCGTCGGTAGCGCCGCGGGCCATGGTGCCGGCGCCGCCGTGGACTGCCAGGGTGTAGGGGGGGGTGGTCAAACGCATCTCCTCAATGTCGGTAGGGTAGAAACTGTATCCCATGGTGGCTGGCAAAATGCCCCGATGAACCCGCCCCGTGTACGCATACAGACCCAGGACTTCGACCCCAGCAGCGAAATCGCCGCCTTGCGCCAGCACGACCGGCGCGTGGGTGCGGTGTGCAGCTTTGTCGGCGTAGTGCGCGACTTCCACCCGGACAGCGCTGGCGAGGTGCTGAGCCTGGAGCTGGAGCACTACCCCGGCATGACTGAGCGTGCCATCGAAGCCATGGTGGACCAGGCCCTGGCCCGCTTCAACATCTATGCCGCCCAGGTCATCCACCGCGTGGGTCTGCTGCAGCCCCTGGACCAGATCGTCTGGGTGGCCGTCAGTTCGGCCCACCGGGGCGAGGCCTTCCAGGCCTGTGAATTCCTGATGGACTATCTGAAAACCCAGGCACCGTTCTGGAAGAAGGAGCAAACCCCCAGCGGCGCGCGCTGGGTGGATGCGCGGGTCAGCGACGACGCAGCACTGGCCCGCTGGGGCATACAGGCGCAGAACGCCTGAGCGGTTAGAGCGGACTCAGCGCGGGGAAGCCTTGTTCCAGCGCAATCAACCGGTCCACCAGGGCGCTGGATGCCGGCGTCATCGGCGCGCGCAGCTCGGCCTGCATCTGGCCGTGGCGGGCCAGCCAGCCCTTGATGGGGCCGGGGTTGGGCTCGGCGAACTGACCGCTGATCCAGGGCAACAGCGGCTGCCACAGCGCACGGGCCTGTGCCAGATCACCTGCTGCAATGGCTTGCATGATTTGTACAAAACGCTGCGTATGACCATGGGCGCTGGCGGCAATCGCGCCCGCTCCGCCCTGGGCCAGGGTGCTGAAGATCTGAACATCTTCGCCGGCCAGCACCTGCAGCGCGCCGTTGGCGATCAGGGCTGCCGTCTTGGCTGCATCGCCGCCGCAGTCCTTGACGGCCTGGATGCGCGGGTGCTGGGCCAGCTGCAGCAGGGTGGCCAGCTCCAGCGTGGCGCCGGTGCGGTAGGGAATGTCGTAGATGACTACCGGCACTTCGGATGCCTCGGCCAAGGCTGTGAACCACTGCAGCAGCCCGGCTTGCGAGGGGCGGATATAGCAAGGTGCGGCCAGCAGCAGGCCGGCAACACCCTGTCGGCTGGTGGCGGCCACGCTGTCCCGCATCTTGGGCAGGTGGTAGCCCGATAGGCCCATCACCACGGGCAGGCTCTGGGCGGCCTCCAGTACCGTGTTCAGTACGGCCTGTTGCTCGTCGGCATCCAGGGCCGCTGCCTCACCGGTAGAGCCGCAGGCGACGAAGCCGGCAATGCCGCTGCCACACAGGTTTTTCACCAGCCGGGCCAGCGCAGGGTGGTCTACCGCCCCGTGGTGAAACGGGGTGACCAGGGGAATCCATAAACCAGAAAAATCGCCGGAAAAATCGTTCGAAGCGCTCACACTGCATCCTTTGTTGATAACAGACCGATGGGGTAACCATCGTCAAAGGAGCGCGGGCCGAAGGGGGAGGGGAGGTATCGGTTCCATCGCTCATCTGAGGACGGAACCGCAGCTCCGGTCAGAGGAGCTGGGGTTTTTTAGCGGCACCGGCAGACACGCCGCCACGGCTGCAGGGCAGCGGTGTGGAACGGAGTAGTGCGCGGGTAGGCATGTCACTATTGTATTCAGTTCAGGTACTTGGGCCGCTCTTCCGGGTCCGGCATGTCGCTCGCCTGGGCCTGTGCGCTACCGGCCAGCTCATGGCCCTGGCCCCAGGCGGACAAGTGCAGCGCGCGTTCCAGCAATTGCACCAGGCCGTGCACCAGCGGCGGCGCCAGCTCGACCTGGAAGCCACGTGGATTGTCCTGCTCGGGCAACTGCTCGTTGAAGGCGATTTTCAGCGGGCCATTCGCTTCGGGTGTGATGCGTACTTCGGTGACCAGCAAGGGCTCGGTGCCCAGTGGCCAGCTGGTGGGTAGGGCGGCATCCTGGTACGGGGTGGCGAAGTCGGTCTCTTGCAGCACGGCTTCGCGCCGGAAGTCGGCCAGAATCTTTTTGCTGACCTCGTCACGCTGCATGCTGCCCAGGTCCTCCTGGCGGGCTGCGTGCTCTACCACCGCGCGGTTCAATGTAGGCCAGAGCACCAGGGTCAGGCGGCGCGTTAGCCACAGGCGCATTTCTGTGCCTTCGCGGGTATTGACGCGCACCAGTATCCGGTCCTGCGCTTCCAGGTAGCGGACCGAGAGCTGGTGGATGTTCATGGTGCGAATTTTAAATCGCAGGCCGCGGGCCTTGGTTTTACAGTGATGCTATTTTTTTGATAGCTGCTGGCGCAGATAACTACTGCGCCAGAGCTTGATTTTTATCAAATACCGGCGAGGTTGCGGCAGCGCGGAGCAGCCGTTTGGTCTTGAAATCGGCCATATTCTCCTCACGTAGCTCGGTATTGGAGATCACGATGCGACAAGACAAACTCACCACCAAATTCCAGGAAGCCCTGGGCGACGCACAAAGCCTGGCGCTGGGTGCCGACCACGGCTATATCGAACCGGCCCATGTGCTGGCCGCCATGCTGCGCCAGGACGACGGCCCGCAGGCACTGCTGCAGCGTGCGGGCGTGAATGTGCCCAACCTGCTGGCCGCCGCCGAAGGCGCGCTGAAAAAATTGCCCACGGTGCACGGGCAAGACCAGGTGCAACCCAGCCGCGATTTCATCAGCCTGCTGCAGGGCGCTGAGAAGGAAGCCATCAAACGCGGCGACCAGTTCGTATCCAGCGAGTTGTTCCTGCTGGCGCTGACCGACAGCAAGTCCGACTTTGGCCAGCTGGTGCGCGCCAACGGCCTGACCCGCAAATCGCTGGAAGCCGCGGTGGACGCGGTGCGTGGCGGCGACAAGGTAGACAGCGCCGACGCCGAAGGCCAGCGTGAATCCTTGAAGAAATACTGCCTGGACCTGACCGAGCGCGCCCGCATGGGCAAGCTGGATCCGGTGATTGGCCGCGACGACGAAATCCGCCGTGCCATCCAGGTACTGCAGCGCCGTACCAAAAACAACCCGGTGCTGATCGGCGAACCCGGCGTGGGCAAGACTGCCATCGTCGAAGGCCTGGCCCAGCGCATCGTGGCCGGCGAGGTGCCCGAATCGCTCAAAGGCAAGCGCGTGCTGTCGCTCGACATGGCGGCCCTGCTGGCCGGAGCCAAGTTCCGCGGTGAATTCGAAGAACGGCTGAAGTCCGTGCTGAAAGAGCTGGCCAAGGACGAAGGCCAGACCATCGTCTTCATCGATGAACTGCACACCATGGTGGGCGCAGGCAAGGCCGAGGGCGCGATGGATGCCGGCAATATGCTCAAGCCCGCGCTGGCGCGCGGCGAGCTGCACTGCGTGGGCGCCACGACATTGGACGAGTACCGCAAGTACATCGAGAAAGATGCCGCGCTGGAGCGCCGTTTCCAGAAAATTCTGGTGGGCGAGCCCACCGTGGAAGCCACCATTGCCATCCTGCGCGGCCTGCAAGAAAAATACGAAGTCCACCATGGCGTGGACATCACCGACCCGGCCATCGTGGCCGCGGCCGAACTCAGCCACCGCTACATCACCGACCGCTTCTTGCCGGATAAAGCCATCGATTTGATCGACGAAGCCGCGGCCAAGATCAAGATCGAGATGGATTCCAAGCCCGAGGTGATGGACAAGCTGGACCGCCGGCTGATCCAGCTGCAGATCGAGCGCGAAGCCGTGCGCCGCGAGAAAGATGAGTCCTCGATCAAGCGTTTCGGCCTGATCGAGGAAGAGATCGTCAAGCTGCAAAAAGAGATCGCCGATTACGATGAAATCTGGCAGTCGGAAAAGGCCCAGGCCCAGGGCAGCGCACATGTGCGTGAAGCCATCGACAAGCTGAAGTTCCAGATCGAAGAGCTGACCCGCAAGGGCGATTTCAACAAGGTGGCCGAGCTGCAATACGGCAAGCTGCCCGAGCTGGAAAAGCAGCTTAAGGAAGCGCAGGACAAGGAGTCCAGCAAGGGCGTGACCAGCGCGCCGCGCCTGCTGCGTACCCAGGTCGGCGCCGAGGAAATTGCCGAAGTGGTGGCGCGCGCCACCGGTATTCCGGTCAGCAAATTGATGCAAGGTGAGCGCGACAAGCTGTTGCAGATGGAGGTCAAGCTGCACGACCGCGTGGTGGGACAGGACGAAGCCATCACCGCCGTGGCGAATGCCATCCGCCGCTCGCGCGCCGGCCTGTCTGACCCGAACCGGCCTACCGGCTCCTTTCTGTTCCTCGGCCCCACGGGCGTGGGCAAGACTGAGCTGTGCAAGGCGCTGGCCGGCTTCATGTTCGACTCCGAAGACCACCTGGTGCGCATCGACATGAGCGAGTTCATGGAGAAGCATTCCGTCGCCCGGCTGATCGGTGCGCCGCCCGGCTACGTGGGCTACGAGGAGGGCGGCTATCTGACCGAAGCCGTGCGCCGCAAGCCCTACAGCGTGCTGCTGCTGGATGAAGTGGAAAAAGCCCACCCCGACGTGTTCAACGTGCTGCTACAGGTGCTGGACGATGGCCGCCTGACGGATGGACAGGGCCGTACCGTGGACTTCAAGAACACGGTGATCGTGATGACCAGCAATATCGGCTCGCCCATCATCCAGAACATGGTGGGCCAGGATTACGAGGACATCAAGGACGCGGTGCAGGACGAGCTGAAGAATTACTTCCGCCCCGAATTCCTGAACCGTATCGACGAGACCGTGGTGTTCCATGCGCTGGACGCGAAGAATATCGAAGCCATTGCCGCGATTCAGATCAAGGTGCTGCAGGCCCGGCTGGCGAAGATGGACCTGGAACTGCAGGTTTCGCCTGCGGCGCTGGCCGAGCTGGCCAAGGTTGGCTTCGACCCGGTGTTTGGCGCTCGACCGCTGAAGCGTGCGATCCAGCAGCGCATTGAGAACCCACTGTCCAAGCTGCTGCTGGAGGGCCGCTTTGCGCCCAAGGATGTGATTCCTGTGGACGTGGACCCGATCCAGGCGCCGGGTCAATTCAGCTTCGGCAAGGTGGCAGCTTGATGGGGCAGTTTGTCTGGCGGCTTTTTGTGTGGATGCTGGCCTTGGTTTTCATCGCCAGCGCTTTGATTGTGCTTTCAGGCATTGCCCTTTTGTGGTTGCTGCGTAGCCTGTGGGCGCGTCTCACCGGGCAGCCTGTGGCGCCCATGCGCATGTACTCGGCCGGCTGGAAAGATGTGGCGCGCACGGTGGACCGCTTTTCGCAGCGTCCGCGTGCAAGCAGCGGCACGCCCGAGGTCGCTGACGTTACGGACGTGGAAGTGAAAAAGGTCTCGCCACCCTGAGTGGCGTGGCCGCAGCCGCGCCAAATACCTGTGTTTACTGCAGGCTGGCGTAGCGCGAGTTTTTGGTGGCGTACATGGCGTTGTCGGCGGCGGTCAGCAGCTCTTCCACGTTGCTGCCGTCCACCGGGTAAATCGCCAGGCCTATGCTGGTGCCGATCTGCACCATTTCACCTGTGTCCAGTGTGATGGGGGTGTTCAAGACGTCGCGGACCTTGCGGGCGATAGACATCATGGTGTTGCCATCGCTCACGGCATCGAGTATCAGCACAAATTCATCGCCGCCCACGCGTGCCACCGTGTCTACGCCGCGCACGGTGGAGGTTAGCCGCAGGGCCACGGACTGCAGCACGGTATCGCCGGCTGCATGGCCGTAACGGTCGTTCACAGGTTTGAATCCATCCAGGTCCAGCATCAGCACGGCGAAGCCTTGCTGGTTGCGTTTGGCATGCTCCATGGCCACGTTCAGCCGGTCGCCTAGCAGCTTGCGGTTGGCCAGGCCTGTTAACGGGTCGTGGTGGGCCTGCAAGGCCAGTTGCTCTTCGTTCAGGCGCAACTCGTGGTTGGCTTTCTCCAGCTCACGGGTGCGTTCCTGTACCCGGCCTTCGATCTTGCGCTCGCTTTCGCGCAGGCTGTTCAGTACAGCCAGCTCGCTCTGGTAGGCGCGCGCCTGGGCTTCAGAGGCCTCGCGGCGGCTGGTGTGGATGCGATCGGCCAGCGAGAAGGACAGCGCCAGCATTTCCACCGCCGAACCGATCAGCATGGCATGGGTGATGAAGGGGTGGGAGGGCAGCAAGCCCAGGTTGTGCAGGGCGGTGACCAGCACACCCAGCAGCAGGGTGCCCCAGGCAAAACTGAAGTGGCGTGCCCCCAAGTGTTTTTGCAGCAGGCAGTAGATACTGACACCGACCAGCACACAGGTAAACAGGATTCCGTCGATATTGATCAGCCAGGCACACAGATGGTAGGGCAGGGTCAGTACGCAGACGGCGGTTAGGGCCATCAATCCGGCCAGGCCTTGCAGTATCTTGTCCGCCACCGGTGCCCGCATGGCCGTGCCCAGAAACTGGCGCGCAAACAGGGCAGCAAAAAAACCAGCTACCGACATGCTGAACTGGGCTGCAATATTGCCCCACCATGGTGTGTTGGGCCAGATAAATTCTTCACCAAAGCCGGTCAGCCCCAGTTGGCCGAAGACCATGCCGGTGGCAAAGCCTACATAGCTCAGATAAATGTTGTCGCGTAGCGAGACGTACAGCAGCAAGTTGTACATCACCAAGCCCAGCAGCAGACCGAAATACAGGCTGAACGCGCCATAGCTTGCATGGTCAGCCTGGGCCAGGGCTGCAGGGCGCCAAAGCTGCAATGGTATGGACAGGCTACCCTCAGATGTCACCCGCAGGTACAGGGTTTGGCTTTGGCCTGGGGTCAGTTGCAGCGGAAACACATGGTTGTGGTGTGGCAGCGGCCGTTGTGAAAACGGCATCTGGTCGCCGGATCGGAGGTGCTCGGCGCCTTTCTCGCGGCTGGTATAGAACAGGTCTATCTGGTCCAGCATCGGTGCCGCGATTTCCAGCATCCACTGGCTGGGAGCGTTGTCTTGCAGCGGCAGCTGAATGCGTAGCCAGATGGCGGAACGGGTCAGCCCAAAATTGCTGGTGCGCCCCTGGTTGGCCAGAGGGCTGAAGCGTTGCTGGTTATCTTGCTGCTGGATCTGCGCCAGTGTGAGCTCGCGGCTGGGATCGAGCAGCACGGAGGTCATGGGCGTTAGGTTGGAGTAGGCGTCGGTGAAGTCCTGCTCTGCGATGGGCGGCGTGGCGGCATACCCGAAGCTGAGTGCGCAGCATGCTAGCAACGCGAGCAACAGCGCAAAGGGGGATGGAAATCGCATGGTTGGAAACATCCGAATGGGCAGCCTGCGATAGAAGAACGTTGGGTTTGCGGAAACAGGGCTCAAATGCCTCCGTCTATTGTGGCTTGGCAGAAGTGCTGGGCGGGTAAAAGTTTGCACAAATATAGGTATGTGAAATACCGGAGTGCTGCGATTCTGCCTGCGACAAGGGGCTGAAAAACTCTGTTACTTCAAAATTGCACTTCAGCTTTTATTTTGTATACATTTCGAGTGAAAAAAGTGCAAAAGTGGCGTATTCGTGGACATATTCGCCGAATTTGAAGCTTGCGCCTGCAGGTTTTGCAGGGATTTCTTCTGCTGAAAAGTATGTGGAGGACGGCTTGCTAAGCAGGTGTATACGATCTGTTTTTGATTCCAAATAAATCGTAAAAATGTTTTAAGCGTTGCTGTGTTTTTGCACCCACTGAATGATCGTGCGCGCCGTACGGAAGTCATCACAGGCGCGTGCCGGCACGTCAGGGTAGCGTTGGTTCCAGATGCGTGCCAATGCCTGTCCCGGGCCTATCTCCAGCACACAGCGTACTCCCCGTGCATGCAGGTTGTCCATGCATTCATCCCAGCGCACGGTTTGAGCGATTTGCGTGGACAGCGCCTGCTCTGCCTGTATGGCATCCAGTACACGGTCTTTGGCATTGCTGAACAGCACGTGGCGTGGCCGTTGCAGTGGCAGCTTGGCCAGGGTGTGGGCAAAGCTGTCGGCCGCCGCACGCATCCAGGGGGTGTGGGATGCGATGCTGACGCGTAGGTGGGTGCAGTGTGCACCCTGCTGAATTGCGGCTTCTTCTGCCCGCGCCAGTGCGGTAAGCGGGCCGCCGAGCACCACGCTGTCGTGACCATTGCGGATGGCGATGGCAACGCCGGTGTTCTTGCACAGCTGGTCCAGGGGGGCTGATGCCAGGCCGCTGACAGCCAGCAGGCCGCCCGGTATTTGCAGGGCGCAGCGGTCCATCGCTGCGGCTCTGTGGCTGGCAAGGTCCAGCGCCGTCTCGGCACTGAAAACCCCGGCCGCGCTGAACGCGGCCAATTCACCCACGCTGTAGCCTGCGACCGCTGCGGGAGGGGGGAGTTCCGGCGCAAGCTGTTGCCAGGCAGCCAAGCCCAGGCCTGTGAGTAGGCATTGGGCTACTGTGTTTTGCGCAGCCCAATCCAGGTCTTGCAGGTGGTGGCGCCAGTCGAGCACCCCTAGCTGCGTACAAGTGCGCTGTACCAATGTATCTGTGGCCAGCCAGGGCAGCATCGCTGGATGCTGCATGCCCTGACCCGAAAACACCAGCGCAAAACTCATGGACTGGGCATGCAGAGCTGGACCACCCAGCAGGCGGCAGCCAATGTGTCGGCCGCCCCGCCGGGGGAGAGATTGCGGGCGACGAAGTCGCGCCCTATAGCGTGCGCGGCTTCCGGTCCACCGGGGCTGCTTGCACCACCCGCGGCCAGGAAGCGGCGGGCCGACTGCTGGGCATGGCGCAAGCCTTGCAGGCCGCCGCGGTGGGCGAGGTTGCTGTCGTCCAGCACGGCCATCACATGGAATAGGGTGTCCAGCCGTGCTTGCTGGACGGTCAAACCCCGTGCCAGGCCGGCCGTCAGGGCCGGCACTGCCGTTTCAAACAACACAGGGAACGCCAGTGCCGCTTCTGACGAGGCGCTGCGCAGGCCATGTTTGCGGGCTGCGATGCCCCCCGGCAAGCTGGGCAGGCGTAGGGCGCGCGCGTCCAGCGCCTGCCCCCAGCCATGGCGCAAGGCCTCACGCAGCTGCTCAGGGCTGGGGGAGGCATTCGTTCGTGTGAGTGCCCCCGCTGCGGCGCACAACAAGCCCAGCATGAAAATGGCGCCGCGGTGGGTGTTGATGCCGCCGGTGGCTGCCAGCATGCGGGCTTCGGCCTGGATGCCGCAGCGCTCCAGAGCGGGGAAATCTGCGCCCAGCAGCCCCAGCTCAGCAATCGCCACAAAGTAGCTGCGTAGTGCAAACAGGCTGCGCATAAAGGTGTGCGCGTCCATGTCGCGGTGGCTGCCGCTATCGCACAGGGTGACCAGGCCGGGCTTGGGGCACAAGGCCAGCTCGTGGTACAGCGCCCGTGTCGCTGCCCGGCCAATGGTGGACGGTGTGGAGTATGGCGTGGGTGCCGTCCAATGCAGTGGCTGCGCACGGGTCATTGCACCAACTCCGCTGTGCTTGCTGTGCGCCAGAACGGCGCATATTCCAGCGTGGCGCCGTGCAGGCGTTTCACCAGCACGGCCGTGCTCTTGCCGGATCGCCAGGCGGCCCATTCGCGCCAGGCGACGGCCGCACCGGCGTCAAACACGAGCTCGCCATCCAGGCGCAGCCGTGGAGCCGCAAAGCTTTGCAACAACGTGACCACGGCGTCGGCCTGGCGTCCATCCGATACGGTGATGCATAGATCGATATCGGATTCGGCGTGTATGTGGTCCAGCCCGGTGAGCCGCTGCCAACCATAGCTGCCGTACACCCGGGCGTTGGCCTGGCAGCTGTTGAGTTGCTCGCACAGCTGCCGCCATGGCGTGCGCGCGGGGACGGCCAGCAGGCCCAGCACCTCGGTGGCGCGTGGAAATGCGTCGAAGTAGAGTATGGAGCTGAGCGGCACCGCCAGCGTGATGCGCCGTTTGTCCCAGCGGGCCGGTGCCGGCAGACCGAGGGCTACCGTGTGTGGCAGCTCGCTGGCGGTCTGGCGCGTGACCACCAGCGGCAAGCGCTGGGTAGCCCAGTGGTGGAGACATTCCGCTGCTAGCGCATCCCATTGCAGTTCCAAAACTTGCTGCCAGCCGGCATCCGTCAGCCAGGCGATCTGGTGGCGGTGCAGCGGTGTCATGTTGCATCCAGTACCCGTTGCACCACGGCGGCCGACATCTTGCGGCCGCCGCGTTCGGCACCAATGATGGCGCGCAGATCTTGTGTCGGTGCGTGTGCCAATGCATCACGCAAAGCTGCTGGCAAATCGCCCTGCCACAGGGCCTGCACACCGCCCATGGCCACATAGTTGCCCACGCCGGGGGCGAATACGGGGTTGGACTGCGACAGTGCGGTCAGCATCTCTTCAGGCAGTTTGGTGACGCGGGCCATGGCGGGGATACGCATCACGCGGATCTCGGCTTCTGGCAGCGCATAGCAGGCGTCTGCAATCAGGCCCGAGGTGATGAAGCCGCCCGACAGTGCCTGGTCGTACACCAGGCCGATGACGCGGTGCCCCTGGCGCCGTGCCAGGTCGATGGCCATGCCCAGATGCGCCATCGCGCGGTTGATGCCCAGCAGCTCGTCGCGCCGGCGCAGTTGCTGGCCCTGGGTGTCGATCAGCAACAGGATGGGCCGGCCGGGGTGTTGGGTGATGGTGTCTAGCACCACCCGGGCCTGGGCCAATGCCAGCTGGACGCCTATGGGGGCGTGGTTGGTGGTGCCCAGCACCGCCAGCGGCTGGCCGTCGAACGTGACCGTGCCCTGCAAAAAGTCACCGTCGGCGCCAATGCCATGGTCGGGGCCAAAGAGTTGGGTGGCTAGGGTGTTCCAGTTCATGCGTTGACTCCCAGGGTCCTTGTTTCCGCCACGTCCATGTCCGGCACGCGGGCGGCATCGGCAACGCCCAGGCGCCGCCAGAGGGCCGTGGCCTGGTCACCGTTGTCGTCCAGCGGGCGCAGGCGCGCCGTGAGCAGCGCGTGTTCGGCTTCCAGTGACTGCAGGGTCACAGTCCGGGCGGCGTGCAGCGCAGCGATGGCGGCGTTGCGGAAGGCCGCGACATCGTCTTCCACCAGCGCGTCGCAGTCGCCGGTGAGCCAGCGGTGTTTGCCACCGGTGGTGCGCCAGACCAGCGCCCGGTCACGCGAGTCAAATTCGTCCACGCCGTGGCTAGCTTCGATCACCTCTGGGCCGGACATCGCCAGGCGACCCACGTCGCTCATCACGATATGGTCGGCGCAGCGCGCCACGATGCCCATGCCACCAAAGCAGCCATTGGCGCCGCCTATCAGCACGATCACCGGAATACCTGCGGCGCGCGCATCCAACACGGCGCGCATCACTTCGGACACCGCAATCAGCCCGGCATTGGCTTCGTGCAGCCGGACCCCGCCGGATTCGGCCAGCAGCAGCACGGCTTTCGGCCGATCCCGCAGCGCGCGCTGCAGCAGTCCGACCAGCTTGGCACCATGCACCTCGCCCACGCCTCCGCCCATGAATTCGCCTTCTTGGGCTGCCACAAAGATAGGATGGCCGTCCAGGGTGGCGCGGCCAATCGCTACGCCGTCGTCAAAGGCCGACGGCACGCCGAGCTGCGCCAGGTGCGGGCTGGTGACGCGTGCCGAAGGCGGCAGCCATTCATGGAAGCTGCCCGGGTCCAGCACCTGGGCCAGGCGCTCGCGCGCTGTGCATTCGACATAGCTGATCATGTGGAGGCCTCTGGAGTTTTTGGCAGTTCGGCCACGGCCTGGTCCAGGCGCAGGCTGACTACGGCGGGCGTCGCGCCCATATCGTTGATGGAAATACGTACGCCGGCAAGCGGGTGCCGGGCATGGAAATCGTCCACCACCGCCTGCCAGATCGGGCCGAAGCCGCGTGCCGAGGTTTCCACGCGCACCTCGCAGCCGGTACCGGCTGCGGCTTCCAGCATCACCTCCAGGTTGCCCGAGCCGACCACGCCGACCAGGATGGGGGCGAAGCTGCCGGCGGGCCGGCCTGCGCTGTAAGAAAAATCCAGGGTTTCCAGCCCTGCAGGAATGTCGCTCATGCTGCTTGTGCTCCTACCAGTTTCTGAAACGTTTGGGTGGCTGGTACAGCCCGCCGGAGGCGCGCACCAGGTCGCGCATGCTGCGTGCGGCCAGCAGGTTGCGCGTGGCGTCGCGCGGGTCAATCCCCAGGTCTTGCGGGCGCCGGATGATGCCGCGGTCGCGCAGGTTTTCTACCGCACGCTTGTCGCGCGCCAGGCCCACCGCCGTGTAACCGGCGACGCCGCGTATGGCCTGCTCGCGCTCGGTGTCGCTGCGGCACAGCAGCAGGTTGGCAATGCCTTCTTCGGTCAGGATGTGGGTCACATCGTCGCCGTAGACCATGATCGGTGGCAAGGCCATATTGGCTTGCTCCTGCAGCGTCCAGGCGTCCAGCCGCTCCACAAAGGCAGGTTGCATGTGCTCGCGGAATGTCTCCACCATCTGCACCACCAGCTTTTGCCCCCGTGGCGTGCCGGCGGCGCCGCTGCGGCCGTCGCGGGCCTCGCGCCCGGCTTTCAGCCAGGCCGGGCTGGCGTGGCGGCGGCCGCGCGCATCAGCACCCATATTGGGCGCGCCGCCAAAGCCGGCGATGCGGCCCAGCGTGGCGGTGGAGCTGTTGCCGTCCAGATCCATCTGCAGGGTCGAGCCTATGAACAAGTCGCAGGCGTAGTGACCGGCCGCCTGGCTGAAGGCGCGGTTGCTGCGCAGGCTGCCGTCGGGGCCGGTGAAGAATACATCGGAGCGGGCGTGGATGTAGTCCTCCATACCCAGCTCGGAGCCGAAGGAGTGGATGGATTCGACCCAGCCCGCTTCGATGGCCGGGATCAACGCCGGGTGCGGGTTCAGCGCCCAGTGCTTGGCGATCTTGCCCTTCAGCCCCAGTGATTCGGCGTAGGTAGGCAGCAGAAGTTCGATGGCAGCGGTATCGAAGCCGATGCCGTGGTTTAGACGCTCGACGCCGTATTCGGCATAAATGCCCTTGATCGCCATCATGGCCATCAGCACCTGGATTTCGCTGATCTGCGCTGGGTCGCGGGTGAACAGCGGCTCAATCAGGTTCGGACGCGGCGCTTTCACCACAAAACTGATCCAGCCCGCCGGGATGTCGATGCGCGGCAGGCTGGTGTTGCCGTCGACCAGCTCGTTGACCTGGGCGATGACGATGCCGCCCGAGAAGGCCGTGGCCTCGACGATGGCTGGCGTGTCCTCGGTGTTCGGCCCGGTGTACAGATTGCCCTCGGCGTCGGCTGCGTGCGCCGCCACCAGGGCCACCTTGGGTGTCAGGTCCACAAAGTAGCGGGCGAACAGCTCCAGATAGGTATGGATGGCGCCGATCTGGATGCGGCCGCTGGACACCAACCGTGCCAGCCGTGCGCCCTGCGGGCCGGAAAAGCTGAAGTCCAGCTTGCTGGCCACGCCGTTCTCAAAAATGTCCAGGTGCTCTGGCAGCGCCAGCACGGATTGCACCATGTGCAGGCCATGGACTTTGTGCGGATCGACCTGCACCAGCGCCTGGGCCAGGAAGTCGGCCTGCTTCTGGTTGTTGCCCTCCAGGCAGACCCGGTCGCCAGGTTCGATCACCGCTTCCAGCAGCGCAGCGATGGCCTCGGTCGCCACATGCTTGCCGCGTAGCTGCGGCCCCAGGGCCTGGGCAGCACGTGCCAGCCGGTCGGCGCGGTTGTCTGCTTTGGTGTTCCAGTTCACACGGTCCATAGTCATATCCTCAATAACCACATCTTCAGATCCTCAAGCCACCAGGGCTTTAGTGGCAAAAAACAGTACCGATGGGCCCATCAGGCAGCCCAGGCCGGTGTGGAAAGTCGCCACCAACGCACCATAGGGCACCAGTTTGCGGTCGGTCGCGGCCAGGCCGGCGGAGACGCCGCTGACCGTGCCGGCCAGCCCGCCAAACACCATGGCCGAACGTGGCGTTTTCAGGCGCAGAAAGCGCGCTGCTACCGGCGTGCCGACCATCACCAGGATCGCCTTGATCAGGCCGGTGGCAATGCTCAGCGCCATCACGTCCGAGCTGGCGCCAATCGCAGCACCTGTGACCGGGCCGACGATATAGGTGACGGCACCTGCGCCGATGGTGGTCATGCTCACTGCATCCCGGTAGCCAAAGCTCCAGGCCACGCTGGCACCCACGATGAATGGCAGCAAGGTGCCCAGCAGCAGAGCGACTACGCCGATCAAACCGGCCTTGCGCGCCTCGGTGGCCTGCACTTCGAAGGCGGTGGCGACGATGGCGAAGTCGCGCAGCATGGCGCCCCCCATCAGTCCAATGCCGCCGAATAGCGACATATCGGCCAGGCCCTTGTGCCCGCCGGTTTGTGTGCCGCCCCAGTAGGCCAGCACCAGGCCGATGACGATGGCGATGGCCGAGCCATGCACCCGGCCAAAAGTCAGCTTGCGTGAGATCACGCCGGACAACAGCACGATTAAACCCACCATGGCGAAGGCGGTAACCAGGCCGTTGGCGGCCGCGGCTTTTTGCAGAATTTCTAGCATGGTGTTTATTTCAGGTGGGTTGCGGGCTGGGCATTGGGAAGCGTTGCGCTATCAGCGGCCACGGCCGGTTCTTCAATGCGTTCCATGCGGTTGATCAGGGAGATGACGACTGCGCAGACAGCTACCGCACCCAGCGCCGACAATAGCGCCAGATGGCCGCCGCGCAGCGCCGATACCACGTCCTGTTGTGCCGCCATGGCGACCACCACCGGGATGTACATGGCACCCCAGTACTCCACACCCGCCTCGGTGAGTTTGGGCAGGATGTTGCGTTTTTGCATGCTTAGGCGCGCAAAAATCAGCAGCAGCATGGCGATGCCGACGCCGCCAACATTGGTTTTGACGCCCATGGCCTGCCCGAGCAAGTCACCTAAAAAAATCCCCAGCAAATGGCATGCTGCCAGTAGCGCGGTGCCGTAAATAATCATGTCTGTCTCCTGGTTATGGCGCATGTCAGCGCTATTTTTTGGAAGCCTTGCCAAGCGGTGGGGCACGGCAGGGCTTCTCGGAGTGGAATGTACCGAGCCAGCCGCGACAGAACAATTAAGCGGAAGAGGGGATGTTTACGGCAGGTGAAACGATCGGGGGTTTACCCGGGCACCGCTGTATCTCAGGCTAGGCGGGTCTGCGACATGCGGCAGACCGACAGCAGTGTCAGCAGATTCGGGTCGCGTTCGCGGCTGCGTAAAAAGCTCAGGCCTATGGTCTGGCGCATCAGGTATTTGGGCTGCAGCGGAATCAGTTGCACCTTGTGCGGAAACACATCGCGCACCCGGCCCGGCAGCAGCGTGCAGCCTAGGCCGCCGCTGACCAGGTTCATCAGCGAAAAGATGTCGCCGGTCTGCATCACCACGTTCGGCGTGAATTCGGCAATGCGAAAGGCCTCCTGGAAGCCCTTGTAGGTGGCAAAGCCTTCGGTCAGGCTGACGAAGCGTTCGTCGGCGCAACTGCTCAGGTCCACCGCCGCCATGTCGGCGTAGCGCGAGCCCACCGGCGCGGCAAAGTAGATGTCATCTTCGAACAGCGGCAGCGATTCGACATCCGGCGCGTCATCGGGCACGGCCATCAGCGCGGCATCGATGGCGCCCTGGGCCAGTTTCTGCAGCAGCACGGCGTTCGAGCCCAGCACCAGCTCGGGTTGCAGCTCGGGCTTGCGCACCTTCAGGTCGACTAGCAGGGTCGGCACGGTCTTGATGGTCAGCGAATACAGCGAGCCGATGCGGATCTGGTGGGATGCATAGCCGGCTGCCTGGCGGGTAGCGCGCACACCCTCGGCCATCAGATGCAGCACGTCTTTTGCGGCCTCGGCCAGTACCTGGGCCGCATGCGTGGGTATCAGGTTGCGGCCTTCGTGGCGGAACAGCGCGCAGCGCAGACCTTCTTCCAGCGCATGCAAGGCCCGGTGCACGCTGACCGTGCTGGTGTCCAGCACCTCGGCAGTACGCGTCAGATTGCCTTCCTGCATGAAGGCCAGAAAGATTTCCAGCCGACGAAAGGTGATTTCGTCGCCAACGCGGGACGTCATGCTCAGACCTTGGCTTTATCGGCTTCGCTGGTGAACGAGTCGGCAAAGAAGGCGTCGCTCGGCAGGCCGGCTTTGGCGATGTAGTCAGCCTGGGCCGAGTCCACCACGATGGGTGCACCGCATGCATAGACCTCGTGGCCGGACAAATCCGGCAGGTCTTGCAGGACGGCCTGGTGCACGAAGCCGGTGCGGCCGGTCCAGTTGTCTTCTGGCAGGGCGTTGGAGATCACGGGCACGTAAGTCAGGTTCGGCATATTTGCCAACTGGGCCTGCACCCAATCGTTCAGGTACAGATCGCCAGGGCGGCGGCCACCCCAGTACAGCGTGGCCGGGCGGGTGATGGCCTTGTGCTGCATGTGTTCCAGGATGGCCTTGATGGGCGCAAAGCCGGTGCCCGAGGCCAGCAGCACGATGGGTTTGTCGGAGTCTTCGCGCAGGTAGAAGCTGCCGTACGGGCCTTCAATGCGCTGGATTTCTTTCTCTTTCATCGCGCCGAACACATGGTCGGTGAACTTGCCTCCGGGCATGTGGCGGATGTGCAGTTCCACCGCAGGGCCGGTGTGCGGCGCATTCGCCATGCTGTAGCTGCGTCGCGCGCCATCACGCAGGATGAATTCGATGTACTGGCCGGGGTGGTAGCGCAGGGTGTCGTTGGCCGGCAGCTGTAGTTTGATGACCATGACGTCGCTAGAGACCTTCTCCAGCGTGGTCACGCGCGAAGGCATCTTCTTGATCGGGAAGGCGCTCTCGTCCGTCACCTGGCGCGACTCCAGCACCACGTCGGTCAGCGGCATGGCGCAGCAGGTCAGTACCAGGCCGGCGGCTTCTTCCTCGTCGCTCAGCGCCTTGCTCTGGTGCGGGCCGTGGAACACCATGCCTTCGAGTTTCTTGCACTTGCAGGAGCCGCAGGCGCCGTCCTTGCAACCGTAGGGCAGTCCGATGCCCTGGCGGATGCCGGCCGCCAGGATGGATTCGTCGGCCGTGGCGGCAAAACTGCGGCCGCTGGGCTGTACGGTGATACTGAAAGCTTGCGGAGTGGGGACGGGATGGGTCATGGTTTCGTTATGCTCGGTCAGTTCTATCTTTGGCCACCGATTTTGCCCTCAAACCAATTTCCTCTTGGCGCGCTGCCTGCGCGCTTTCGCCGCGAGCGCGTACTGGTCGTCGGCTGTGGCGATGTCGGCCTGCGCGCTGCAGCCTGCTTGCCGCGCTCGGTACGGGTGCTGGCGTTGACCTCCAGCCCCGAACGCGTGCCGGCTTTGCGAGCCCAGGGCATCACTGCGCTGTGCGGTAATCTGGACGCGCGTGCGTCGCTGTACCGGCTGGCCGGGCTGGCGACCCGGGTGCTGCATTTGGCGCCGCCGCCCGGCGAGGGCCGCGACGATCCGCGCACCCGCAATCTGCTGCGCGTGCTGCAGCTGCGCGGCGCACCCCGTGCGCTGGTGTACGGCTCGACCAGTGGCGTGTATGGCGACTGCCAGGGCGAGCTGGTGCGGGAGACCCGTGCCTTGGCCGCGACCACGCCCCGGGCCCAGCGCCGGGTCGATGCCGAAGCCGCAGTACGCCTGCTGGGCCGCCGTGCCAGCCGGGTGCGCAGCAGCATTCTGCGCATTCCGGGCATCTATGCGCCCGACCGCGAGGGGGGCACACCCGAGACGCGCTTGCGCAAAGGTACGCCGGTGCTGGACGCGGCAGACGATGTGTACACCAACCATATCCATGCCAAGGACCTGGCCCGCGCCTGCATCCAGGCCCTGTGGCGAGGCCGCCCGCAGCGCATCTACAACGTGAACGACGACACGGACATGCGCATGGGCGACTACTTTGACCTCGCCGCTGACCTGTACGGCCTGCCGCGCCCGCCCCGCGTGCCGCGTAGCGCTGCGCAAGGGCAGTTGTCGTTGATGTTGCTGAGTTTCATGTCCGAGTCGCGGCGCCTGGACAACACGCGCATGAAGACCGAGCTGCGGCTGCGGCTGCACTACCCCACGGTAGCAGCTGGTCTGCTATCGAATAAATAGCTGCTTGCGCAGGTAATGTCTGCGTTAGAGGCTGATTTTTCTTAAGTTTTCTGGCGGCGGCCGCGTGTGGTCGCAGGCTGCTTTTGCAAGCTGGGAATCAGGGTGGCCAGCAGCGGGTTGTTGCGCGTGGTGCTCCACGCCATCGCGGTGGTGACCACGTTCAGCTTTTCTTTTAGTGGGACTACCACCACATTCGCGGGTGCCAGTTTTTTCAAGGAGGTTGGTACCAGCGCAATGCCCTGGCCGCAGCCTACGAAGGCGATCTGCGACGCGGCGGAGCGCACCTCGTGCAGCACGCGCGGCGAGAAGCCGCAGGCTTGGCAGGACGCCACAAGGCCGTCGAAAGACACCGGGCTGATCTGGCGCGCAAACATCACGAATTCCTCGTGTGCCAGCGATGCCAGCGCCACCTTCGACTGCAGCGCCAGCGGGTGTGACCGGGGCAAGGCGACCGCCAGACGATCCTGCGCCAGCGGGGTGGAGGCGATGCCGTCGCCCAGCGCGCCCTCCAGCCGCGCGAAGGCCAGGTCGATATCGCCGCTTTTCAGCAGGGGAATGGCCTCAAAGCTGTCGATCTCCCGTACCGATACCGTCAGCAGGGGGTGTTCGGCCTTCAGCCGCTCCAGCAGAGGCGGCAGCACGTCCAGCAGCGCGGAGCTGATGGCGCCAATGCTCAGTAGCCCGGTTTGCCCGGCAATCGCCTCCTGCACGGCCAGCTCCAGCCGCTGCAGCTGCTCCGCAAACTTGCGTACCGCCGGCAGGATGGCCGCCCCCACGGGCGTAAGCTGCGCCCCCTTGCGGGAACGTTCGAACAGCTCCAGCTTCAGTGCTTGCTCCAGCACCTGAATTTGCTCGGTGAGCGGCGGCTGCGACATGCCCAGCCGTTTGGCGGCGCGACTGAAGTTCTCCTCTTCGGCCACAGCCAGAAATAGCCACAGATGGCGGATAAGCCGAAAGTTGATCATGTGGTATCCATAGGTTTATCGTATTGATGGGTTCCTGGATTCGGAATTTACAGATAGTGGCTGAAAAGCGAAAGTAGCAGCTTGACCACTGCAGCCGATTTCATGACCCAAGCCCATCGCCCCCCAATCACCAGCATTGCCTTACTGGGCCTGGTGCAGATACTGGTATGGGGCGGCTCGTTCTTTCTGATGGCGGTGCTGGCCAGTCCGGTGATTGCCGAGACCGGCTGGGCACGCCAATGGGTCTATGGCGCGCTGTCGCTGGGTATCCTGGTGTCTGGTCTGCTGGCGCCCTGCAGCGGGCGGCTGATCCTGCGCTACGGCGGCCGCGTCCTGTTGTGCGGCAGCGGCATCATCACCGCGGCGGGCCTGCTGGTGCTGGCTATGGCGGGCAGTCTGCCGGTGTTTTTGCTGGGCTGGGCCATTCTGGGCGTGGGCATGGCGGCCGGGCTGTACGACGCCTTGTTTGCCACGCTGGGTCACGTGTATGGGCCGAACGCCCGTTCCGCGATCACCGGGGTCACGCTGATCTCGGGTTTTGCCACGACGGTGGTGTGGCCGGCGGTGGCCATGCTGATTGCCTACTGCGGTTGGCGCCAGGCCTGCTGCGTCTACGCCGTGTTGCTGTTGCTACTGGTGTGGCCTATGTACGCGAAGGCTTTGCCTGCGCCCGGACTGGCCAGCGCGGGTTCTGGCGTGCAGGCAAGCGGTAGCCGGCAGGTGGACGCCAGGCTGTATGCCTTGCTGGCCGCGATCTTTACCCTGGCCGCCGTGGTCATGACGGCCATGTCAGTGCACCTGATCGCCTTGCTGGAGGGGCGTGGCTATTCGCTGGCGGGGGCTGTCAGCATGGGCGCGCTGCTGGGCCCCAGCCAGGTGGGATCGCGCGTGGTGGACATGCTGGCGCGTAAAAGGCACCCTGTGTGGACTACGTGTATCTCGGTGTCACTGGTGCTGGCAGGGCTGTTGCTGATTGCGCTGCTGCCCGGCGCGGCGGCGCTGGGCGTCATGCTGTACGGCGCGGGCAATGGCTTGCGTGCGATTGTGCGTGGCACGCTGCCGCTGTCTCTGGTGGCTGCCGCCGACTACCCGGTGCTGATGGGGCGCATGGCCAGGCCGGCACTGTTGGGGCAGGCGGCCACGCCGCTGGTGGGCGGCTATCTGATCGATGCTTGGGGAGCGGGGGCCGCATGGCTGCTGCTGTGCGGGCTGGCGGTACTGAACCTGCTGCTGGTTCTGCTGCTGGCCAGGCGCTTGCCGCGGTGGACAGCGCTTCCGGCCTGAGCGCATGCCATGGGTTTTGCTATTGAATAAATAGCTGCTGGCGCAGGCACTATCTGCGCCAGAGGCCTATTTTCTGTAAATATTGATCAGTACTTCAGCGCGGCGGATTTGCCCCAGAACACCCGGTAGGCGAACACCGTGTAGCCAATGATCACCGGCAGCACCACGGCCACGCCGTAGAAGATCACCATCAGTGCTTCGGGGGCGCTGGCAGCGTCCCAGATGGTGATCTTGTCGATCACCAACCAGGGGAAGATGCTGTAGCCCAGGCCGTAAAACGCCAGCAGGAAGATGCCCACCGTGGCGCCGAAGGGCACGCCTATGCCGTATTCGTTGCCTTGCTCCAGCCGTACCGGCAATCGGCCCAGGCTGCGCCAGATGGTGCCGAACAGCACCAGCGTGCCTATCGGTATCGGCAGCAGCAAGATGAGGTTCGGGAAGCTGAACCATTTCACAAAGATGCTATGGCTGACCATGGGTGTGGCGACGGAGATGGCCAGCACGCCCAGCCCGGTCAGCCACAGGCTGCGGCGCGCCCAGGCTACCGCCATCAGCTGCAGCTCGCCCTCGGTCTTGATGATCAGCCAGCCTGCGCCCAGCAGCGCATAGGCCGCCAGCAGGCACAGCCCGATCAGGCTGCTGAACAGAATGCCCGCCAGGTCGTGCCGGAAGCCGGTAATCATCGAGCCCAGCATGAAGCCCTGGGCCCAGCCTGCCAGCAGCGAGCCGATGTGAAAAGCCATGTTCCACAGCCGCTTGTGGTCGTCCTTGGCCTTGACGCGGAAGTCGAAGGCCACGCCGCGCAGCATCAGCCCCATTAGCATCAAGGCCACAGGCAGGTAGAGCGCTCCCAGGATCACGCCGTGCGCCAGCGGGAACCCGACCAGCAGCACGCCCACGCCCAGCACCAGCCAGGTTTCGTTGGCATCCCAGAACGGGCCAATGCTGGCAATCATCGCGTCTTGTTGCGCGTTGTCGGGCTTGCGCATCAGAATGCCCACGCCCAGGTCGTAGCCGTCCAGAATCACGTAAGCCAGCATGGCCAATGCCATCACCAGAGCGAAGACGATGGGCAGCCAGACTTGCGGTTGGCCCAGGTTGTTGATCAGATCAGGCATGCTGGGTCTCCCGGCGGCGGTCTATGGTGGGGAAGATGGGTTTGGCCAATGCACTGGCTTTGCGGGCCATGTAGAACACCACGGACACATAGGCGGTGATCAGCACCGCGTACAGCAGCAGGTACATCAGCAGCGTGGCCGCAATCGCCGTGGGCGGCACGCTGGACGCGGCTTCGGCGGTGCTCATCACGCCGTACACCAGCCAGGGCTGGCGACCGATTTCCGTCACATACCAGCCTGCAATCAGGCCCACCCAGCCGATGAAAGTCATGGCTACCAGCAGACGCGCCAGCCAGGGCTCGGGTGCACCTTGGCGGCGCAACTGCCACACGCCAGCCCAACTCGCAGCCAGCATCAGCAGCCCCACGCCGACCATGATGCGGAAGGCGAAGAACACCGGCGCCACAGGCGGGTGCTTGTCGCCAAAAGCGTCTATGCCCTTGACCTCGCCGTCCCAGCTGTGCGTGAGGTACAGCGATGCCAACTGGGGAATGGCCACTTCAAACCGGTTGCTTTGCGTGGCCGCATCGGGCAGGCCGAACAGCACGGCAGAGGCGCCGCGCTCGGTCTTCCAGATGCCTTCCATGGCGGCGATCTTGGCGGGCTGGTGTTCCAGAGTGTTCACGCCGTGCATGTCGCCGACCACGATCTGCACCGGGATCAGCAGGGCGGCTACCGTCAGTCCGGTGCGCAGGCTGGCCATCACTTCGAGCCCGCGGTCATTCTTCAGCCAGCGGAAGGCGCTGATGCCGGCCAGCAGAAAGGCCACCGTCAGACCCGAGGCCAGCAGCATATGGGCCAGCCGGTAGGGAAAGGAGGGGTTGAAGATCACTTCCAGCCAGCTGGTCACATGGGCCTGGCCGTTGACCATTACAAAGCCGGCCGGCGTGTGCATCCACGAGTTCAGCGCCAGTATCCACAAGGCCGACAGCGTGGTGCCGGCCGCCACCAGGAACGTGGCGACAGTGTGCAGGCGCTCGCTCACCCGATGCCGGCCAAACAGCATGATGCCCAGCATGGTGGCCTCCAGGAAAAAGGCGGTCAGTACTTCGTAGGCCAGCAGTGGCCCGGCGATATTGCCGACCTTCATCATGAAGCCTGGCCAGTTGGTGCCGAATTGGAAGCTCATGGTGATGCCGCTGACCACGCCGAGCGCAAAGGTCAGCGCGAATATCTTCACCCAGAACTGGTAGGCATCCATCCAGTGTTCGGCCCGCGTGGCGGTGTAGCGGGTCTTGAAATAAAACAACACCCAGCCCGTGGCGATGCTGATGGTGGGGAACAGAATGTGGAACGTCATATTGGCCGCAAACTGGATGCGGGCCAGTGCGACCGGGTCCATTGCGTCCATCACGCATCTCCCTTGTTTGCAGCGGCCTTGCTGGGCTTGAGGGCCTGCTTCACCCGGTCTTTCACCTGCAGCAGCTTTTTCATCTGCGTACCCATCTTCATCATGCTGGCCAGCGAGGCCGAATCCATGCTTTGCACCTCATCCAGCCAGGAGGTGCCCAGCTCGATCAGGTCGTGCATTTCCTTCATGCGCGACTGGGCGTGGATGTCTTCGGCCAGGGCCGGGCGTTCCATCAGCGCGTCGCGCAGCATGGACAAGGTGGGATCGATCTCGCGCTTGCGCCGCTCGGCGGCCAGGGTGCGGAAGATGGCCCATACGTCTTCGGGCGTTTCGAAGTATTCGCGCCGGTCGTTCGGCAAATGGTGCAACCGCACCAAGTTCCAGGACGACAGTTCTTTCAGCCCCATGCTGACGTTGGAGCGCGAGAAGCCCAGGCCTTCGGCGATCTCGTCGGCGTTCAGCGGCTTGGCGGAGACAAATAGCAGGGCGTAGATTTGCCCCACAGTACGGTTGATGCCCCAGCGGCTGCCCATTTCGCCAAAGTGCAAAACAAAACGCTGGGTGAGGGGGGCGAGGTTCATGTTTTGAATTCCTGAATTTTCAGCATTTTCTGAAAATTCAGGAATTCAGACAAACTGCAGCCATAAAGACCTTCAGCAGCCAGGGCCCACTCGTTGGGTATAAGTCGCGTGCTGGCTGCCCGCTTCACTGTGTTGTTGTGCGCGCAACACAGGTGTAAAAAGAATGGGGACCGTCGATTTCAGGTCCTACACTGGTTGCGCAAAACGCTATCGATACCGCAGCAACTGAACCTTAGCAAGGAGCATTGGATGCCGAGAAGCCAGCCGAGCAAAACCACCCCGCGCCGCGTCCCGAGGCTGTGCCTGGAACAGCGCCTGTTCCAGCGCCAATTGCAATGCAGCCCGCAGCAGGCCGTCCAGCACTTCAAACTCACAGCCCCCAGTAGCGCCACCGTGCATTGAGCCGCCGCGTTGGCGTGGATTCCTGCCACGCAGACGTGAAAAAGCCCGCATGTAGCGGGCCTGAACCAAGAGGTGCGAGGCTATCCGGCGCGCAGCATCTGGTATACGAAGATGGCTGTGCCGCTGATAAACGTGATGGCCACGGCGCCCAAGGCGACGATGGCCAGCACCAGCTTCAGTTTTTTCCAGTTATTGGATTTGTGTGGGGCGAGGGTCAAAGTAGATGAAGGGCCGCGTCGAGCACCTTGTAAACCGCCATACCCAGGGCGCCCAGGATCAGCAGTGTGTGAACAAATGCAGCACCATTCATTGGTTCAGCTGGAACCTCTTTGGCTGCAGTGGATTGGGGATGGTTTGGTGTGTTCATGCCTCAAATTTAAATCGCATCCCGCGTCATGTGAATGACAGTTGAATTTCCAAAATGCAATTTGCGGAACTATTCGACAGTTTTGCGCTATGTGCTATGCATGTTACTGCCATACACCCTGGCTTCCGTCAGGGCAGGAAAGTCTCGCCTGGCACAGCGAGACGGTCCATTGCAATATTTGCCGTTCGGATGGGGCGACCTGAATGCACTCTCTGGCTAGTAGCCGCATCAAATATTGATTTATGTGCGTTTGTCACGCGACGAGCTGCAGGCCCCGCTCTACATTGGTGGCGTTGATTTCTTCAACCCACAAATGGAGCAATTTGTATGGTTCAACAAGATGTAGACGAGCACTACGAGGGTTTGAGCTTTCTGGGCCTGGCAATCGGAAGCGTTACCAGTGTGGCTTTGGCTGGCACCTTCATGGTCATGTTCGCGTACCAATTCGCGCGAGGCATTGGCCGCGTTTTCTTTGGCTGAATACTTTGCGGTGCTTGGTTTTTTTGTAAAAGCTTTGCAGAAATGAAAAAGCCCCGTCCTACAGGGAAGGGGCTTAACATTAGATCTTTAAGATCCACTACAAGCTAACACATGGTGCCCGGGGCCGGAATCGAACCGGCACGCCTTGCGGCGGGGGATTTTGAGTCCCCTGCGTCTACCAATTTCACCACCCGGGCATGTGCAGAAGCAAGACCAATATTATGGCACAGTGTGGGGCATGAAATACCAAACAATTGAAGACGTCATCGGAAAAACTCCGCTTGTGGCTTTGCAGCGCATTGGTGCTGCGGACAATTCGGTCCGTGGCAACGTGGTTTTGGGCAAGCTGGAGGGCAACAACCCCGCAGGCTCGGTGAAGGACCGGCCGGCCTTGTCCATGATCCAGCGGGCGCAGGAGCGCGGCGAAATCAGGCCGGGCGATAGCCTGATCGAGGCCACCTCGGGCAACACCGGTATCGCATTGGCGATGGCGGCCGCGGTCAAGGGCTATCGCATGGTGCTGATCATGCCGGAGGACTTGTCCATCGAGCGGGCCCAGACCATGAAGGCTTTTGGTGCCGAGCTGATCCTGACGCCCAAGAGCGGCGGCATGGAGTACGCCCGGGACCTGGCCGACCAGATGCAGCGCGAAGGCAAGGGTAAGGTGCTGGACCAGTTTGCTAATGCAGACAACCCCCGCGCCCATTATGAAAACACCGGTCCTGAAATCTGGGCTGATACCCAGGGCAAGATCACGCATTTCGTCAGCGCCATGGGCACGACCGGCACCATCACCGGCGTGTCGCGCTTTTTGAAAGAGAAGAATCCGGCCGTCAAGATCATCGGCGCCCAGCCCAGCGAGGGCTCGCGCATTCCCGGCATCCGCAAATGGCCGCAGGAATACCTGCCCAAGATTTACGACCCCAGCCATGTGG
The DNA here is from genome assembly GCF_059421805.1 of Rhodoferax sp. GW821-FHT02C08. Classification (NCBI taxonomy): domain Bacteria; kingdom Pseudomonadati; phylum Pseudomonadota; class Betaproteobacteria; order Burkholderiales; family Comamonadaceae; genus Rhodoferax; species Rhodoferax sp. GW821-FHT02C08. The sequence goes on from NZ_JBWKVR010000017.1 coordinate 106,468, forward strand.
ACGAGCTGGTCTATGTGGGCCAGGACGATGCCGAAGAAATGTGCCGCCGCCTGGCGCGCGAGGAAGGTATTTTTGCCGGTATCTCGGCAGCGGGTGCCTGCTGGGTGGCGCAGCAGATTGCACAGCGGGAAGAGAATGCGACCATTGTTTTCGTTGTCTGCGACCGCGGTGATCGCTACCTTTCAACCGGCGTGTTTCCGACTTGATGAGGCTATGTTGAATTTATAAAAAATAGGCCGCTAGCGCTGATTTCACCTGCGCTAGCTGCTATGTTTTCTGTAGTTTTGAAGGATGCTCGAAGCCATGGCCGCTGAGTTCAAATTCTGCCCGCAGTGCGCTACTGTGCTGGCCTGGATCAGCCAGGAAGAAGACGGCGGGCCGAAGCAGCGCCTGCGTTGCCCGGCCTGCGACTTCACGCATTGGAACAACCCCACACCGGTGTTGGCTGCCATTGTCGAATACGGCGGGCAGATCCTGCTGGCGCGCAACGCCGCCTGGACCTCTGATATCTATGCGCTGATCACCGGCTTCATGGAGGCCGGTGAAACGCCCGAAGAGGGCATTGCCCGCGAAATTCTGGAAGAGACCAACCTCACGGCCTCTGCGCTGGAGCTGATCGGCGTGTATGACTTTCAACGCATGAACCAGCTGCTGATCGTCTACCACGCGGTTGCGCATGGCGAAGTGCGTTTGTCGCCCGAGTTGGTGGACTACCGGCTGTACAACTTTGAAGACGTGAAGTGCTGGCCTGCGGGTACCGGCTACGGGCTGGCCGAGTTCCTGAAGCGCCGGGGCTACGAGCCGCAGTTTCGCGAGCTGGGCTGATGCCGTGCGCGGGCATCTTCCGCACTAAAATCACGCACCACCCAAGGACCACCGCCCCATGCAGACAGACAAAGAAATCGACACGCGCGGCCTGAACTGCCCGCTGCCCATCCTCAAGGCCAAGAAAGCGCTGACCGATATGCAAAGCGGCCAGTTGCTCAAGGTGGTGTCTACCGATGCGGGTTCGGTGCGCGACTTCCAGGCTTTCTCCAAACAGACTGGCAACGAACTGATGGAGCAGACCACGGAAGGGGCTGACTTCATCCACGTGCTACGCCGGCGCTAATGCTTGGCACGCGCCGTGCCCCGCAGTAGGGTCAGCGGCGCGGCGATTTCTGTTTTACTTCAGCAGCGCCTTGCGTGCTGCCAGCGCCGTGTCGGTGAAGTCGGTGAACACGCCGTCCACCCCCGTCTTGTAGATGGCTGTGTATTCGTTCGTGCCATCTTTCGCATAGTCGATGGCCAGGCGGCGTGACTCGTTGCGGAATGTGAAGGGGTGCACGAACAGGCCGGCCTTGTGGGCATCTGTCACCAGGCTGGTGGGCGTCATGGAGGTGGCGTCGGCGTCGTTGATCTTGCCATCACCATTCACGTCCACAGGCTTGCCATCGGCGCCGATGGTGCCTTTGATGCTGATGATGTAGCGCTTCCACGGGCCGATGCCGTCGGCATAGGTTTTGATCTCAGCCAGGCCTGCGGGCGTGACCATGGCGTCGAAGTTGCGCTTGTCACCCATCAGCGTCCAGTCATAGGGGCGGTCGCTGGGCAGCTTGAAGGTGACCTTGCCGGTCGCCAGGTCGATGTTGTCACCGTCGACCAACTGGACCATCTTGGTTTGCAGGCCTTTGCTCTTCATGTACTTCAGGCTGCCGGGCTCAAACGACTGCACAAAGATGGGCGCCGACTTGCTGTTCCAGCCGGCTTTGACGATGGTGTCGACAAACATGTCTTCCATCGGCAGGCCGAGCGACGCGAAGTAGCTGGGGTTCTTGGTTTCCGGGTAGATGGCAATCGTGCGGCCGGTGGCCTGCGACTGGGCCTTGGCCAGGTCGATCACTTCCTGGAAGGTGATGACCTTGAACTGGCCATTAAATTGCTGCGGCCGCTCTGCATCGGTGGAGATTGCGCCCAGGGTCTTGATTTCGGCCAGCGTGAAGTCGTCGCTGAACCAGCCGGTCTGGGTTTCGCCATCGACCTGGATGGTTTTCTTGCGCGAGGCGAATTCGGGGTGTTTGGCGACATCGGTGCTGATGGCCAGGTTCGGGTCGTGGCGGGCGATCAGTTGGCGGTCTTTGGTGACGATGATGTCCATCTCGATCACGTCGGCGCCCAGTTCGATGGCGCGGATATAGGCTTCGCGGGTTTCTTCGGGCAGGTAGCCGGATGCGCCGCGGTGCGCAATCACCAGTGGTTGTTGGCCGTTGAGGGTAGACACGGCGCCCATGGTTTGGCCAGGCATGCTGCTGCAAGCGCTCAAGCCTGCCGCGACCAACAGGGCCGAGGTGGTACGCAGGGGAAAGGAAATCGAGGACATGCACTACTCCTAGGTTAAGTAGCGGCCGATACTATGGCGGATATGTGACAGTTGTGTTGAAAAAAAGCCCCTGTGCCGCGTGTGTGACCTGGGGCTTGAGTGGAGCTTGCGGGCTTAACCCAGGCGTGCCAACTGCTCTTTCAGGCGCTCCAGGGTGGCGCCGAAGTCGCTGATGCGGCCGCGCTCCAGCGCGATCACGGCTGGCGGCGCCTTGGCCACAAAGGCTTCATTGGCCAGCTTGTTGGTGGCCTTGGCGATCTCGCCTTCCAGGCGTGCGGCTTCCTTGCCCAGGCGGGCTTTTTCGGCGGCCACGTCGATCTCCATGTGCAGGCACAGGCGCGCATCGCCGGCCACTACCGTGGGGGCGGCCTGCGCGGCGGCTTGCCAGGCGGCTTCGTCATCGAACAGCTTGACTTCGCTGAGCTTGGCCAGCGACTGCAGCACCGGCGCCACCTCTTGCATGAAGGCGGCATCGCCCACGCAGTACAGCGGCATGCGGGTGGCGGGCGAGACATTCATCTCGCCACGCAGGTTGCGGCAGGCATCCACCAGGCCCTTGAGCTTGGTCACATGGGCGATGGCGGCCGGGTCAATCTTGGCCGGCTGGCATTGCGGATAGGGCGCGATGCTCACCGAGTCACCGGGAATGCCGGCCACTGGCGCGACCTTTTGCCACAGCTCTTCGGTGATGAACGGGGTGATCGGGTGGGCCAGGCGCAGGATGGCTTCCAGCGTACGGATCAGGGTACGGCGGGTAGCGCGTTTTTGGGCGTCGCTGCCGATGTTGATCTGCACCTTGGCGATTTCCAGGTACCAGTCGCAGAACTCGTTCCAGGTGAAGTCGTAGATGGCATTAGCCACGTTGTCCAGGCGGTAGTCGGCAAAGCCCTTGGCCACTTCGGCTTCGGCCAGTTGCAGTGCGGAGCTGATCCAGCGGTCGGCCTGGCTGAAGTCCAGGTAGCCGCCGGGGCCGCATTCTGCCGGCGTGTGCTCGGCCACGCCGCAGTCCTGGCCTTCGCACTGCATCAGCACGAAGCGGGTGGCGTTCCACAGCTTGTTGCAGAAGTTGCGGTAGCCCTCGCAGCGCTTGCTGTCGAAGTTGATGCTGCGGCCCAGGCTGGCCAGGGATGCAAAGGTGAAGCGCAGCGCATCGGCGCCAAACGCGGGAATGCCTTCGGGAAATTCCTTCTCGGTGTTCTTGCGCACCGCAGGCGCGGTCTCGGGCTTGCGCAGGCCGGTGGTGCGCTTGTCCAGCAAGGGTGCCAGGGCGATGCCGTCGATCAAATCCACCGGGTCCAGCACATTGCCTTCGGACTTGCTCATCTTCTTGCCCTGCGCGTCGCGCACCAGGCCGTGGATGTAGACATGCTTGAACGGCACCTGGCCGGTGAAGTGCGTGGTCATCATGATCATCCGGGCGACCCAGAAGAAGATGATGTCGTAGCCGGTGACCAGCACGCTGGAGGGCAGGTACAGGTCGTAGTCCTGCGTCTTCTCGGGCCAGCCCATGGTGCTGAACGGCACCAGCGCCGACGAGTACCAGGTGTCGAGCACGTCTTCGTCACGCTTGAGCGTTTTGCCCGGCGCCTGGGCTTGGGCCTCGGTTTCGTTGCGCGCCACATAGACCTTGCCGTCTTCGTCGTACCAGGCCGGGATCTGGTGGCCCCACCAGAGCTGGCGGCTGATGCACCAGTCCTGGATGTTGTTCATCCACTGGTTGTAGGTATTCACCCAGTTCTCGGGCACGAACTGCACCTGGCCGCTGCTCACAGCCTCGATGGCTTTTTGCGCGATGCTCTTGCCGGTCGGGTCCTGGTCGCTGACCTTGGTCATGGCGACGAACCACTGGTCGGTCAGCATGGGCTCGATGACCTGGCCGGTGCGGGCGCAGCGCGGTACCTGCAGCTTGTGCTTCTTGGTCTCGACCAGCAGGCCGAGTTCGGTCAGGTCGGCAACCACCTTCTTGCGCGCCACGAAGCGGTCCAGGCCCTGGTAGGCCGCGGGGGCGTTTTCGTTGATCTTGGCGTCCAGGGTCAGCACACAGATCATCGGCAGCTTGTGGCGCTGGCCGACCTGGTAATCGTTCTGGTCGTGCGCGGGCGTGACCTTCACCACGCCGGTGCCGAAGGCTTTGTCCACATAGTCGTCGGCAATCACCGGGATCTCGCGGTCGCACAGCGGCAGCGTGACCATCTTGCCGATCAGGTGGGTGTAGCGTTCGTCTTCAGGGTGGACCATCACGGCCACGTCGCCCAGCATGGTTTCGGGGCGCGTCGTGGCTACCGTCAGCGAGCCCGAGCCATCGGCCAGCGGGTAGGCGATGTGCCACAGGAAGCCGTCTTCCTCTTCGCTTTCGACTTCCAGGTCGGACACCGCGCTTTGCAGGATCGGGTCCCAGTTCACCAGGCGTTTGCCGCGGTAGATCAGGCCTTGCTGGTACAGCTGCACAAAGGTTTCGGTCACCGTTTTGGACAGCTTCGGGTCCATGGTGAAGTATTCGCGGCTCCAGTCCACGCTGTCGCCCATGCGGCGCATCTGGCCGGTGATGATGTTGCCGGACTTCTCCTTCCACTCCCACACCTTGGCGGTGAAGGCTTCGCGGCCCAGGTCGTGGCGGCTGATCTTTTGCTCTTGCAACTGGCGCTCGACCACGATCTGGGTGGCGATGCCCGCGTGGTCGGTACCCGGAATCCAGGCGGTGTTATGGCCGGCCATGCGGTGGTAGCGGGTCAGGCTGTCCATGATGGTCTGGTTGAAGGCGTGGCCCATGTGCAGGGTGCCAGTCACATTCGGTGGCGGCAGCTGGATGGCGAACGACTCCGCGCCGGCCTGGGCCTGGCCCGTGCCCCGGTGCCCGGCCACGCCATAACCGCGCCGTTCCCATTCCGGGCCCCAGTGCGCTTCCAGCGCGGCAGGTTCGAAGGATTTGGACAGGGATTGCAAGCCGGGCTGGGCGGGAGCAGTGGAAGCGGTGTCGGTCATGGTCTAACAGGTTCTTTCAGGGAGGGCGCGATTTTACCGGGCGGGTACATGGATGCGATTTTGCTATGGTTTTAGTAGCTGCTGGCGCAGGTGTTGTCTGCGTCAGAGCCCTGTTTTTCATATAAATACCCGGGGCCTGCGGGGGCTTAGGCGCTGGGTTAGGCTGGCAGCCACTTTTCAACGGAGCAGATCCATGGACCTCGGTTTGGGCGGTAAAAACGTATTGATCACCGGCGGCAGCAAGGGCATAGGCCTGGCCTGCGCCCAGTTGTTTCTGGCCGAGGGCGCGCGGGTGGCGCTGGTCTCGCGCTCGCAGGCGAACCTGGACGCGGCCCGTGCCGCGCTGGGCGATGTCTATACCGTGGCCGCCGACCTGACGGATGCCACCGCCGCTGCGGCCATGGTGGCCGAGGTGGAGGCGCAGTTCGGCCCCATCGACATCCTGGTCAACAGCGCCGGCGCCGCGCGCCGCACCAATGCCGAAGACCTGAGCCCCACGGCCTGGCATGCGGCGATGGACGCCAAATACTTCAGCTACATCCATGTGATCGACCCGGTGGTCAAGCTGATGGCCGCGCGCGGCCAGGGCGCCATCGTCAACATCATCGGCAACGGCGGCAAACTGGCCTCGGCCGTGCACCTAGCCGGCGGGGCGGCAAATGCGGCGCTGATGCTGGCCACCGCGGGTCTGGCCCATGCCTATGCGGGCCGGGGTGTGCGTGTGGTGGGCTTGAACCCGGGCTTGACGAATACCGAGCGCGTGGCCGAAGGCATGCTGGCCGAGGCCAAGCACGCGGGTATCAGCCCCGAGGAAGCGCGCGAGCGTGCCATCCAGAAGCTGGCCCAGGGCCGGCTGGCCGAGCCGGAGGAGATCGCCAACATCGTGCTGTTCGCCGCCTCCGAGCGCGGCCGCTACCTGACGGGTGCCAACATCACCGTGGACGGGGCTTCGGCGCCTACGGTGGTGTAGCTCTTCGCCATGAAAATAGGGCTGGCCTGACACCGAACTCTGTCTCTAGAATGGGCTCACCTTCTTTTTCAAGGAGAGTCCATGATCAAGCCTGGCCTTGCGCCCGACGAGCCTTTCCGCCTCGGCACGCTGCGCTCGCTCAACCTGCTGGACACCCCGCCCGAGGAACGCTTTGACCGGCTGACCCGCATGGCCAAACGCATGTTTGGCGTGCCCATGGCACTGGTCAGCCTAGTGGATGAGAACCGCCAGTGGTTCAAATCGGCCCAGGGTATGGCGCTTACCGAGACCCCGCGCGATATCTCCTTTTGCGGCCATGCCATCCTGAGCGATCGGCCGGTCCTGCTGGTGCCCGATGCGCTGCAGGACGAGCGTTTTTTTGACAATCCGCTGGTGGTGAACCCGCCGCACGTGCGCTTCTACGCCGGCTGGCCCCTGAAGGCGGCCAACGGCAGCAAGCTGGGGACGCTCTGCCTGCTGGATACGCAGCCGCGCAAGCTCAGCCCTGAAGATCTGCAGCTGATGGGCGACCTGGCCGCCATCGTGGAGCAGGAGATATCCACCTACCAGATGGCCACGGTGGACGAGCTGACGCGGCTGCAGAACCGGCGCGGTTTTCTGGCGCTGGCCGAGCACGCGCTGGCACTGGCTACGCGCAAGTCCATTTCCTGTTGCCTGGTGTTTTTTGACCTGGACAAGTTCAAGGCCATCAATGACAACTTTGGCCATGCCGAGGGCGACAAGGCTCTGCAGGCCTTTGCTGACCAGATGCGGCGCAGTTTTCGCAATGCCGACATCCTGGCCCGCCTGGGCGGCGATGAGTTCGTGGTCCTGCTGTTCGATTGCCCGCATGCTCTGGCGCAGACCATTGTGGAGCGCTTGCTGGCCGCCTTGGACCGGCGTAACCAGTTCTCCCACAGCGGATATGCGATTGCGTGCAGCCACGGCATTGTGCGGGTGTCCCCGGAGGTGCGCGAGTCGGTGGAGGCTCTGCTGTCCCGTGCGGATGCGCTGATGTACGAAAACAAGCGCAGTAAAAAGACCTTGGCGACGGTCGCGTAGCGCGGTTCCAAGAACCTGTTCAAGGCCTATTCGGAGCGGCAACCGGGTTGTGGGTGGCAGCACCCGATAATCCCGGCCAAAGGATGTTTGCCCATGTTGTTTTTGTTGTCGCCCGCAAAGGCCCTTGATTTTGAAACGCCCGCCACGGGAAAGCCGCATACCCAACCCCTGTTCACCCAGCAGTCCACCGAGCTGATTGCGCTGCTGCGGGCCTACTCACCCCAGCAGATTTCCGAGCTGATGCACCTCAGCGATGCGTTGGCCGGGCTGAACGTGGCCCGCTACCAGGCCTGGAGCCCCCAATTCACTGCCAAGAACTCCAAGCAGGCCGCGCTGGCCTTCAACGGCGATGTCTACGGCGGGCTGGATGCGGCCACGCTGGTGCCCGAGGCCCTGGCCTGGGCCCAAGACCATGTCTGCATACTCAGCGGCCTGTACGGCGTGCTGCGCCCGCTGGACTGGATGCAACCCTACCGGCTGGAGATGGGCACCCGCCTGCCGAATCCGCGGGGTGCCACGCTGTACAAGTTCTGGGGCACGCAGATATCTGACTACCTGAACCAGCGCCTGCAGGCCGATGCCACACCGGTGGTGGTGAACCTGGCCTCGCAAGAATATTTCAAGGCGGTGGACCGCAAGGCCCTGAAGGCCCGGGTGGTGGAATGCGTGTTTGAAGAGCAGAAGAACGGCCAGTACAAGATCATCAGCTTTATGGCCAAGCGCGCCCGCGGGCTGATGGCGCGCTACGCCACCCTGCACCACCTCAGCCTGCCGCAGCAGTTGCAGGGCTTTAACCTGGAAGGCTATGCTTACGCCGCCCAGGTGTCCGAGCCCGACCGCCTGGTTTTCCGTCGCCAAGGAGCCCCCCATGCCTAAGTCCCACGCCAACGCCGCGCAGCAGACCATCACCCCGGCACTGCGGCAATGGATCATTGCCCAGGCCGAGGCCGGTTTCACGCCCGATGTGGTGCTGAAGGCCATGCGGGATTCGGGCTGGAGCGAAGAGGTGGCCGTGGAGGCGATGGAGAGCACGCTTACCGCCCATTTGCAGGCGCGTAAACAGAGCTTGCCGCCGGCGGTGGCCGTTCCTGGGCCTGACCTGTCGCAGGCCCCCTTGCAACTGGATGTGGGCGACCGCCAGGTCCGCGTGCTGTCCGTGATGCAGAACCCGCGCGTGGTGGTGTTTGGCAACCTGCTCAGCGACGAGGAGTGCGACGCCTTGGTCGAGGCCGCCCGGCCGCGCCTGAGCCGCTCGCTGACAGTGGCCACCCGGACCGGCGGCGAAGAAGTGCACGTGGACCGCACGAGCGACGGCATGTTCTTCAGCCGGGGTGAAAGCCCGCTGGTCCAGTGCATTGAAGAGCGCATTGCCCGCCTGCTGCAGTGGCCCCTGGAAAACGGTGAAGGCCTGCAGGTGTTGCACTACCAGCCCGGCGCACAGTACAAGCCGCATTACGACTACTTCGACCCGCAGGAGCCGGGTACGCCCACCATCGTCAAGCGCGGCGGCCAGCGCGTAGGCACCTTGATCATCTACCTGCGCGAGCCCGAACAGGGCGGTGCCACCATCTTCCCCGATGTGCAGCTGGAGGTGGCACCGCAGCGCGGCAACGCCGTGTTCTTCAGCTACGACCGCCCGCACCCGGCCACCAAGACCCTGCACGGCGGCGCACCCGTGCTGGCGGGCGAAAAGTGGATCGCCACCAAGTGGCTGCGGGAACGAGAGTTTAATTAGACACCCCCAGGCTCCACGCTGCGCGTTTCCGCCAACCCCTCCTTCGGCAAGCTCAGGACAGGCCTTGCAGGGGGTGAACCCGACGGCCCGCCAGAGCCGGTTCCACGGGTTCCTTGGAGGAATGCAGGGCGCGTCTATGCCGTGGTGTCACGAATCACAAGGAAAATAAGCAGTTGGCGCAGATATCTTCTGCGCAGGCTGCTACTAAAGGTATAGCAATCATGAACACTCCAGAACAATCCCAACTGGGCAAGTCCTCGGCCTATATCGACCAGTACGACGCGTCGTTGCTGTTCCCGATTCCGCGTGCCGTCAAGCGCGCCGAGATCGGGCTGGCCGACAAAGCCGCGCCTTTCTTTGGTGCCGACCTGTGGACCGCTTTCGAGCTGAGCTGGCTGAACCTGCGCGGCAAGCCACAGGTGGCGCTGGCGCACATCACCGTGCCTTGCGAGACGCCCAACATCATCGAGAGCAAGTCCTTCAAGCTTTACCTGAACAGCTTCAACAACACCCGCTTTGCCGATGCCGCCATGGTGCAGGCGCGCATCCGCACCGATATCAGCGAAGCCGCCTGGCGCGGCAGCGATACGCCGTCGACGGTAGGCGTGCGCATTCTGCTGCCCGAGCTGTTCGACCAGGAGCCCGTGCACGAGCTGGACGGCCTGAGCCTGGACCGGCTGGACATGGACTTTGACAATTACAGCCCCGCCCCCGAGCTGCTGAGCGCCGCGCTGGACGAGGCCCCGGTGTCCGAGGTGCTGACCAGCAACCTGCTGAAAAGCAACTGCCTGGTTACCGGCCAGCCCGACTGGGGCAGCGTGCAGATCAGCTACAGCGGCCCGCAGATTGACCAGGCTGGGTTGTTGAAATACCTGGTGAGCTTCCGTAACCACAACGAATTCCACGAGCAGTGTGTGGAGCGCATCTTCATGGAGCTGTGGACCCGCTGCAAGCCGATCAAGCTCAGCGTCTACGCGCGCTACACGCGGCGCGGCGGTCTCGACATCAACCCCTACCGCACCAGCCACCCGGGCACGCTGCCGGGCAATATCCGCACTGCGCGGCAGTAAATCCAGCTTCTCAGACGGCGAGGCCGTCGTAGTGCTGCACCGGGATGGCGGCTAAGTCCATCCCTTTGAGCCAGCGGATGTTGACTACGGCCGTGCGCTTGCTGTGGAGCGCCGCCCTGGAGATAGGTGTCGTTAGCGCTTCGCTTGAGCTTTGATATGCAAGAGTTGGGAGGGCTGCAGGCTGGTTGCTGCCGTTGGCAGGTGTTTGGCGAATAGGTACTATCGGCCGAGGCTGTGTGAAAACACTCAAACAGTCCTGGCGCAATTTTGCCAAGACACCGTAATCCCGTTTTTCTTCTTGGCGAAGTCACAAAGGGAGCTTCGTGCATCTGGTGTGGCCTGCACGAGCCGAGGATTGCGTTTCTGTTTCTGATGGCGCAAAAGCGCGCAAGGGCTCATGCCCCCGCCAGCTTCATAGCCTTCATCATCTTCTCCATTCCCAGGATACTCAGCACCCGCTTGAAGTTATAGGCGAGCACATGCAAGCTCATCTCCGTGCCCACATGCGCAATGGTCTTCGTCAGGAAGTGCGTCCAGCCCATCCAATGCTTCAAAGTTCCGAAGACATGTTCGACGGTGCTCCGGCGTAGCGTCATCGCATCGGGCTTGCGGTCCAATCGTTGCTGCATGCG
>NZ_JBWKVR010000018.1:0-114768 GCF_059421805.1 Rhodoferax sp. GW821-FHT02C08
TCAACAGCACGCTCTGGCAGGGGGATGTAGGTGTCCAGTGCATCGGCCAGCTTCATGATCGCGCCTTCGCCGAGCTCGCCCTTGTCGCCTTCCATGGCTAGCTTGGCGCTGCCGTGGATGATGGGGGTGTCGTCGCCTGGGAAGTCGTACTTGTCCAGCAGCTCGCGCACTTCCATTTCAACGAGTTCGAGCAGTTCGGCGTCGTCCACCATGTCGCACTTGTTCAGGAACACGATGATGTATGGCACGCCCACTTGGCGGGCCAACAGGATGTGTTCGCGGGTTTGGGGCATGGGGCCGTCAGCAGCCGAGCAGACCAAGATGGCGCCGTCCATTTGGGCTGCGCCGGTGATCATGTTCTTCACATAGTCGGCGTGGCCTGGGCAGTCCACGTGGGCGTAGTGGCGGTTGGCGGTTTCGTATTCGACGTGGGCGGTATTGATGGTAATACCGCGGGCCTTTTCTTCGGGCGCTGCGTCGATTTGGTCGTAGGCCTTGGCCGAACCGCCGAACTTGGCTGCCAGCACGGTGGTGATGGCGGCCGTCAGCGTGGTCTTGCCGTGGTCAACGTGACCGATCGTGCCCACGTTGACGTGGGGCTTGGTGCGCGTGAACTTTTCTTTTCCCATTTTTTCGACTCCGAAAAAAACAAACCAAATCAACCGAAATATTGGTGCCCATTCCGGGAATCGGACCCGGGACCTCTCCCTTACCAAGGGAGTGCTCTGCCACTGAGCCAAATGGGCATTTCAAGTTGCTACAAATTTATAGCAACCTAAACAAAACTTTCGCGCCGACGATCGCTTTTGGAGCGGGAGACGGGAATCGAACCCGCGTCATTAGCTTGGAAGGCTAGGGTTCTACCATTGAACTACTCCCGCATATGAAGTAAAAACTTCCATGCGAAACGCCGCCGCTAAATCCAAAAACGCGCATCAACACATCAAAAACTCACAGCTCGCAAGCAAGCCTGTCGCTGGTGGAGAGGGCTGGATTCGAACCAGCGTACTCGTAAGAGGGCAGATTTACAGTCTGCTGCCATTAACCACTCGGCCACCTCTCCGGCGAACTTCGAATTATAGCATCACAATGCTATTGCATTTTGTGCGTCTACGTTCGATAGCTTTCTATTATAGCGTGCTTTCTTGCCGGTGGGAGGGAGAGTAGAAATTCTGCTCAGTCCATGTTGCTCCAGCGAATGGGCCGGGAGCCATGTCCTACCAAAAAATCGTTGGCGGCTTGGAAGTGGCCGCAACCCACGAATGGTGTCGGCGGACGGTTGGCTGACAAGGGGGATGGATGGTTTGCCTGCAGTACCAGGATATTGCGATCGTGTGCAGCCGCCAGTTGCTGGATCATGGGGGCCTTGGCTTGGGCGTGGGCGCCCCACAGCATGAAAACGCAGATGTGCGCGGTTTGAGCTATTTGCGCAACGACGGCATCGCTGAGTGCTTCCCATCCTTTTTTGGCATGGCTGGCGGGGCGGCCGTCTTCTACCGTCAGGCAGGTATTGAGCAGCAGCACGCCCTGTTGTGCCCAGGATGTGAGCGATCCATTGGTGTCGGCTTGATGGGCCGGGCGCAATCCTTCTTGCTGCAGTTCTTTGAAGATATTGCGTAGTGAGGGTGGAGGCGCCACGCCTGGCGCAACAGAGAATGCCAATCCCTCGCCTTGCCCTGGGCCGTGGTAGGGGTCTTGGCCCAAGATGACTACGCGCACGGAGTGTAGCGGCGTCAGTCGGAGAGCCCGTAGAGGTTCGGGGGGGTAAATGGTCGCCCGCTCGCCTAGGCGCGTGGCGATAAATTGCGATAGCTGCTTACCCTGGGGGCTGGCCCCAAACTGCGTTACCGTGGTTTGCCAGTCGGGTGCCACGGCCCCTGGCTCTGGGGGCCACGTGCGTAAAGTGGGGATAGCGTCTGTTGCGTCAAGCAATGCAAGTTGTCGCGAGACTTGTGTTGGTGCGAGCATCCCGTGTGGTTTGGATGCCGTCAATTAGTCCAGTCCAAATAATTTGGACAAAGCGGCGCCGGGTTCTTCTGCGCGCATGAAGGCTTCGCCGACCAGGAATGCGTCCACTTTGGCTTCACGCATGCGCTGTACATCAGCAGGGGTCATGATGCCGCTTTCGGTGACCAGGATGCGATCGCCGGGCACGTCTTTGCGCAGTGCCAGTGTGGTTTCCACGCTGACCTCAAAGGTTCGCAGATTGCGGTTGTTCACTCCCACCAAGGGGGTCTTCAGTTTCAAGGCTCTTTGCAGCTCTGCTGCGTCGTGCACTTCCACCAGTACGGCCATGTCAAGGGTGCGGGCAATGGCTTCAAAATCGGCCATCTGTGCGTCGTCCAGGGCGGCTGCTATCAACAGGATGCAATCGGCCCCCATGGCACGCGACTCGTAAATTTGGTACGCGTCCACCATGAAATCCTTGCGCAGCACCGGCAGCTGGCAGGAGGCGCGCGCCTGCTTGAGGTAGTCGATCTGGCCCTGGAAAAACTGCTTATCGGTCAACACCGAAAGGCAGGCCGCTCCATGTTCCGCATAGCTCTGGGCGATGTCGGCTGGAATGAAGTCTGCGCGGATGACGCCTTTGGAAGGGCTGGCTTTTTTGATCTCGGCGATCACGGCGGCTTGACCTGCGGCAATTTTTGCCCGCATCGCACCCACGAAATCGCGGGTCAGAACGCGGGATTCGGCGTCGGCACGCATTTCCGGCAGAGGCTTGCGCTTGCTGGCTTGGGCGATTTCTTCGCGTTTGACGTCAATGATTTTTTGCAGGATGTCGGACATGGGGCGTAGGCGGGTTCAGATGGATCGACCTGCATTATCCCTCTACACCTTTCAGGGCAGTTCCACGCTGGGCATGCGGGCGACGATGGTGCCTGCACGGCTGCTCAGATAGCCGGAGTTGGGCAGTTTCTCGAAGTATTTGGGGCGCGGCAGCATCACGGCTAGGCGGGCCGCCTCAAATGCGCTCAGGCGCGCTGCTGGCTTGCGAAAGTAATGCTGGGCCGCGGCCTCCGCGCCAAATACGCCCTCACCCCATTCCACGTTGTTCAGGTAAATCTCCAGGATGCGCTGCTTGTCCAGCAGCAGCTCCAGCGCCATGGTCAGCACAAACTCTTGCCCCTTGCGCAGCAGGGTACGCTCGCCCGATAGCAGCAGGTTTTTGGCCAATTGCTGGGTGATGGTGGAGCCGCCGATGATTTTCGGAGCCCGCACCGGCGCCAGCGTCTTGGCTTTGGTGGGTGCTAATTTTGCGGCGCGCTCCTGGGCCTTCTCGTTTTTTTGCCAGGCTTTCTCCAAAGCCTCCCAGTCCACTCCGTCGTGATTGACGAAGGAGCCGTCTTCTGAGGCGATGACGGCACGCTTGAGGTTGTCGGAGATCTGCGCGTACGGCACCCACTGTTGCCTCCAGCGCAGTCCCGGGCTGTCGGGGCTGGTCAGCAGTCGCCAGGCTTCTGAACGTTCAAACGTGGTTGATTCAGGTGCAACAGCCACCATCATGGCAATACGACCGATAAAAAACAGCTGCAGTGCAAGTGTGGCAAAAGCCGCCAGCACGCACCAGCGCAATAGCGGGCGCATGGATCAGGCCAAGGTAGCGCGTAATTCGGCCAATACCTGGGCCGATGGTGGACGCACGCCGCGCCAGATCAGGAAGGCTTCTGCCGCCTGTTCCACCAGCATGCCCAGTCCGTCGCGCGGCACGGCCTGGTGTGCACGGGCCCAGTCCATGAAGCCCGCGGCGGCGGGGCCGTACATCATGTCCAGTGCCAGTGCGCCGGGCTTGAGTACTGCGGGCGATATCGGGACGCCGGCGCCGCTGAGGCTGCTGGCGGTCGCGTTGACCACCACGTCGAATGGACTCTGTACGTCGTGCAGTTCGCTGGCGTGCAATAGGGTCCCATGCTGCTGGGCCAGTGCCGTGTGGCGCGTCACCAGGTCGTCTGCCTTGGTCAGCGTGCGGTTGGCCACGGTGATGCTGCGTACCTTGGCTTCGATCATGGGGCCGATGACGCCGGCTGATGCGCCACCTGCACCTATGAGAAGTACATCTCGTCCCGCCAGGGCAAAGCCGGCATTGGATTGGATGTCATTGACCAGGCCGGCGCCGTCGGTGTTGTCGGCAAAAATGCCGTTCGGGCGCAGGTGCAGGGTGTTGCAGGCGCCTGCCAGTTGGGCCCGGGGCGTTTGCGTGGTGCTGATGCGTGCCGCGTCAAATTTGAACGGCACGGTGACGTTGCAGCCCAGACCGCCCTCGGCCCGAAAGGCGGCAACCGCTGCGTCAAAGCCATCCAGCGGGACCAGCTTTTTGCCGTACTGCAGGCTGTGGCCGGTCAATTCGGCGAAGCGGGCGTGGATCCAGGGAGACCGGCTGTGTTCCACCGGGTTACCCATTACGCAATACTGGTCCATGAAAAAGCTCTTTACAAAATAAGGGGAAATTCAGGGCGAAGCGCTGACCTTGGTTTCCAGCGTTTGGTCGCGGGTGAAGCGAAAGCGCGACACCACCACCAATTGGTCCACCTTGCTGCGCATTGCATCCGTAAAGGGGCCGAACGGGCCGGCGCTGCGCACAATGGCCTCGGCGCGGCGGTCCAGCACCCGGTTGCCCGAGCTTTCGGCAATCTGGGTGGCGAGCACCTGGCCATCAAAGTTGACGGTGACGATCATGGTGAGCGCGCCGTAGAGCTTCTTACCGCCGTATTCGGGGAAGTTCTCGGTGCCGCGGTCTTCCACCTTGTGGCGCAGGTTGTCGTAGTACACCGCGTACACCTCTTCCCGGGTGGAGGGGCTGACATAGCGGCGCTTGGGGCGCGAGTTTTCCTGGTTGATGCGGCGCTCGATTTCGGCCAGCAGGTTCAGCAACTGGCGGCGCTTTTCTTCCTGGGCCGTGGCCTCGGGCGCATTGCTGGCCAGCTTGGGGTCCGGCAGCGGCATGGTAGCCAGCTTTTGACTGACCTGCGCCAGCAGCATGGCTTGCTGCTGCTGCATGGCGTCCATCTTGCGCTGGGTTTCCTCCATGGTCTCGCCGATGTCGGTAAACGCCGAAGGCGGCAGCGGCGAGGTGGCGCGCCCCCTGTCGGCCTCGCCACCGCCGGCCAGCGAGGCCTGGGCGATAGCGGTGGCCTTGTCTGGCGGGGTTGTGGACTGGGCGTTGACCAGAATTACCTCCAGCGGCGTGTCCTGGAACACGCGGTTGAAGCTCTCGGGGTCTATGAAGCGCACCGTCAGCAGCACGGCGTGCAGTCCGATGGAGGCGCCCAGCGCCCACTGCAGAGTACTCAGATGGCGAATAGTGCTGAGGATGCGCAAGATCACGGTGTGGCGTCGGTGGCGGCGGGGGCCTCAGTTTCGTCGATATCGACAGCGATGGCGATAGGCCCGGCGCTGGGTTCGTCGTCTTCTTCGGTGTCGTCGGTCGGTGTTTCGGCCGGCGCATCCAACCGTTCCACGACGGTGCCGGCAATGTCCAGCGTGATTTCGTCGATCGCACCCAATTGCACCCGCACCTTGGCACCGCGCGGCAGGTCTTGCGTGCCCAGCACCGGCAGCACCAGGGGCAGGTTGTCGGCGCGCACCATGCCTTCTTTGAAGACGGTGCCGACGATGTCGCTGATGCTGTTTTGCTGCAGATACTTCAGCGTCCAGAAGCGTTCCATCGCACCCTGGTAGCCGTTGTAAGTGGCATACGCCGCGTCAAACATCGAGATGATGGAGAACAGGTCGGCATCCTTGGGCTTGAACGGTGCGGCCAGGGCGGCGGTCTTGCCGTGGCGGGCGCAGGCAATGATTTGCCACTGGTTGACCAGATCGGTGTAGCGGCGTAAGGGCGAGGTGCTCCAGGCATAGCTTTTCACGCCGATGCCGGCATGCGGCAGGGCCTTGGTGCCCATTCGCACCTTTACTCCCGGCAGCAAGCTCGCCTGGCTGCGGTAAATGCCGGGTACGCCGTTTTCGGCCATCCATTCGCCCCAGGTGCTGTTGGCCAGGATCATGGCCTCGGCCACGATCAGGTCCAGCGGTGCGCCGCGCTGGCGGGTGCTGATCTGCACCTGTTCGTTGCCACTGGGCTCCGCGCCGTCGTTGCCAACCAGCTTGAAGTTGTAGTCGGGCCGGTTGAAGTTCTCGGGCTTGCCGCGGGCGATCTCGCGCAGGCCTTTCAGGTGTTTGGCCAGGCGGTATAAAAATGATAGCTGCTCGCGCTGGATATCCGTGCGCTGCAGGCCGTTTTCATGCTCAAACGTGGAATCTTCCAGCCAGGCCTCGGTGACCACAGTATCGAGCTGGTCATGGCGTAGGTTGGCTGCGATGTGTACGCGCTCCAGCCGGGTTTCGCTGGCGGTGATCTCCAGCGTCGCCTCGTCCAGCGTTACATACAGCGACACGGCCGGGCAGTCGCGGCCTTCTTGCAGGGTGTAGTTTTGCACCACGGCGTCGGGCAGCATGGTCAGCTTGTAGCCCGGCATATAGACCGTGGACAGGCGGGAGCGCCCTAACTGGTCCACGGCGCTGCCCGGTGTGATGGCCAGGCCGGGCGCGGCGATGTGGATGCCGACCGTGACCGTGCCCGAGCCCAGGTTTTGCACTGACAGCGCATCGTCGATCTCGGTGGTTTGCGAGTCGTCGATGGAAAAGGCTTGCGCGGTGGACAGCGGTAGCTCGTCCTTGATTTGCGGCGCCTCCAGGGAGGGAAAACCCGTGCCTTTGGGGAAGTTCTCCAGCAAGAAGCGGCGCCAGTGGAACTGGTAGGGCGAGTCGATGGCGCCGGCATGTTGCAGCAGCACCAGCGGCGCTTTGTGCGTGGCGCGCGAGGCTTCGACCACGGCCTTGTATTCGGGGCCGTTTTTGTCCGGCTTGAAAAGAATCTTGTAAAGCTGTTCGCGCACGGCCGGTGGGCATTCGCCACGGCCCAGCTCTTCGGCCCAGGCGGCGATCTGTAACTGCAGCTGGGCTTTTTTCTCGATGGCGGCCAGTGCCAGCTGCAGGATGTCGGCTGGCGCCTTGCGGAAGCGGCCTTTGCCGGCACGGCGGAAATAGTGCGGCACCTCGAATAGGCGTAGCAGCATGGCGGTTTGCTGTTCCAGAGTGGCGTTGGCGCTGAAATAGTCGCGCGCCAGATCGGCAAAACCAAAGTCCTCCTCGGGGGCAAACTCCCAGGCCAGCTCCAGTTCAATGGTTTGGCTCAGCGCCTGGGCGTCGCGCAGCAAGATGGCGGGAGCCGGTTTGTCGAATTTCAGCAGCAGGTTGGCGGCCTTGACCTTGACCCGCTTGCCGCTGTCCAGCTCTACCTGGGCGGATGACTCCGCCTCAGACAGGATACGCCCGGCCATGAATTTTCCGGCTTCTTCAAATATTGCAAACATGGGATGAATTCTCCCATGCGGCGCGCCGGGGTCTGGCGAGTCGGCGGAAAGCGCTTGGTTTGGCGGTTTGGATATGTGGGGCTTAGCCGCTACGATCACAGCCTGTCGATGCGATTGTCCGCAGTTGACCTAATTGTGAAAACCCATGTCTACCCGATCTCCTGGTGAAATTGCACGCGAAACCCTGAAGCTGCTGACTACCCGTAAGCTGGTTCCTACGCCGGAAAACTACCAAGCGCTGTACCACGAGGTGGCTGGCACCATGGTGCCAGCCCATTTCCCCTACGAACCGCTGCGGCAGATTGCGGCCTCCCTGCCGGCCAGAAATCCGGGCCAGCAGCGCCAGTTGGGCTTGATGGAGTCCGCGATCGGCCAGCGTAGCTGGGACGGTGTGCACAACGCGCTGATGGCCTATGCCAACTTCGGCGTAGCCGCTTCCGACAGCCTGCAAAGTGGTCTGCCCTCGGGGCCAAACCTCAGCAACCCGGCGTTGACCCCCGAGTTTATGGAGCAGATTGCGCGCCTGATCGGCAATATGCTGCCGGCGCTGGGCGACGAGGACACCCGGTTTCTGGCGCAAACCGAGGAACTGTTGAACTTCATGCGCCAGCCGGTGCCCGATTTGCCCCGCACCAAGACCATGCTGGCCGATTTCAGCCACCGTTTGTCGTTTACGGCAGAGGACCAGGGCGAGATCAAAACCGTGCTGCTGCAGTTGCTGCACCTGGTATTTACCAATATTGGCGTGTTGTGCGTAGACGACCTGTGGCTGAAAGGGCAGATCGACGCCTTGATGGAGGCCTCCAAGCCGCCGTTGAGCTTGCGCCGGCTGGACGACGTGCAGCGTCGGCTGGTGGATGTGATCGCCAAGCAGTCCGAGGCCAAGGAGCGCGCCGTCGAAGCGCAACTGGAGATGCGTCAGCTGCTGGTGGCTTTTGTGGACCGCCTGTCCATCATGGGCGAGGCCAGTGGTGCCTACCAGAGCAAGATCGAGGAATGTGCCCGCCAGATAGAGCAGGCCCAGTCGATTGAAGAACTGAGCCCCGTGCTGCAGGCTGCGTTGGGGGCCACGCGCCATATGGCACACGATACCCAGGCGGCGCGCGACCAGCTACAGGCCATGCGGGACAAGACCGAAAAGGCCGAGGCCGAAATCTTCAAGCTGCACCAGGAGTTGGACCGCGTGAGCGTGCAGGCCCGACACGACCCGCTGACTGGCGCCCTGAACCGCCGCGGCCTGGACGAAGTCATCCAGCGCGAGATCGCCAACGCCCGGCGCAAAGGCACGCCGTTGTGCCTGGCTTTGCTGGACGTGGATAACTTCAAGAAGCTCAACGACGACCTCGGGCACGAGGCCGGTGACGAGGCGCTGAGCCATTTGGCCAAGGTGACGCGCGAATCCATGCGCCCACAGGACAGCCTGGCCCGTTTTGGCGGCGAAGAGTTCGTGATTGTGCTGCCGGACACCTTGCTCGACATGGGGGTTGTCGCCCTGACCCGGTTGCAGCGCGAGCTGACCAAGAAATTCTTTCTGCGTGAGAACCAGAAGGTGTTGATCACCTTCAGCGCTGGCGTGGCCCAACTGG
Organism: Rhodoferax sp. GW821-FHT02C08; assembly: GCF_059421805.1. Lineage (NCBI taxonomy): Bacteria > Pseudomonadati > Pseudomonadota > Betaproteobacteria > Burkholderiales > Comamonadaceae > Rhodoferax > Rhodoferax sp. GW821-FHT02C08. Next base: position 8,954 of record NZ_JBWKVR010000018.1, read on the forward strand.
CTGCCGACGAGGACGGCCAGGAATGCATCAAGCGTGCGGACAAGGCGATGTACCTAGCCAAGCGCACCGGCAAGAACCGGGTGTTGGGCGGCTAAGGCGCCTCAGCCGGCACCAGGGGTATACAGCCTGCGCCGATAATTGCGCCATGTCTGTTGTTTTTGAAAAACCACCCCTATGGCGGCGCATCGCCCCCATGTTCCGCGGCTTTGACGGGCCGCTGGCATTTGCTGTCTTCATGCTGGTGTGTGCCGGGTTGCTGACCATGTATTCGTCCGGCTACGACCATGGCGCCCGGTTCGTGGACCATGGTCGCAATATGCTGCTGGCGGGGGCTATTCTGTTTGTGGTGGCGCAGATTCCACCGCAGCGCCTCATGGCTTTTGCCGTGCCGCTCTATACAGTGGGCGTGGCCTTGCTGATTGCTGTGGCTATCTTCGGTATTACCAAGAAAGGCGCCCGGCGCTGGCTGAACGTGGGTATCACCATCCAACCCAGCGAGATTTTGAAGATCGCCATGCCCTTGATGCTGTCCTGGTGGTTCCAGCGGCGCGAGGGGCAGCTCCGTCCGCTGGACTTTCTGGTCGGCGGCGTGTTGCTGGCGGTGCCGGTGGGTCTGATCGTCAGGCAGCCCGACCTGGGCACCGCCATTTTGGTGATGACGACCGGTTTGTCGGTGCTGTTTTTTGCCGGTTTGAGCTGGAAGCTGATCGTGCCGCCGGTGCTTTTGGGCTTGGTCGGCGTTGGCCTGGTCGTGTGGAACGAGCCGGCACTGTGCGCCGATGGCGTGCGCTGGGTGGTGTTGCATGACTACCAGCAGCAGCGTATTTGCACCCTGATGGACCCGAGCCGCGATCCGCTGGGCAAGGGCTTCCACATCATCCAGGGCATGATCGCCATCGGCTCGGGCGGCGTGCTGGGCAAGGGCTTTATGCAGGGCACGCAAACCCATCTGGAATTCATCCCTGAGCGCACCACCGACTTCATCTTTGCCGCCTTTTCCGAAGAGTTCGGCCTGATCGGCAACCTGTTGCTGATTGCAGGCTTTCTGTTCCTGGTAATGCGGGGGCTGGTGATTGCGATGGACGCGCCCACCATGTTCTCGCGCTTGCTGGCGGGCAGCGTGACGCTGATCTTCTTCACCTATGCCTTCGTCAATATGGGCATGGTCAGCGGCATCCTGCCGGTGGTGGGCGTGCCCTTGCCCTTCATCAGCTATGGCGGCACCGCCATGGTGACTTTGGGCTTGGGCCTGGGCATTTTGATGTCCATCGCCAAGGCCCGGCGGCTGGTGTTGTCCTAGGCCGCGCCATGGGGATGCGCTGCGTCGTACGCGCAGCCCGGATCGCAGGCCTAAAATGCCTGCATGACCCTCCGTGAACCCACCCTCGAACGCCTCGCCATTGCCCAATCCCTGTTGCTGGACCCGTTCGGTCTGACGCCCGCGCACCTGAGCCGGGCGCTGGCCGAAATCACCGCGCACAAGGTGGACGACGCCGATCTGTACTTCCAGTACACCCGCAGCGAGGGCTGGAGCCTGGAGGAGGGCATCGTCAAAACCGGCTCCTTCAGCATCGACCAAGGCGTGGGCGTGCGCGCCGTCAGCGGCGAGAAAACCGCCTTCGCCTATTCCGACGACATCTCCGAAGCCTCGCTGCTGGATGCAGCCCGTACCGTACGGGCGATTTCGGCTGCAGCGCAGACAAAACGTACGAAGGTAGCTACGCAAAAGATAGCAAAAGGGCGCAGCCTTTATCCTGGTGTGGACCCGATTGCCTCGCTGGACAGCACGGCCAAGGTGAAGCTGCTGGAGCGGGTGGAAAAGCTGGCCCGTGCCAAAGACCCGCGCGTGGCGCAGGTCATGGCCGGCCTGGCCGCCGAATACGATGTGGTCATGGTCGCCCGTGCCGACGGCACGCTGGCCGCCGACGTGCGCCCGCTGGTGCGCCTGAGCGTCACGGTGATTGCCGAGGCTACGGTCAAAGGCGTGGTGCGCCGCGAAGTAGGTTCGGGTGGCGGTGGAGGCCGTTTCGGTCTGGCCTATTTTGACGACGCCATGATCAACCAATATGTGAACGACGCTGTGCATGCGGCGTTGACCAATCTGGAATCACGGCCTGCTCCGGCCGGCGTGATGACGGTGGTGCTGGGCTCCGGCTGGCCCGGCATCCTGCTGCACGAGGCTATCGGCCACGGGCTGGAAGGCGACTTCAACCGCAAGGGCTCCAGCGCATTCAGCGGTCGCATCGGCCAACGTGTTGCCGCCAAGGGTGTCACTGTGCTGGACGATGGCACCATTAAAGACCGCCGTGGCTCGTTGAATGTGGACGACGAAGGCCACGCCAGTCAACGCAATGTGTTGATTGAAGATGGCATCCTGAAGGGCTACATCCAGGACTCGATGAACGCCCGCCTAATGGGCGTCAAGCCCACCGGCAACGGCCGCCGCGAGAGCTATGCCCACATCCCCATGCCCCGCATGACCAACACCTATATGTTGGGTGGTGACAAGGAGCCAGCGGAAATCATCGCCAGCATCAAGAAGGGTCTGTATGCCAGCAACTTCGGTGGCGGCCAGGTGGACATCACCTCGGGCAAGTTCGTGTTCTCCGCCAGCGAAGCCTACTGGGTGGAAAACGGCAAGATTCTCTATCCAGTCAAGGGTGCGACCATCGTTGGCAGCGGCCCCGAATGCCTGAAAAAGGTCAGCATGATCGGCAACGATATGAAGCTGGACCCGGGCGTGGGTACCTGCGGCAAAGAAGGCCAGAGCGTGCCTGTGGGCGTGGGCCAACCCACCTTGCGCATCGACGGCCTGACGGTCGGCGGCACAGCCTGACCACGGCCCTAGGGTTTCGCCCCGGCATGTTATGCAAATGACTGTGGTACATTGATCCTCTATGCAAAAGCACGTGTTTGCCTTTTTTTACTTTTGGTTCTCGGTCCCCGGCGGATGAGAGGCTAAGCTGTAAAAACTGCAAGTCCTTCCTAAAAACCGCCGGAGTCCAAAACTCCGGCGGTTTTTTTTCGTTTGTTTGTTTCCCATATCCATCCTTACAGGAGTCACCCCATGAATGCGAAAACCTATCCCGCCAGCAGTGAAGCCTGGTATGCGAGCGTCGAAAAAACAAGCCAAACCGACGACGAACGTATTAAGGATATTTCCGTGCTACCACCTCCAGAACATCTGATCCGCTTCTTCCCCATCCGCGGTACCGCGGTGGAAACACTGATCACCGACACCCGCAAGAACATTCACAACATCATTTCCGGCACGGACGACCGCCTGCTGGTGGTGATCGGCCCTTGCTCCATCCACGACCCGGCCGCCGCGCTGGAATACGCCCGCCGTCTGCACGCCCAGCGCCTGAAATACGCCGACACGCTGGAAATCGTGATGCGTGTCTACTTCGAAAAACCACGTACCACCGTGGGCTGGAAGGGCCTGATCAACGACCCCTACCTGGACGAGAGCTACCGTATCGACGAAGGCCTGCGCATCGCACGCCAGCTGCTGATCGAGATTAACCGCCTGGGCTTGCCTGCTGGCAGCGAGTTCCTGGACGTGATTTCCCCTCAGTACATTGGCGACCTGATCTCCTGGGGCGCTATCGGTGCGCGCACCACTGAAAGCCAGGTGCACCGCGAGCTGGCTTCGGGCCTGTCGGCACCGATCGGCTTCAAGAACGGAACCGACGGCAATATCCGCATCGCCACCGACGCTATCCAGGCGGCAGCGCGCGGCCACCACTTCCTGTCCATTCACAAGAGCGGCCAGGTAGCCATCGTGCAAACCAATGGCAACAAGGACTGCCACGTGATCCTGCGCGGCGGCAAAACGCCTAACTACGATGCCGCCAGCGTGGCCGCTGCCTGCGCCGAATTGGCTGCCGCCCAGATGCCAGCCACCCTGATGGTGGATTGCAGCCATGCCAACAGCAGCAAGCAGCACGAGAAGCAAATCGATGTGGCACGCGATATCGCCGGCCAGGTGGCGGGCGGATCGCGCCAAGTCTTCGGTCTGATGGTGGAAAGCCATCTGCAGGAAGGTGCGCAGAAGTTCACCCCCGGTAAGACCGACCAGAAGACCCTGGAATACGGCCGCAGCATTACCGACGCCTGCCTGGGCTGGGAGCAGTCTCTGCAGACGCTGGAAATCCTGTCCGACGCGGTGAAGGCGCGCCGCGCACGCTGAGTTTTGCTAGCGCCAGGGGTTTAAGGAAAATAAGCCTCTGGCGCAGCTAGTACCTGCGCTGGCAGCTATTTATTTTGTAGCGCGTCCAGCAGCTTGGCGTGGATGCCGCCAAAGCCGCCATTGCTCATGCAAAGTATGTGGTCGCCAGGCTTGGCGGCTGCACATACCTGCTGCACCAGGGCGTCGATGTTGTCGGCGACCTGGGCCCGGGCGCCCATGGGTTCCAGGGCACTGCGTGCATCCCAGCCCAGCCCGCCCGTGTGGCAGAAGGCCAGGTCGGCTTCTTCCAGACTCCAGGGCAGCTGGGCCTTCATAGCGCCCAGCTTCATGGTGTTGCTGCGTGGCTCGAATACGGCCAGGATGCGCTGGCCCGGCGGCAGGCGCCGGCGCAGCCCGTCCACCGTGGTGCGGATGGCCGTGGGGTGGTGGGCGAAATCGTCGTAAACCGTGATACCGCGCACCGTGCCGCGCACTTCCATGCGCCGCTTTACATTCTGAAAACTGGCCAAGGCTTCGGCCGCTACGGCGGGCGTAACGCCCACATGGTCTGCTGCGGCAATGGCGGCCAGGGCATTGAGCTGGTTGTGTACGCCGCCCAGTGACCACTCAACAGTCGCAACCGGCTGGCCCTGTTGCAGTACATCGAAGTGGTGCGGCTCGCCACGCGCACTGAAGTCGCTGACCGCCGCGCCAAAGCTGCGTACCTCGCTCCAACAGCCCTGGTGCAACACGCGGGTCAGGCTTTCTTCCAGGCCGTTGCTCACCACACGCCCACTCGGCGGCACAGTGCGCAGCAGGTGGTGGAACTGGCGTTCGATGGCAGCCAGGTCGTCAAAGATGTCGGCGTGGTCGAACTCCAGGTTGTTCAGCACGGCAGTGCGTGGGCGGTAGTGCACAAACTTGCTGCGCTTGTCAAAGAAGGCAGTGTCGTATTCGTCGGCCTCGATGACAAAGGTTTTGCCGCTGCCCAGGCGGGCGGACACGCCGAAGTTCAGCGGCACGCCGCCCACCAGAAAGCCAGGGGCCAAGCCGGCGTGTTCCAGCACCCAGCTCAGCATGGCGGTGGTGGTAGTCTTGCCGTGCGTACCGGCTACGGCCAGCACGTGCCGGCCTTGCAGCACGTGTTCGGCCAGCCACTGCGGGCCGCTGGTATAGGGCAGGCCCGCGTCCAGGATAGCTTCCATCAGCGGAAATTTGGGGCTGCCGTCGGCCAGGCGGGCGCGTGACACCACGTTGCCGACCACAAACATATCGGGTTTGAGGGCCAATTGGTCTGCCGAAAAGCCTTCGATCAGGCCGATGTCCAGTGCGCGCAGCTGGTCGCTCATGGGAGGATAGACCCCAGCGTCGCAACCGGTAACCCGGTGCCCGGCTTCGCGCGCCAAAGCCGCCAGTCCGCCCATGAAAGTGCCGCAAATACCCAGAATATGAATGTGCATGGCGGGGATTTTAGGGGGCTGGGCGGCCCCCTTCGGGCTTTGGCAAAAGGTGCAAAATCCGGGTCATGCAAGCATTGACTTCTGAAATCGCGGCCACGGCCGCCCGTCTGGTGGTCGAGGAGGGGCTGGAGTACGGCCCCGCCAAGCGCCGTGCCGCATCCCAGTTGGGCGTGGGCCGTGCGCCCTTGCCCAGCAATGACGATCTGGAAGACGCCGTGCGCGAGTACATCGAGCTGTTTTGTGAAGACACCCAGCCTGTGGAGTTGCGGGCTTTGCGCGCGATGGCTTTGGTGTGGATGGAGCGCTTGGCCGCTTTCCGTCCCCATTTGTGTGGCTCGGTCTGGCACGGCACGGCGACCCGCTTGTCGGATATTTCCATCCAGCTGTTTTGCGATGACTCCAAATCAGCGGAGATTGCCCTGATCGACCACCGCGTGCCCTATACACCGGCGACAGTTACCGGTTTTCGGGGCGAGCCGGTCGAGGCCTTGAGTTTTGCCAGCCAGAGCCCTGAGCTGGGTTTGGCCGTAGGTGTGCATTTGATGGTGTACGACCTGGATGATTTGCGCGGCGCGCTGAAGCCGGATAGCAAGGGGCGTAGCCCGCGCGGCGATACCGAGGCCGTGCGTAACTTATTGATGGGGGCTGCATGAGTGCAGAAGTGTCAACACAGCAGCGCCGGCGGCTTGTCGGCGGCGTTGCCGCTGTGGCTGGCTTGGCGGGGGCTGGTCTGGCTTGGTGGAAGCACCAGCCGGAATCCGCATTGAACGAGGCTGAGCAGGCGCTATGGGGGCTGCGTTTCGATACGCCCTCCGGCGGGGGCTTGGATATGCAGGCATTGCGTGGCAAGCCGGTGCTGCTGAACTTCTGGGCGACCTGGTGCCCGCCCTGTGTAGAAGAGATGCCGCTGATTGACCGTTTTTTTAAGGAAAATGCGGCTAACGGTTGGCAAGTTGTGGGATTGGCCGTGGACCAACCAGGGGCTGTGCGGCAATTTTTGCAAAAAACCCCGGTCAGTTATCCTATTGGAATGGCCGGGTTGGGCGGTACGGAGCTGGGCCGGTCTTTGGGCAACCTGAGCGGTGGCCTGCCCTTTACACTGCTGCTGGGGGGCTCCGGTGCTGTGCTTCATCGTAAAATGGGTAAGCTAAGCCCCGCTGATTTGCAGCTGTGGGCCGGGTTGAAGTAGAGGCTTCAACCTTCATGCACGCCGTCTTTTTGAATAAATTTCAACCCGGCGTGTACATCGAAATCAAAGAAATAAGCGACTGTTCGATCAATTTGGGGTAGATTGCCTCATTTTCTTACGTCGTGGCTGGAGGTTTTATGGATTTGCGCAAACTCAAAACGTTGATCGACTTGGTGTCTGATTCCAATGTGTCAGAACTGGAGATTACCGAAGCCGAAGGCAAGGTTCGCATTGTCAAGGGTGGTGGTGCCATGGTGTACCAAGCAGCTCCCGTGATGATGGCGCCCGCGCATGCTGAAACGGCGGCCCCTGCTGCTCCCGTTGCGGTGGCTGCCGCACCGGTGGCTGAAGCAGCCACTGGCCACGTGGTGAAGTCGCCGATGGTGGGCACTTTCTATCGCTCTTCCAGCCCAGGTGCCAAGGCCTTTGTGGAAGTGGGTAGCCAGGTCAAGGAAGGCGACACCATCTGCATCATTGAAGCGATGAAGATTTTGAACGAAATCGAGGCGGATAAGGCCGGAACGGTGGTGCAGGTCTTGTGTGAAAACGGCCAGGCTGTGGAATACGGTCAGCCTTTGTACGTGATCGAGTGATCCCGCAGGATTTGGTAGAGCATGTTTAAAAAAATACTGGTTGCGAATCGCGGCGAAATTGCCCTACGTATCCAACGCGCGTGCCGCGAAATGGGTATCAAGGCGGTCATGGTGTACTCAGAAGCCGACCGTGACGCCAAGTACGTTAAGCTGGCCGACGAGGCTGTGTGCATTGGGCCAGCGGCTTCGGCCCTGAGCTATCTGAATATGCCAGCCCTGATTTCGGCGGCAGAAGTCACGGATGCCGAGGCTATTCACCCCGGCTATGGTTTTCTGAGTGAAAACGCTGATTTTGCGGAGCGCGTGGAAAAAAGCGGCTTCCAGTTCATCGGCCCAACCCCCGAAAACATCCGCACCATGGGTGACAAGGTGTCTGCCAAGCAGGCCATGATCAAGGCCGGTGTGCCTTGTGTGCCCGGCTCGGAAGGTGAGTTGCCGGATGATCCGGTCATTATTCGCCGTACTGCGAAAGCTGTGGGCTATCCGGTCATCATCAAGGCGGCGGGCGGCGGCGGTGGTCGTGGCATGCGTGTGGTTCACACCGAAGCGGCTTTGGTCAATGCCGTCCAGATGACCAAGGCGGAAGCCCTGGCTGCATTTGGCAATGGCGCTGTGTATATGGAGAAATACCTCCAGAACCCACGCCACATTGAAATCCAGATCCTGGCGGACAAGTTCAAGAATGCCGTCTACCTGGGCGAGCGCGACTGCTCCATGCAGCGCCGCCACCAAAAGGTACTGGAAGAAGCCCCAGCGCCTGGTATTCCACGCAAGCTGATCGAGCGTATCGGCGAGCGCTGCGTTGCTGCGTGCAAGAAGATAGGTTACCGCGGTGCGGGTACGTTCGAGTTTCTGTACGAAAACGGCGAGTTCTATTTCATTGAAATGAACACCCGGGTTCAGGTTGAGCATCCTGTGACCGAGATGATCACTGGCATCGATATTGTGCGCACCCAGATCATGGTGGCTGCCGGTGAGAAGCTGCCATTTGCCCAGCGCCAGATCGAAATCCGTGGACATGCGATCGAATGCCGTGTGAACGCGGAAGACCCTTACAAATTCATCCCATCTCCGGGACGAATTTCCATGTGGCATCCACCGGGTGGCCCGGGTGTTCGGGTGGATTCGCATGTTTATACGAATTACTACGTGCCACCGAACTACGACTCGATGGTTGGCAAGATCATTGTGCACGGCGACACCCGTGAGCAGGCTTTGGCCCGCATGCGTACGGCCTTGCTGGAGACGGTGGTCGAAGGGATCAATACCAATATCCCGTTGCATCGCGAGTTGATGGTGGATGCCAAGTTCATGGCCGGTGCCACCAATATCCATTACCTGGAAGAGTGGCTGTCTCAGCATAAACGGTAAGCGCCGATGTTTGAAATCAGTCTGATGTGCCCGCAAGACCGGGTGGAGATGCTCAGCGATGCGCTGGACGCTCTGGATGCCCTGAGCGTGAGCGTGGAAGATGCAGACGCGCAAACCGATGCCGAACAGGCGCTGTTTGGCGAACCCGGCATGCCGCCGCCGCAGGACGGTTGGCAGCGCTCCCGTATTCAGGCGTTGTTTGCTAACGAGGCTTTGGCGCGCGATGCTGCTGAAGTTTTGACGGCACAAGACTTTTTTGTCGATTGCAGCGTGCTGGGTGTGGCTGTCGTGCCCGAGCAGGATTGGGTTCGTGTGACGCAGTCGCAGTTTGCGCCGGTGGAGATTACACCTACGTTCTGGATTGTGCCTACTTGGCACGAGCCACCGGCACAGGCGACGCGTGTCATTCGTCTGGATCCGGGCTTGGCATTCGGTACGGGGACCCATCCCACAACCCGTATGTGCTTGCGCTGGATTGCGGGCCAGGAGGCGAGTCGCTTGGCTCGAGTGCTTGACTACGGTTGTGGTTCTGGCATTTTGGCTATTGGTGCAGCCAAGTTTGGTGCGGCAGAAATTGATGCCGTCGATATTGACGATGCAGCGGTGGAGTCCACGGTTCTCAATGCACATGCAAACCACGTGCAACTGCATGCTGGTTTGCCGGACCGCGCCAAGGGGCAGTACCAAACGGTGCTTGCCAATATCCTGGCAACGCCATTGAAGGTGCTTGCGCCCTTGCTGTGTTCCCATGTGGCACCGGGCGGCTCTTTGGTGCTCGCCGGCATTTTGGAGCGCCAGTCGGAAGAGCTGAAACAGGCTTATGCGCCCTGGGCGCAGCTGGACGTATCGGACCGGGAAGACGGTTGGGTGCTGATGACGGCAAGCTTGTAGCGCATGCTGCTGTTGGCTGGAACTGTAAAAGTCTATGGCCTTGATTACACGTTGTCCTGTCTGCGGTACCCAGTTCAAGGTTGTTCCTGACCAGCTCAGGATTTCCGAGGGCTGGGTGCGTTGTGGTCAATGTGCAGAGGTTTTTGATGCCTCCAGCGATCTTCAGCAAGGTGAGATGGCGATGCCAGGGACGGCGGTTTTAGGTGCTGCTGTCGCTCCCGTTCTTGATGTTGCACCTGTAGAAGGTGTGGCAGTAGATGCGGATCTACCCCATGCTCCGTACTTGAATCCTACTGAGCCTGAGTCGTTTACCAATTACCTGAATCAGGCATCGGTGTCGTCAGTGCTTCCCGTTCAGGAAGATGTCTTGCCCGAGGAGCCCGAAGAGGGGCCTGCGGCACCACTACTTCCTCCGGATATAGAGGCTGCTGGGGGGCAGGAGTCGGATGTTTTCCCGGTTGTCGACCAAGTTGACGTAAATGTGCTGCCTGAAGCGGAGCTTGAGGCGGAGCCTGAAGATGCGCCAGAGCTTGAAGAGCAGCCATTGTCTTCACCTGTGCTTTTTGCACCTGAACCCTCTGCAGAGTCATTGGCTGCAAATTACTCCTTTGCCCGGGCTCCAACTCCTCCAAGCGATGGTCAGACGCGGTTTGTACGCTGGGGCATCTTGTTGGGAGTGGGGTTGCTGGGCTTGCTGTTGGGCTTGCAGGTGCTGATGTACGGGCGGGACCGTATTGTTGCCAGTTGGTCGGTTACAAAACCCTGGTTTCAGTCTGCGTGTGGGTTGTTGGGATGCGAGGTGCAGGCGCTGCGACATATAGAGTCCATTGCCATCGATAGTTCATCGCTGAGTGTTGCGCGTAACGACGCTTACCATTTGAGCCTGGTGTTAAAAAATCATGCGATGGTTGATTTGGCGATGCCTGCACTGGAGTTTGTGCTGACGGATGGCGATGAACAGGCTTTGTTCCGTCGCGTGCTGTCGCCTTCGGATTTCGGCGGTGCATCCCGGCTGCTATTTGCTGGGCGAGAGTGGGCAACATCGGTCGACGTGCAGGTGTTGGACAATGCCATGAAGTCCCGTATCGTCGGCTACCGCTTGCTGGCGTTTTACCCCTGAAGTAAAAAAGGCCTGGCATCTTGCGATGCCAGGCCTGAGACGAACAAGTCTTGTTCGATCAGGGTTTGCTTGCGGTGGGAAACGGCCAAGCAGCTTGCGGATTGAGCGTGGTCTGTGCCGAAGATGCTGCGGGGGCAGGTGCAGGCTTCGCTGCAGGGGCCTTTGTAGCTTTTTTTGCTACCGTTTTCGTGGCCTTCTTGGCCGCAGGGGCTTTCTTGGCTACAACAGCTGCCTTCTTCGCAGGAGCGGCTTTCTTGGCAGGTGCTGCCTTCTTGGCTGCTGCCTTGGGTGCAGGAGCGGCCTTTTTTGCTGCTGCCTTTACGGGTGCTGCCTTCTTGGCTGCAGCCTTTGCGGGAGCGGCCTTGGCTGCTGGAGCCTTGACTGCAACTGCCTTTTTGGCGGGTGCGGCTTTCTTGGCTGGTGCAGCTTTCTTTGCTGGCGCGACAGCAGCTTTTTTGGCCGGAGCCGCTACTTTTTTCGCAGGCGCAGCCTTCTTGGCGGGCGCGGCAGCTTTCTTTGCTGGCGCAGCCTTCACAGGTGCCGCTTTCTTTGCAGCGGGCTTAGCAGCCGCTACTTTTTTGGCTGGTGCCGCTTTCACGGGAGCCGCTTTCTTTGCGGGAACAGCCTTTTTTGCGGCTGGTTTTTTTGCAGTTGCCATTATTTTCTCCTTGATCTGTTTACAAAGAGCACTTGCTGCCGGTTGGTTGGCATCAAGCGATGCATGGTGTTGGGCCAATGCCCAGCACCATGTACTCGGGAGCGCAAACATCTACTCGCCCATGGAGGTGAGTGGTGATTTGCGCATTGTTGGAAAGCATGGGGCAAGAAAAGCTTAATCCCAGGAGAGCGCACCGCCCGATTGGTATTCAATCACGCGGGTTTCAAAGAAATTGCGCTCTTTTTTGAGGTCGATCATTTCGCTCATCCATGGGAATGGATTTTCTTCGTGCGGGAAGCAGGCTTCCAAGCCGATCTGGGTCGCACGGCGGTTGGCGATGTAGCGCAGATAGCCTTTGAACATGGATGCGTTCATGCCTAGCACACCACGCGGCATGGTGTCTTCGGCGTACTGGTATTCCAGTTCGACGGCTTTCATGAACAGGTCTTTGATCTCGGTCTTGAACTCAGCAGTCCACAGGTGCGGATTCTCCAGCTTGAGTTGGTTGATCAAATCGATGCCAAAGTTGCAATGCATGGACTCGTCACGCAGGATGTATTGGTACTGCTCGGCTGCACCCGTCATCTTGTTCTGCCGACCCAAAGCCAGGATCTGGGTGAAGCCGACATAGAAGAACAGGCCTTCCATCAGGCATGCAAACACAATCAATGACTTCAGCAGGGTCTGGTCGTTCTCTGGAGTGCCCGTATGGAAATTCGGGTCCATGATCGCTTCAATGAAGGGGATCAGGAACTCGTCCTTGTTGCGAATGGATGCGACTTCGTTGTAGGCGTTGAAGATTTCGCTTTCATCCAGGCCCAGCGATTCCACGATGTACTGGTAGGCATGGGTATGGATGGCTTCTTCAAACGCCTGGCGCAACAGGAATTGGCGGCATTCGGGCGCCGTGATGTGGCGGTAGGTGCCCAGCACGATGTTGTTGGCAGCCAAAGAGTCGGCAGTGACAAAGAAGCCGAGGTTGCGCTTGACGATACGGCGTTCATCTTCTGTCAGGCCGTTGGGGTCTTTCCAGAGCGCGATGTCGCGGGTCATGTTGACCTCTTGCGGCATCCAGTGGTTGGCGCAGGAGGCCAGGTATTTCTCCCAGGCCCATTTGTATTTGAAAGGCACCAACTGGTTGACATCGGTCTGACCATTGATGATGCGTTTGTCGGCAGCATTTACGCGACGAGCAGCCGTAGCTTGTGCGGTGACGTGTGCTGCTGCTGTGGCCACAGTGGCCTGGGCGGCAACCGGTGTTGCAGCTGGTGCGGATGTAGGTGTAGCCGAAAAAACGGCGTGTGATGCCTCACGGTTGATGGGTAAACCGCTTTGCGCTGCAGATGGCGATGAGGGCGTGACTTCTTCGTCCCAGGTCAACATAAATTTTCCAATGCTAGGATTATGAGAGCAGCGTCACAAAATGAAAAGTGTTCATTTTCAACGCTGCTATTTTGTGCCGTTTGTGTTGCTCATGCGCATCGTGAAAACAAGGTTTCACGATGCGTGGCAAGCAGGCTTGGATTTATTGGCAGGCTTCGCAGCCTGGGTCGTCGATGGCGCAGAACTTGATATCGGTTGCAGGGCTGGTGGCCAGTGCATCGGCGTTGATTTGCTGGCGTGCTGCGACTGCGGCTGCATCGACCGCGCTCATGGTTTGCCCAGGAGCTTGACCTGACGAAACTGCATTCATGCGGCCTGCCGCCACAGTGGATTTCTCCACGTGGGTGGCACTGCGGGTACGCAGGTAGTAAGTCGTTTTCAGGCCGCGCGTCCATGCCAGCTTGTAGGTGTCGTCGAGCTTCTTGCCGGAGGCGCCTGCCATGTAGATGTTGAGCGACTGGGCCTGGTCTATCCATTTCTGGCGGCGTGACGCAGCTTCGACCAGCCAGGTGGTTTCCACTTCGAAGGCCGTGCGGTACAGCGCCTTGATTTCGTTTGGTACGCGGTCAATTGATTGCAGCGAACCGTCGAAGTGTTTCAGGTCCATCAGCATCACGTTGTCCCACAGGCCCAAGCGCTTCAGGTCATGTACCAGGTAGCTGTTGATGACGGTGAATTCGCCGGACAGATTGGACTTGACGGACAGGTTGCCAAAGCAGGGCTCGATAGATGCATCCACGCCGATGATGTTGGAAATCGTGGCCGTAGGGGCGATGGCGACGCAGTTGGAGTTACGCATGCCGTCGGCCTTGATTTTTTGGCGCAGCGCGTCCCAGTCCAGTGTTGCCGAACGGTCCACGTCTACGTAGCCGCCGCGGGCTTGGGCCAGCAGGTCCAGTGTGTCCAGTGGCAGGATGCCCTGGTCCCACAGGGAGCCCTTGTAGGTGGAGTATTGGCCGCGCTCTTTGGCCAGCTCGCTGGATGCCCAGTAGGCGTAGTAGCAGATGGCTTCCATCGATGTGTCTGCGAATGCCACAGCGCCTTCACTGGCATAGGCGATGCGCAGCGCGTACAGACTGTCTTGGAAGCCCATTAAGCCCAGGCCAACCGGGCGGTGGCGCATATTCGAGTCGCGGGCTTTTTTGACGGCGTAGTAGTTGATGTCGATCACGTTGTCGAGCATGCGCATGGCCGTGGAAATGGTCTTTTGCAGCTTGGCGTGGTCGAGTTGGCCGTTGGTGATGTGTTGGCGCAGATTGACCGACCCAAGGTTGCACACAGCGGTTTCGTCATCACTGGTGTTCAGCGTGATTTCTGTGCACAGATTGGATGAGTGCACCACACCGGCATGCTGCTGTGGGCTGCGCACATTGCAGGCATCCTTGAAGGTGATCCAGGGGTGGCCGGTTTCGAACAGCATGGTCAGCATCTTGCGCCACAGGTCGCTCGCTGGCAGGGTGCGCGAAGGCTTGATTTCACCGCGTTGGGCTTTGGCTTCGTAGGCGGTGTAAGCTTTTTCGAAATCGGCTCCGAACTTGTCGTGCAGGTCGGGCACGTTGGAGGGCGAGAACAGCGTCCAGCTGCCGCCTTCCATGACGCGGCGCATGAACAGATCCGGCACCCAGTTGGCGGTGTTCATGTCGTGGGTGCGGCGGCGGTCATCGCCGGTGTTCTTGCGCAGCTCCAGGAACTCTTCAATGTCCAGATGCCAGGTTTCCAGGTAGGTGCAGACCGCACCCTTGCGCTTGCCGCCTTGGTTCACCGCGACAGCGGTGTCGTTTACAACCTTCAGGAAGGGAACCACACCTTGCGATTCGCCATTCGTGCCTTTGATGTGGCTGCCCAGGGCGCGCACACGGGTCCAGTCGTTGCCCAGGCCGCCGGCAAATTTCGACAGCAGGGCGTTTTCCTTGATAGATTCGTAAATGCCGTCCAGATCGTCAGGCACGGTGGTCAGGTAGCAGGAGGACAGCTGGGGGCGCAGCGTGCCGCTGTTGAACAGCGTGGGCGTGCTGGACATGAAGTCAAACGCCGACATGACTTCGTAGAACTCGATGGCGCGGGCTTCGCGGTCGGTTTCGTTCAGGGCCAGGCCCATGGCTACGCGCATGAAGAAGGCCTGTGGCAGTTCGATGCGGGTCTTGCGGATGTGCAGGAAATAGCGGTCGTACAGGGTTTGTAGGCCCAGGTAGTCAAACTGCAGGTCGCGCTGGGGCTTGAGTGCCGCGCCGAGCTTTTGCAGGTCGAAGGTCAGCAGCTTGGCATCCAGCAGTTCAGCGTCCACACCCTTTTGGATATAGCTGGGGAAGTAGTTGGCGTATTCCTGTGCCAGTTCGGCTTGCGTGACGTCCTTGCCCAGTACTTCCTTGGCAATGGTGTGCAGCAGCAGGCGGGCGGTGGCGTAGGTGTAGTCGGGGTCTGTTTCGATCAGGGTACGGGCGGCCAGAATGGCGGCTTTGTAGACCTCTTCCATGGGCACGCCGTCGTACAGGTTGCGCATGGTTTCC
Organism: Rhodoferax sp. GW821-FHT02C08; assembly: GCF_059421805.1. NCBI lineage: Bacteria > Pseudomonadati > Pseudomonadota > Betaproteobacteria > Burkholderiales > Comamonadaceae > Rhodoferax > Rhodoferax sp. GW821-FHT02C08. Next base: position 24,297 of record NZ_JBWKVR010000018.1, read on the forward strand.
GCGACGATGGGGGCGGCCGTCACTTCGCCACCCAGGTTGGCGCAGGCCTGTTCGATCAGTTGTTGCAAGCGTGCCGTGTCCAATGGCACGCGTCGGCCCGCGTCCAGCACATGCAGCACGGGGGCTGCTGGTGCCTGTTCAACGCTTTGTTTGGCCCGCTCTTGGGAATGGCGCTCGCGGTACAGCACATAGGCGCGCGCGACTTCATGGTGGCCGCCGCGCATGAGGCCTAGTTCCACATGGTCTTGCACGTCTTCGATATGGAAGGTACCGCCGCCTGGACGCGAGCGCACCAAGGCCCGAATCACGCCCTGCGTCAACGCGTCCACCACTTCGCGCACGCTGGCTGATGCTGCGCCTTGCGTGCCGTGCACGGCCAAGAAGGCTTTCATCATGGCGATGGCAATTTTGCCCGGCTCAAAAGGCACGACGGCGCCATTGCGGCGGATGACCTGGTAGTGGGCCAGCGTACCTTGCACTGCGGCGTCGCCATGGCTTGCGTCGTGGAGCGTGGAGTGTGGCTGGGGGACGGTAGACGGGGTGTTCAACGCGGTTTGCATAGCTTCCTTTGGACTTTTGGGACAGTATGAAGAGTGGAATGGGCGGCAATGGCAACCGCCGCAGCGAAACTGAGGTGCTTCGTAGCACTGGCTGGACACTATATATAGGGTCTTAAATCAATTCAAGCCACTACCGGTAGTGTACCGCCCTGCGAATAGCGCCTTGCGTGTCGGGTTTTGTTTGAGCACGGAGTGCAACCCTCCGGCAAGTGTTGTACTGCCTTGTCTGCGGCAGAAAAACCTAGGCTGGATGCGGGTTCTCGCCGGATTTGCCTTGTTTGGCAGCGTAACTCCTGGGGCGAGGCATGTGTCCGGGTGTATCTGGCCGCAGCCAGCAAGTTAAAAATATTTCTCAGAGTCCGGTGCCGAGCGGGAAATAGCGGGCTTCCCAGCCGGTTCCGCGTTGCAGTCTTGGCCAGTTGAAGCCGGTTCCTGGGTCGTTTTTTCGGCCTGGGGCGATATGTTCATGGCCTGCGATATGGCGTATCGGATAGGCCTGTGCGATGGCCGGAACCAGGCTGGTCAGGGTTTCATATTGCGCGGCTTCGAAGCTGTCGCCTTCCAGGCCTTCCAGTTCGATACCTATGGAGTCATCGTTGCAGTTGCTGCGCCCCCGGTACTGGGATACCCCGGCATGCCAAGCCCTGTCGTCCGTACTCACAAACTGCCACAGCTCGCCATTGCGGCGTATATAGAAGTGGGCAGATACCTGCAGCCCGCGGATGCTGTTGAAATAGGGGTGGGCGTCCCAGTCCAGCGTATTGGCGAACAATGCCATCACCTCGTCTCCGCCATATTGCCCCGGCGGCAGGCTGATGGAATGGATCACCACCAGGTCGATGCGTGCCTGGGGTGGGCGTGGGCCGTAATTTGGCGAGCGTTGCTGGTGGGCAAAACGGTACCAGCCGTTTGACCACAGGGGGCGGCTGGGCTCGGTTGCTGCTTTAGGCGTCATGGGGCTCGTTGTCCTGCGGAGTGGCGATGTTGAGCCGTTCGATGCGGTAGCGTATCTGGCGCAGGCTCAGTCCCAGGCGATTGGCTGCCGCTGTGCGGTTGAAACCTGTTTCATGCAGTACCTTGACCAGGATCTCTCGCTCCTGCCGGTCCAGAAATGCCTGCAGGTCAGAGGGGACCGAGTCCAGGGTCCAGGGACTTGACGAGATACCGGGATCGGCGGGGGCCGTCGGCTCTGATGAGGTTTCGGGCAGCGGTACCAAGCCCATGTCCTGCGTGGGTTCAAAGTCCAGGTCCAGGTGCAAGGCTTCACCATCACCCATGGCGACCGCGCGGTGTAGCAGGTTTTCAAGTTCACGCACATTGCCGCCCAGCGGGTGGTTGGCCAACTGCTCCAGCAGTTCACAGGATAGGCGCGGTGGCGGCATGCCCGACTCTTGTGCGATGCGCTCCAGCAAGGCCTCGCATAGCGACGGCAGGTCTCCGCGGCGCTCGCGTAGTGGCGGGATGGCGATCTCGATCACATTCAAGCGGTAGTACAAATCCTGGCGGAAGCGGCCGGCCTTGACATCGGCGGCCAGGTCCTTGTGCGTAGCGCTGACGATGCGTACGTCTACCGCCTCTTCCTGGACCGAGCCCAGGGCACGTACGCTGCGCTCCTGTATGGCCCGCAGCAGCTTGGACTGCATGGCCAGGGGGAGGTCGCCAATTTCATCCAAAAACAAGGTGCCATTGCGGGCGGCCTGGAAGTAACCTTGTCGGTCTTGCGTGGCACCGGTGTACGAGCCTTTTTTGGCACCGAAGAACTCGGCTTCCAGCAGGTTCTCGGGGATAGCGCTGCAATTCACCGCCACCAGTGGGCCAGCGGCACGGTGGCTGTTGGCGTGCAGGGCTTGGGCCACAAGCTCTTTGCCGGTGCCTGATTCGCCTCGAACCAGTACCGGTGCCATGCTGCGCGCGACCTTGATGATGCGCTGCTTGACTTGCTGCATGGCGTCCGAGGTGCCCACCAATTTTTGTAGCGCACTGTCCCCGGACGCTGTGCGTTGGGGCGCTTTTTCATTCGGGATGGCGGTGCGCTGTGTTCGGTTGCTGTCCTGGATCGCCGACGCCACCACGGTGCGAAATTGCTTCAGGTCCACCGGCTTGGTCAGGTAGTCGAAAGCACCAGCCTTCAGTGCCTCCACGGCATTTTCGGCCGAGCCGTAGGCGGTCATGACGATGACGCGCTCAGCGCGTTGCTGGGCTTTCAGGCTGTGCAATAGTGTGCTCCCCAGGCCGTCGGGTAGGCGCATATCGGTGATCACGACGTCGAAGCGCTGCTGGTCCAGCATCAGGCGGGCCTCTTGCAGGTCGGCTGCAGTGTCGATACGGTAGCCCTCGCGCAGCAAGGTCAGCTCATACAGCGTGCGCAAATCGGGTTCATCATCCACCACCAAGACGGATGCCGGGGAGGATGCACTGGATGAGGCCATGGTCAGACAGGTTGGATATCTAAAGGACGTGCCGCCAGGCTGCTTGGCTTGGGCGGGCGGAACTGCACAAAAAACTCATTGCCTTGTACTTCCTGGCCATTGCGCATCCGCGTCGCACGCTGGTAGCCGATGCTGGCGCGGTGGCGTTCGCACAATTCCCGGCAAATATACAGACCCAGTCCGCTGGAGCGACTCTCAGAGCTGAAAAAAGGTTCAAACAAATGCTGCTCTACGGTTTGCTCCAGAGCTGGGCCGTCACTCCAGACCTGCAGATGCGATTGCTGGTTGGCCGACAGGCTGGTGCTGACCTGGATGGCCTCGGGCTGTGTGCTGACGTGGCGTGCAGCGTTGTCCAGCAGATTCAGCAGTACGCGCCGCAAATGGTCGGCATCGAAGTCCACCGGCATGCCCAGAGTGGCAGGGGTAACCTTGACTTGCTGGCGGCGCGCGTCCTGTTGCGTCCAATCGGCGCAAATGTTGTTGATGGCTTCGTCCAGACGGGTTTGCGGCGGCCGGCCGGTGCCGGAGTGCTGCAGGCGGGCAATACCCAGCACTTCATCGACGATCTTGGACAGCCGCAATGCATTCTGTTGCACCATATGCGTCAGCCGCTGGTGGGCCGGGTCTGTCAGGTCTTCTTCCAATAGCGCGTTGGCCTGGGTAATGGCGGCCAGTGGATTGCGGATCTCATGGGCTACGGCGGCCGACATGCGGCCCATGGCGGCCATTTTTTCAGTGCGTAGCCGGGCCTCAATTTCACGCAGATCGTGCAAAAACAGCACGCACAGGCTTTCCGTGCGAGCGGCCTGCGCCACCGTCATGCGGGTGCGGACCCGTACGCGGCGCGGGCTTTTGCCCGTCGCGTGGATGCTGATGTCACCGTTCTGGGGGCTCTCCGTGGCAAACGTCTTTTGCGCCAGCGCCAGCAGAGTGCGCCAACCGGGCTCACTGGACAGGAGTAGCGGAGGGCCTGCCTCTGCTCCCAGCAGCCAGCGGGCTGCCGGGTTGGCGGTACGGGTGGCGCCGTGGATATCGACCACCAGCACACCGTCGGCCAGGGTTTCGATCACCAATTCATTGACGCGGGTCTGCAGCTGTGCGTCCATCTGGCTGCGCAAGGCTAGCTGTTCTTCGCCCTCCAGTCGGGCTGCCAGTTGATTGACCAGGAAGGCAACCACGAAATACCCCATGCCGGTGAGCCCGCTTTGCACCAACCGGGCGGTACCGTCCGCGCTGTGGTGGGACGTCCACCAGGCTTCCAGCAGCAACAGCAGGGTCATGCCGGCCGCCGTACCCAGGGCAATGCGGCGCGAACCCTGCACCGCGGCCAGCAGTACTGGCAGCGCCAGCAGCGGGCTGTAGTTGATGCTGCTGGACTCCAGCAGCTGCAAAATGGAGAACACCAGCGCATCCACGCCGACCGTGCCGGCCCAGTAGCGGGCCGGCGGCTGTGCATCGCCGCTGGGGTGCATGCGCAGGCGCACCGCCAGGGTGCTGGCGAAATAGCCTACGCAGAACAGCAGCATCCACAGTGATACATCCTGGCCCAGAGCCCATAGTGAGACATGCAGCAGCAGAATAGCTAGCGCAATGCTGACCCGGGCTGTCATGAATCCGTACCAGACCCGTGCCAGCGCCAGCGGCGCGCCAGGGGCCTGCAGGGTAGGTGTGGTGTCTGCCATCACCCTTCTGCCTGCTTGCGGTGTGCTTCGCCGCAGTAAGCGCCGTGCGCCGTGTGGATGGCCTCGGGGGACGGCAGATGTACGCCGCAGACCCGGCAAGTCACCATGTTTTGCAACTCCGCAGGGCGGCGCGGCGCTTGGGGGCGTTCGGCGAGTCTCCTTGATCGCCACAGCCATACGCCGAACAACACGGCCAGCAAGACCAGCAACAGCTTCATATGCCGCGCCTCAACACCACTTCCAGTACAAACTGCGAACCCACATAGGCCAGCAACAGCAGGCCGGCGCCTATGTACAGCACCCGCACGGCTTTGCGCCCGCGCCAGCCAAAGCGGCTACGCCCCAGCAGCAGAATCGCAAAGGTCAACCAGGACAGCAGCGAAAACACGGTCTTGTGACTCCATCGCCAGCCATGTACTCCATACAGCTGTTCGTCAAAAAACCAGCCCACCAGCAGAGTGGCGGACAGCAGCACAAAGCCCGCCGTAACCAACCGGAACGTCAACCGTTCCAGCGTCAGCAAGGGTAGGCCGCTGGGTGCTTCTGCGGCGTTGCGCATCTGCCGTTCGGCCCGGGTCATCAGCCAGGCGTGCACCACCGCCGCCGCAAACAAGCCATAAGACGCAATGCCCAGGGCCCAGTGCAAAGGCAGCCAGGGCGAGGCGATGTCGTGTAGTGAACTACCCGGGAACAACAGGGCCAGTAGTACAGCTACCGCTCCCAGTCCGGCCAGGGCCCAGCGTGCCTCCAGCTGCGGGAACAGATGGCTTTCAACCGCATATACCGTCAGCACCAGCCAAGCCGTGACCGATAAGGCCGGGGCAAAGCCGAAGTGCGGTGGCGAGTCAAACAAGCCTATGCTGAGTGCCAGCCCGTGCAATAGCCAAGCCAGCCACAACGCGCTTTTGCTGGCCCGCATGCTGAGGTGCGGGGCGCCTAGCGCGGGTACCGCATAGGCCAGAGCGGCAGCCACGCACAGCAGCACGTTGGCGAAGGGCGCAGTCGTTAAAATCATGGGCACAGTTTAGCGTTTCGCCCCGTACCCAGTCCTTGGTGCGGGCCTGCCTTGCGCAGCACCCGCACAACCCTCTCCGGAAATTTCTTATGGCCTCCGCCCTCACCGACAAACTCTCCCGCCTGGTCAAGGAAATCCGGGGCCAGGCCCGCATCACCGAGTCCAATGTGGCCGACATGCTGCGCGAAGTGCGCATGGCCCTGCTGGAGGCCGACGTGGCCCTGCCGGTGGTGCGCGATTTTATTGCCCGGGTGAAAGAAAAAGCCTTGGGCCAGGAGGTCATGGGCTCGCTGTCGCCCGGTCAGGCGCTGGTGGGCATTGTCAACCGTGAGCTCAGCCGCACCATGGGCGAGGGTGTGAGCGACATCAATCTGGCCGCCCAGCCGCCCGCCGTGATTTTGATGGCCGGTTTGCAAGGGGCGGGTAAGACCACCACCACCGCCAAGCTGGCCAAGCACCTGATCGAAAAGCGCAAGAAGAAGGTGCTCACCGTGTCCGGCGACGTCTACCGCCCTGCCGCCATCGAGCAGCTGAAGATGGTCACCAGGCAAGCCGGTGCCGAGTGGTTCCCCAGCACGCCTGACCAAAAGCCCGCCGACATCGCCGCAGCCGCCATCGATTACGCCCGCAAGCACTACTTTGACGTGCTGCTGGTCGATACCGCTGGCCGCCTGGCCATCGACGAAGTGCTGATGAACGAAATCAAGGGCCTGCACGCGCTGCTCAAGCCTGTGGAAACCCTGTTCGTGGTCGATGCCATGCAGGGCCAGGACGCGATCAACACCGCCAAGGCTTTCTCCGATGCCCTGCCGCTGACCGGCATCATCCTGACCAAGACCGATGGTGATTCGCGTGGCGGTGCGGCCCTGTCGGTGCGCCATGTCACCGGCGTGCCAATTAAGTTTGCCGGTACCAGCGAAAAGATCGACGGACTGGAAGTGTTTGACGCTGAGCGCCACGCCGGGCGGGTGCTGGGCATGGGCGACATCCTGGCCCTGGTCGAACAGGTCACGGCTGGCGTGGACATGGCCGCCGCGCAAAAGCTCGCCCTGAAGGTGAAGAGCGGCGAGAGCTTTGACCTGAATGACTTCCTGGGCCAGATCCAACAGATGAAGCAGATGGGCGGCCTGTCCAGTCTGATGGATAAGCTGCCCACCCAGATGACCGCCAAGGCCGGTCAAATGGACATGGACAAGGCCGAACGCGATATACGCCGCAAGGAAGGCATCATCCACAGCATGACCCCGCTGGAGCGCCGCAAGCCCGACCTGATCAAGGCCACCCGCAAGCGCCGCATCGCCGCCGGTGCCGGTGTGCAGGTGCAGGAAGTCAACCGCATGCTGAACGAGTTTGGCCAGATGCAGGAAATGATGAAAAAGATGAAGGGCGGCGGCATGATGAAGATGCTCAAGCGCATGGGCGGTATGAAGGGCATGCCCAAGATGCCGTTCTAGGCTTTTAAGCCTTTTAGGCTGCTGGCGCAGGTGGAATCTGCACCAGCAGCTATGGTTTTTGTATCAGCCCTGTTTGATTTTCCACATCGCCAGCAGGGCGTCTTCCCAATCCTTTGCGAAACGGGGGGCGTCGAACAGGGCCGACGCCAATGCGCGGCCCCGCAGAGACAGTCGCAGCGTATTCAAGGCTTCGATATCCGCCGCATGTGCGCAGGCCTTGGCAACGTAGTCGTCTTCGTCTTCGGCAATCCAGTCGTTCAGGCCCACGCAGCCCAGCATGCTCACACCCTGGCGGGCAATCATGCTATGGCCGCGTAACGTTAAGGTTGGCACGCCCATCCATAAGGCTTCGCAGGTGGTCGTTCCACCGGTGTACGGAAAGGTATCAAGCACGATATCTATGTGTGCATAGCTTTCCAGGTACTTTTGCCGTGGCAACGGGCCCGTAAGAGTAACTCGGGACGCATCGATGCCTGCTCCTTCCAGTTTTGCTCGGAATTGTTGTTGGAACGCTTCGTCACTAACCTGATGGCTGGTCAGATGCAGTCTGGAGTGGGGCACAGCCCGCAAGACGCAGCCCCAGGTGGACAGTACGGCTGCGTGGATTTTGGTCAGCGATTGGTAGCTGCCAAAAGTAATGAACCGCTGCTGCAGAGCCGGCGCAGGGCTGAGTGGCAATGCGCTGTGCGGCGGGGTAAAGCAATGCCGCGTGTGCGGCATGTAGTACACCGCTTCTGTGAATTGGTTTTGCTCGCCAGGTGGCACGCTGGCGGTATCGGCCAGCACAAAGTCCATGCTTGGCAAGCCCGTGCTGGCCCAGTAGCCGAGCCAACTGATCTGTACAGGAGCTGGCTTCAAGGCGAACACGGGCAGGCTATTTCCGCCCGCGTGTCCGTTGAGGTCTATCAGGATGTGGATGCCATCGCCGTGGATTTTTTGGGCAATGTCCTGGGGGGCTTTGCCAAAAACCTTGTTCCATTGGGCAAAGCGGGGCTCCATGCGTTGGCTGAGGGCATCCATCTGGGTACCGGTGTCGTAGGCAACCAGCTGTATGCGGGCCGGGTTGGTGTGGGCCACCACGCCCTCCAAAAAATAGCCGACCGCACCATTGCATAGATCCGAGGAAATCAATCCAACCCGCAGCGGCTGGTTGGCTGCCATATTTGCCGAGGCAGGCCACTCAGAATAGGCGGTATCCGCCATCGCACTCAGTTGCGCACCAAAAGCCCGGGCTTCGGCCAGGTATTGGGCGGCCAGCGTGGTGGGGTCCGCGCTTAATGCGAGCAGCAGGTTGTTGCCACTTTCTACGTGGCGCGGGTCCAGCTGCATGGCTTTGCGAAAGCAAGTAATGGCGTCCGGCAGCCGCCCCTGGCGGACCAGGCAGCCGCCTAGATTGCTGCGAAAAACGGCGGTCGACGGCTGCAAATCGCATGCTGCCCGGAAACTTCTTTCGGCTTCGATGAAGTGACCCAGGGATGCTTGTAACGCTCCCAGGTTGCTATGCGCGTTGGCATCGTTTGGGTTGAGGTTTAATGCTTTGCGGCTGTGGCGCTCGGAATCCGTGCGGCGATTTAACTGCATGTACAGAAAGCCGAGGTTTTGGTGCACATCGGCTGCTTCGGGCGTGATGGATAGTGCCTGCAGTTGACTTTGCAGCGCCGCTTCCACCTGCCCCAAGCGGAAAAGGCAGGTCGCGCGACCCAAGTGAAAGCTGGCTTCGCGTTGTTCCAGGTCTAGCGCCTTGTCGAAATAGACCAGAGCCTCCTGCCAGTTTTCCTGGTTTTGCAGCATGATGGCCAGATTGCCGTAAGCCTGCGATAGGTGCGGATCCAGGTGCAGCGCGTGGGTATAGGCGCTCTGCGCGGCGGCCCATTCTTTTAGGTGAAAGTGCAGATTGCCCGAGAACAGGTGGAGCCCGGCATTCTGCGGGTAGCGTAGCAGCCCCTCGTTGATTGTGTCGCGTGCGCGTTCTAGGGCGCCAGCCTGGAATAAAACTTGGCACAACTCCCCATACAGGGGCTCAAACTCCGGCTGTAGCGCCTGCGCCTGTTCGAAATGCGGCACGGCCTCGGCGGGCTGCTGCAGGCTGGCACAGACCTGGCCCGACAGGTAGGCGGCGTCGAAGTTCTGTGGCTGCAGTTGCCGTGCCTGGGCCAACGCGGCCAGTGACGCATGCAATTGCCCGGCCTGCTGCAGCGCAAAACCCAGGCTGATGAAGGCGTCGGCCGATTGCGGGTCCAGCGTAGCTGCGCGCTGGTAGCAATCGATGGCGGCCTGCAGATTGCCCTGGTCTAGGTGGGCATTGCCCTGGCGGCGTTCCTGCGCGCTGGTGGTGGATGCCTGGGGCGCCGGTGCGCGCGAGGGGAGTAATTTTTGCAGCCAATGTTTCATGCCAGGACCGTGTTCAGTGCGCTAAAAGCTTACAGGCGTTTAACCAGCCATTCGGTTAGTTCTTCCAGGTAGGCATCGTCATAGCCGGCGTCCTTCAGTGTCCATTTGAACTGGTTGCCCAGCCGGGCGCGGGTGTAGATATTGAGCTTGTGGCTGGCCTTGAACTGCTGCACGCGCCGGTCCATCTGCAGCAGCAGATTCTGCGTTTTGGTCGCAAATTTTTTGTCTTTGCTGGGCCGGTCCAAGGGCATTTGCCCTATGAAAAACTGCGCCAGTTCGCCGCCGAATTCGTGGGCATCCTTGGCGTTAAACCAACTCAGTAGCATGGGCATCCTTATGGATAAAAAGTCGTGGCCGATTGTAGGAGGACCGTCAAGCGCACCGCGCGGGCATGGATGGCTTGCTATATCCAAACGAAAATGGTTCGGTTACAAAAAACATATCCGGCATTACCCTGGGTTCGCTGGGTTTGCAGACTTTGGGCGACTGAAGCGGGGCTTGCTGAGGTATTCTGAACATTAACTTACATTTTCGGGGCAAGATGGCTCACATGAAGAATCTCAAGATTTCCACCCGGCTGCTGGTATTGGTCGGTGTTTTATCGGCCTTGCTGGTGGCGATTGGCGCACTTGGTCTGTTCGGGATCGCCAAGTCGAATGGGGCCATCGAGTCCATGTACAAGGACCGCATGCAGACCCAGACCTGGGTATCTGACTTCTTGCTGCTCACCACGCGCAACCGCCTGCTGGTGTCCAACGCTCTGATGTCGCCGGTGCCGGAGAAGGTTGCCAAGGCCATGGCTGAGGCCACCGCCAATATCCAGAAGGTGAATACGGTGTGGACCTCGTTGTCGGCGGTGCCCATGGGGCCGGAGGGTAGCAAGCTGATCAAGGCGATTGGCGACCAGAACCAGAAGATCATGCAGGAAGGGCTGCAGCCTGCAATGGCCGCTCTGGCCAGCGAAGACACGGCCACGGCGCGGGTGCTGGTGGTGCGCAAGTTTGGTGATTTGTTCGACCCGCTGCTGGACAATACCAGCGCTCTGCTGACCCTGACCAAAGAGGCCACACTGCGTGATTACCAAGATGCCGAGGCGCGGTACCTGGTGATTCGCAATATTGCCATCGCCGCCATCGCTGTCGGTGTCGTGTTTGCAGTACTGTTTGGTTTTGCCTTGATGCGCAGCATCACCCGGCCGCTGCAGCAAGCCAGCCAGGTGGCGAATGCGGTGGCCGGTGGCGACCTGAGCCAGCAGATCGACACCACGGGTAAGGACGAAGTGTCGTCCGTGATGCTGGCACTCAGTTCCATGCAGTCCAGTCTGTCGCAGGTGGTGGCCACGGTGCGCCGTGGTTCGGAGAGCGTGGCCAATGCCAGCGCCGAGATTGCCGAAGGCAACCATGATCTGTCGGCCCGTACCGAACACCAGGCCAGCGCACTGGAGGAAACCGCTGCTTCCATGGAAGAGCTGGGCTCTACCGTGCGGCAGAACGCCGACAGCGCCTCCCAAGCCAACCAACTGGCCCTGCGTGCCAGCAAGGTAGCCATGCAAGGTGGCGAGGTGGTGGCCGAGGTAGTGACCACCATGCAGGGCATCAACGAGTCTTCGCGCAAGATCAGCGACATCATCGGCGTGATCGACGGCATCGCCTTCCAGACCAATATCCTGGCGCTGAATGCCGCCGTGGAAGCCGCCCGCGCGGGTGAGCAGGGCCGTGGCTTTGCCGTGGTGGCCAGCGAGGTGCGCAGCCTGGCTGGACGTTCGGCCGACGCAGCCAAGGAAATCAAGCAGCTGATTTCTGCCAGCGTGGAGCGCGTCGCCCAGGGCAGCCTGCTGGTGGACAAAGCCGGCACCACCATGACCGAGGTGGTGGATGCCATCCGCCGTGCCACCAGCATCATGGGCGAGATCAGTTCCGCCAGCCAGGAGCAAAGCCTGGGCGTGTCCCAGATCGGCGAAGCCGTGACCCAGATGGACCAGACCACGCAGCAAAATGCCGCGCTGGTCGAGCAGATGGCGGCCGCCGCCAGCAGCATGCGCGCCCAGGCGCAAGACCTGGTGGACGCGGTGGCCGTGTTCCGGCTGCCGCAGGACCACATGGCGCTGGTGCCGATTGGCAACAACTAGGCTAACCAGGCCAGCTAGCCGTACACCACACCAAGTCCAAGAGCATTTTCCTGGCACAGCGCAGACGGAATCTGTGCTGTATGCTATGTTTTAAATAGCGGTTTAATGCCTGTGTGGCAAGTTTATGGACTTGTCATAAAAACATGTAGTTACAACCGCTAAGGTCTAACCCTAGGTCGCCACGTCGGCGGCGCAACATCTCCGGGCGTAGCAGGCTGCACTTGTCTGGCCTCGCCCGTTGCACAGGGTTAGCACATGAAAAATCTCAAAATATCCACCCGCCTGCTGGTACTCGTGGGGGTTTTATCGGCCCTGCTGGTCGCCGTGGGGGCCATCGGCTTGCTGGGTATTTCCCAGTCGAACGCCGTGGTGGAAGCCATGTACAAGCAGCGGATGCAGTCGATTGCCGCCCTGGGCAATTACCAGTTCCTGGCCATGCGCGCGCGGCAGGTGATTTCCGACACGCTGATCGACCCCGTGCCCCTGGTGGTCGCCAAAAATATCCAGGAGGTGGGCGCCATCAGCGCTGCATCCCAAAAGGCCTGGGATACTTTCATCGCCACCCCGATGTCCCCCGCTGCAGCAGGCCTGGTGAAGGAGCTGACCCAGAAACGCCAAAGCTTCCAGCAAGAGGGCCTCAAACCGGTGATGGAGCGTCTGCGCGACGACGACTTTCTGCCCGCCCAGGTGCTGGTGCTGGGCAAGTTCACCGCCTTGTTCAACCCCATCAGCAACGACATCGTGGCCCTGCTCAAGCTGACCACCGACGAGGCCCAGCAAGACTATGACGCCGCTGTGCTGCGTTACCACGCCATCCGCACCGCCTGCATCGCCGCCATTGCCTTTGGCCTGCTGTTCTCCGTGCTGTTTGGCTGGACGCTGATGCGCGGCATCACCGCGCCCCTGCTGCGCGCTGGCGGCTTGGCCGAGGCGGTCGCCGGTGGCCACCTGGACCAGACCGTGGACACGGCGGGCAGAGACGAGGTGGCCGCCGTGATGCAGTCCCTGGCGGCCATGCAGGCCAGCCTGTCCACTGTGGTGGTAAATGTGCGCCAGGGGGCGCAGTCCGTGGCGGCTGCCAGTGCCGAAATCGCCCAGGGCAACCACCACCTCAGCGTGCGTACCGAGCAGCAGGCCAGCGCGCTGCAGGAAACGGCCGTGTCCATGGATACGCTCAGCGCTACCGTGCAGCACAACGCCAGCAGCGCCGTCCAGGCCAACCAGTTGGCCCAGCGCGCCAGCACGGTGGCCCAGCAGGGCGGTGCCGTAGTGGCCGAGGTGGTGACCACCATGCAGGGCATCAATGCTTCTTCGCGCAAGATCAGCGACATCATTGGCGTGATCGACGGCATCGCCTTCCAGACCAATATCTTGGCCTTGAACGCCGCCGTGGAAGCCGCCCGCGCCGGCGAGCAGGGCCGGGGCTTTGCCGTGGTGGCCAGCGAGGTGCGTAGCCTGGCTGGCCGCAGCGCCGACGCGGCCCGGGAGATCAAATTGCTGATCTCCGCCAGCGTGGACCGCGTCGCCCAGGGCACGGCGCTGGTGGACAGGGCCGGCGCCACCATGGGCGAGGTGGTGGACGCGATCCGCCAGGTGACCGCCATCGTGGCCGAGATCAGCGCCGCCAGCAGCGGCCAAAGCGCGGGCGTGGCCCACATCCTGCAGGCCGTGGGCCAGATCGACCAGGCGACCCAGCAAAACGCGGCCATGGTCGAGGAAATGGCCGCAGCGGCCCGCAGCATGAAGACCCAGGCGCACGAGCTGGTGGCCGCCGTGGAGGTTTTTACCCTGCCCGAGCAGCCGCTGCTTGGGGCTGTGGAGTCGCGTAGCTTGCTATTGAATACATAGCTGCTGGCGCAGGTTTTGTCTGCGCTAGCAGGTTTTTTGCTGGTTAGAATCCAGCGCCCATGTCTGTGCCTGCCATTTCTCGCCCCCGTTGCCCGGCCTGCCTGCGCCCGCAGCGCGCCTGCATCTGCGCCTGGGTGCGGCCGACCGCGCATACGGTGGAGCTGCTGGTACTGCAGCACCCGCTGGAGGTGGACCACGCCAAGGGCAGCGCGCGCCTGCTGCATCTGAGCCTGCCGCACAGCCGCATGCTGGTCTGCGAAGCCCTGGCGGACGCCGCACTGCTGACGGCTCCCTGGAGCCGGCCTGCGCCGCAACACACCGTGCTGCTCTACCCCGACACGCCGGAAGACGCTGCCCTGGGCCTGCTGCCAGCACCCGCGCTGGACCCCGCAGCGCTGCAAGACCCGACGCAGATCCGCCTGGTGGTGCTGGACGGCACCTGGCGCAAAAGCCGCAAGATGCTCTACCAAAGCCCCGCGCTGCAGCAGCTGCCGCGTCTGGGCCTGCGCGACGTGCCGGCCTCGCGCTACCGCATCCGCAAGGCGCACCGGCCGGACCAGTTGTCCACGCTGGAGGCGACATGCCAAGCCTTGGCCCAGCTGGAGGGCGACGCCGGGCACTTTCAGCCTTTGCTGGACGCGTTTGATGGATTTGTGGCGCAGCAACTGGCGTACCGGCCAGCTTAGGTCTGCTGCAGTTTTGATAGCTGCTTGCGCAAGTACTACCTGCGCCAGAGCCCGATTTCTTTTAAATCCCTAATGGATCGACGTCAATCGCCCAGCGGATCAGCCCCTTGGCTTCGGGCTGGCTGCGGGTGGCGCGCAGCACGGCTTGCCAGGTCGACAAGAAGCGTTGCAGCGCCTGGCGCGATGGGCTTTCCACCAGCATCTGGGCGCGCTCGACATTCGCCACCCGCTGTACGCCCATGGGCACGGCGGGGTAGAGCGTGACGCGGTCGGCATCAGGCACATCGCAGGCTGCGGCACTGGCCAGGGTCAGGAAGGCCTGGGCGGCCTCCTGCGTGCGCGCCTCGGCCCGCACCAGGGCCTGGTAGCTGAAGGGCGGCATGCCGGCCCCCAGGCGCTCGCCCAACTGGCTCTGCGCGAACGCTGGGTAGTCGTGCTGGCGCAGCGCGGTAAACAGCGGGTGGGTGGGGTGCTCGGTCTGCACCCACATCTCGCTGGCCGCGCTATGGGCGGCGTCGCGGCCGGCGCGGCCCCCGGCCTGCATCAGCAGGCTGAAGAGTCGCTCCGGCGCGCGGAAGTCGCTGGAGAACAGCGCGCCGTCCGGGTTGATAGCCGCCACCAGGGTGATGCGGCGAAAGTCGTGGCCCTTGGCAATCATCTGCGTGCCGACCAGCACGTCCACCGCGCCAGTGTGCACCTGGTCCAGCTGGGCTTCGAGCGCGCCTTTGGCCTTGGTGCTGTCGGCGTCTATGCGCGCCACCACCACAGCTCCGCCGTCGGGGCGGCGCAGGTTGACCAGTAGCTCGGCCAGATGTTCTTCCAGCCGCTCGGTGCCCCGGCCTACGGGCGAGATGTCGGGGTTGCCACAGGTCGGGCAGGCGCGTGGTACCGGCTCGGCGTAGCCGCAGTGGTGGCAGCGCAGGCTGCGGTCGATCTTGTGGAACACGCGGTAGGCGCTGCAGTGCGGGCATTCGCTCTTCCACTCGCAGGCGCTGCAGGCCAGCACCGGGGCGTAGCCGCGCCGGTTCAAAAACACCATGCTTTGCTCGCCGCGCTCAACCCGCTGCTGGATGGCGGCCAGCAGCGGGGGCGAGAACACGGTTTTCTTCTGCTGCAGATTCATGTCCACCAGCCGCACCTTGGGCAGGGCGCCGGCGCCTATGCGGCTGGGCATGGACAGGCGCACGTAGCGGCCGCCCTCCGCGGCCGGGCGGCTGTGGTGCCAGCTCTCCAGCGAGGGCGTTGCCGAGCCCAGCAGCACCTTGCAGGGCGTGGCTGCGGCGTCGGCCTGGGTGGCCAGGCGGGTTTCCAGCTGGCTGCGGTAGACGGCCAGGTCGCGCGCCGAGTAGCGGGCGCCTTCCTGCTGCTTGTAGCTGGGGTCGTGCTCTTCGTCCACCACGATGAGTTTCAGGTGCGGCATGGAGGCAAACACCGCCATGCGCGTGCCCAGCACGATGCGGGCCGTGCCATGGTGGGCCGCCATCCAGCTCTTCAGGCGCTGCGGCGGCGTCATGCCGCTGTGCATGGATACCACCGAGGCGGCGCCATACTGCGGCTCGAAGCGTTCGCGGAAACGCGCCTCCAGCTGCGGCGTGAGGTTGATCTCGGGCACCATCACCAGCGCCTGGGCGGTGGGGTCGCGGGCCAGCAGGCTTTGCACCAGCTGAAGGTACACCTCGGTCTTGCCGCTGCCGGTGGCGCCGAACAATAGGAACGGCCCGGCTTGTGCATCAAATTCGGCAATGGCGCTCGCCTGCTCTGCGCTGAGTGCTGCGGAATGTGTAGCGTTTTCGGTTCCTGCTGCTGCACCAATCGGTGGGCGCTTGAGTCGGCGTGCCAGTTGGGTGGTGTCCAGTTCGCGCAATTGCGGGGGCAGGGCGGCCAGCGCCACCTCGCCCACGGCGCGCTGGTAGTACTGGGCGGCAAACTGCACCAGGCCGCGCCAGGCGGCGTTCAGCGGCAGCAGCCCGTCCAGCGCCGCGCTGAGGGGGCGGATCTCGAATTCGCTTTCCTCGGGCATTACATCCCACACCACGCCTAGGGTTTCGCGCTTGCCCAGTGGCACCCGCACCAGGCTGCCGGGTGGCAGCGGCGTGGCGTGGCTGTAGGTCAGCGGGCCGGACAGTGCGCTGTGGGCGGGGGTTTGGACAACGACGGAAAGCCGGTGGGACATGTGGGGTGGTGGAGGGTGCAGCTTATGTGCGTTTGTTCACGAAAACTTGTGGATTGGAGCCTAAGTGCTTGATTTACAAATGATTTGAAAGCTATCCCAAGAAGCTGTGGATAACTTTGTTGATATCCCAAGCGGGGGCTCTGTAAAGGCCCGTAAATCAAGGCTCTCAACACTTTGCCTGTAAAAAAAGCATTTTCAGATGACTATATAAATCAACCACTTACGTGCGCTATTCGTTTTATAGCGGCTTGCTGCTTTACGGCCGCTTCACCAAAGGGCAAGCACAAGTTTTGTGCATAACTGGGGCTTGCCAAAACTATTTTTCGCGTGCAGGGCCGCTATTTAGGCCCGGATTCGGTGCGAAGCCCGGTGCACAGCGGCCACCAGCGCGGCCACATGCTCTGGCGGTGTGTACTGGCTGATGCCATGGCCCAGGTTGAAGATGTGTGTCGGCCCGGTGCCGGCGCCCTGATGGGGCCGGCCGAAGCTTTGCACCACCTTGTCCACCTCGGCTTCTATCTGCGCTGGCGGCGCGAACAACACGTTCGGATCGATATTGCCTTGCAATGCTTTGCTGCCGCCAACGAGAGCGCGCGCCTTGGCCAGGTTCACCGTCCAGTCCAGGCCCAGTACCTCGCAGTCCAGGCCGGCCATCTCGTCCAGCCACAGGCCACCGCCCTTGGTGAACACCAGGCGCGGAATGCGTTGGCCGTTGTGCTCGGTCTTGAGTTGCTTGAGCACCTGCTGGGTATAGGCCATGCTGAATTGCTGGAACGCGCCATCGGCCAGCACGCCGCCCCAGCTGTCGAAAATCATCACCGCCTGGGCGCCGGCTTCGATCTGGGCGTTCAGGTAGGCAGCCACCGCGTCGGCATTCACCTGCAGCATGCGGTGCATCAGGTCCGGGCGGCTGTACAGCATGCTCTTGACCAGGCGGTAGTCGTCCGAGCCCTTGCCCTCGACCATGTAGCAGGCCAGCGTCCAGGGGCTGCCGGAGAAGCCTATCAGTGGCACGCGGCCGTTCAGGGCCTTGCGGATGGAGGTGACGGCGTCGAACACATAGCGCAGCTTGTCCATGTCGGGCACCTGCAGCGCGGCCACGGCGGCCTCGTCGCGCACTGCGTGGGCGAAGCGTGGGCCTTCGCCCTGGGCAAAGCTCAGGCCCAGGCCCATGGCGTCGGGCACGGTCAGGATGTCGCTGAACAGGATGGCCGCGTCCAGCGGGTAGCGCTCCAGCGGCTGCAGCGTGACTTCGGTGGCGTAGTCGGTGTTGGTGGCCAGGCCCATGAAGCTGCCGGCCTTGGCACGGGTGGCCAGGTATTCGGGCAGGTAGCGGCCGGCCTGGCGCATCAGCCAGACGGGGGTGTGGTCGGTGGACTGGCGTAGGCAGGCGCGCAGGAAGCTATCGTTCTGGAGCGGGGCGAAGGACATGGCGGTGGAGGGCGGGCTAAACCTAGAAGCTTAACGCACCGGTCTCGCACTCTCTGGGCCGCTTTCTCATGCTATGGATTAAATAGCTGCAGCAGCAGGTTCAATCGGCGCTAGCGGCCTCAAACGCATAAACCCCTGTGGCTATACATCCCTTCCAGGGATTCCGCGGAACTGGCTTTGCCAGGCCGCTGGAATCGCCCCCTGCGTGTCGCATCGTTTTTTCAAACCGATGCGAGGGGGGGCGAAAAGTGCGCAGCACTGTAGCCTGGGGGTCAGCTAAATGACTCCGCGCGCGGACAGCACGGTGTGCGCCGTCTTGATGCATTTGTTCTGCACCACCCGCAGTCCGGCGGTCGTGGCGCGCTTGGCGGCTTCGCGGTGGGCGATGCCCTGCTGCATCCACACCGCCTTGGCTCCTATGGCAATGGCCTCTTCCACGATGGGCGGGATGTCCTGGCTCTTGCGGAAGCAGTTCACCACCTCGATGGTGTGCTCCTGCGCGGCGGCTTTCAGGCTGGGGTAGACCTTTTCACCCAGGATCTCGGTCGCATCCGTCACCGGGTTGACCGGAATGATGCGGTAGCCCCGCGACTGCATGGTGCTGGCAACGTCGTGGCTGGCCCGGCCCGGGTTGGGCGACAGACCCACGACCGCGATGGTGCGGGCATGGGTCAGTATTTGGCGGATGACATCAGCTTCGTTCATGCGCCACAGTTTACGCATGCAGGCGGTTCTGCGTGAATACCCTTAGCCGAAGTGGTCGAAGCCGGCCAGCGCCAGCTGCAATGCCTGGCCGTGGGCATCCACCAGGCGGATGGCCGGTCCCTGCGCCGTGCGGGGCTCTATTTGGCCGATGCGGGTCACCGGGGTCTGGGCTTGTGTGGCGGCGGCTTGCACGGCTTGGCGTGCGCTTGCGGGGGCGGTGAAGACCAGCTCGTAGTCGTCGCCGCCGGCCAATACGTACTCTCTTTGCTTTTCCAGGCTAAAACTGCCGCTAGCGCAGGAGATATCTGCGCGAGTAGCTATTAAACCTGTAGCGATATCGGCATCCACCACGGCGCCCACGCCGGAGGCTTGCAGGATGTGGCCCAGGTCGCCCAGCAGGCCGTCGCTGATGTCGGCGGCCGCACTGGCCACGCCGCGCAGCGCCAGGCCCAGCGCCACCCGGGGTGTGGGGCGCTCCAGCCGCTGGCGGGCCTGGGTAAAGGCCGCTTCGGGCAGCGACAGCGTGCCGCGAAAAACTTCCAGCGCCATTCGTGCGTCACCCAGCGTGCCGCTGACGTACAGGTCGTCACCCACGTGCGCGCCGGAGCGCAGCAGCGCCTGGCGAGGGGGGACTTCGCCAAAGACGGTGATGCAGATGTTCAAGGGTCCGCGCGTGGTGTCGCCGCCCACCAGTTCGCAGCCGTGGGCGTCGGCCAAGGCCAGCAGGCCTTGCGAGAACGGTTCCAGCCAGGCAGCGTCGGCATTGGGCAGGGCCAGGGCCAGGGTGAAGGCCAGGGGCTGGGCGCCGCAGGCCGCCAGGTCGCTGAGGTTCACTGCCAGTGCCTTGTGGCCTAGCGCCGCCGGGTCCACGGTGGACAGAAAGTGCCGGCCTTCGACCAGCATGTCGCTGGAGATGGCCAGCTGCATGCCGGGGCGCGGCTGCAGCAGGGCGCAGTCATCGCCCACGCCCAGCACCGCGCGCGGCGTGGGCCGGGTGAAGTAGCGGCGGATCAGGTCGAATTCGCCCATGCTGGCGCTCAGTGCAGGGTGTGCGATGCGGGCAGGCCGCTGTCGCCAGTGGAGTCGAGCACAAAGGTGGGAATAGGTACGTCGAAGCGTTCGCCGTCTTCGGCCACAAAGAAGTAGCTGCCGCGCATCGCCCCGGTGCTGCTGCGCAGCTGGCAGCCGCTGCTGTATTGGAAGGATTCACCGGGCTGCAGCAGCGGCTGGTGGCCCACTACGCCCAGGCCTTTGACCTCTTGCAGATGGCCGTTGGCATCGCTGATGTTCCAGTGGCGCGAGATCAGCTGCGCCGCTACGCTGCCGGTGTTGCGGATGGTGATGGTGTAGGCGAAGCTGAACACGGATTGCGCGGGCGCGGACTGCTCCGGCAGGTACTGCGGTACCGCTTCGATGGTGAACTGGTATTTGGGCATGGCGGCATCGTACAGCGCCGTTTTGGCCCTTGCCGGGCAAGGCCTGCGAAAATACGGCCCATGAAAAATTACCGCATCGCCCCCTCGATCCTGTCCGCCGACTTCGCCCGCCTGGGCGATGAGGTTAAAAATGTCATCCAGGCCGGTGCTGACTGGATCCATTTTGACGTGATGGACAACCATTACGTGCCCAATCTGACCTTCGGGCCGATGATCTGCAGCGCCCTGAAGCCGCACGCCAAAAAGCCCGACGGCACGCCAGTGCCCATTGACGTGCATTTGATGGTGCAGCCCGTGGATGCGCTGGCCGCTTCGTTTGCCGATGCGGGGGCTTCCTTGATCAGCTTCCACCCCGAAGCCTCGGGCCATGTGCACCGCAGCGTGCAGGCCATCAAGTCCAAGGGCTGCCAGGCCGGCGTGGTCTTTAACCCCGCCACGCCGTTGGACGTGCTGGATTGGGTCATTGACGATATCGACCTGATCCTGATCATGAGCGTCAACCCGGGTTTCGGCGGACAAAGCTTTATCGACTCGGCCCTGCGCAAGATTGAGCAGGCGCGCAAGCGTATCGAGGCATCTGGTAAGGACATCCGCCTGGAAGTGGACGGCGGTATCAAGACCGACAACATTGCGCGTGTGGCTTCGGCTGGCGCCGATACATTTGTGGCGGGCAGCGCGATTTTCGGCAACCCTGATTACAAGGCGGTGATTGACAGCATGCGCGGCGCTTTGGCGGGCGTGTGACCTACCATCCGCATATGAATTACGGGACAGCGCCATGGCTTTGATCATCACCGATGAATGCATCAACTGCGATGTGTGTGAGCCCGAGTGCCCGAATGATGCGATCTACCTGGGCGAGAAGATCTACGAGATCGACCCGCACAAGTGCACCGAGTGCGTGGGCCATTTCGACGAACCGCAGTGCGTGCAGGTCTGCCCTGTCTCCTGCATTCCGGTGAACCCGGATTTTGTGGAAGACAAGGAAACCCTGCTGCAGAAATACCGGCGGCTGCAGGCCGGTATCGCCAAGCCCTAGCTCTTGTCAGGGGTCGCCGGAGCCTCTGGTGCTTTTGGGGTTTCCGGCGGACGCTCCGGCTTGGGCCGTGGCGGTTTGGTGGTGTGGATGGCCATGGTGGCCTTGTTCATATCGCCGGCCAGCAGGGCTGGCACGGCTTTCAGTGCGCGGTGCATGCTGTCTTCGATGGCATGGCGGTGCTCCGCTGAGGGCTTTTTGAGTACCCAGTTGGCGACTTCTTCCCTGGACCCGGGGTGGCCT
This sequence comes from Rhodoferax sp. GW821-FHT02C08, assembly GCF_059421805.1. Taxonomy (NCBI): domain Bacteria; kingdom Pseudomonadati; phylum Pseudomonadota; class Betaproteobacteria; order Burkholderiales; family Comamonadaceae; genus Rhodoferax; species Rhodoferax sp. GW821-FHT02C08. Next base: position 45,514 of record NZ_JBWKVR010000018.1, read on the forward strand.
ATGCCGATGCGCAGCCGCCAGTAGTCCGGGCTGCCCAGTTGGCCGTGGATGTCGCGAAGGCCGTTGTGGCCCGCATGGCTGCCGCCTAGTTTGAGTTTGGCCTGGCCGGGGACCACGTCCAACTCGTCGTGCACCACCAGAATCTCGGCCGGCTGAATTTTGAAGAAGCGGGCCAATGCCGCCACCGATTTGCCAGACAGGTTCATGAAGGTCTGTGGCTTGAGCAGCCAGCGCGGCTCCCCGTCCACTACCGTGCGGGCCACAAAGCCGTAATAACTTTTATCTGGCTGCAGGCTGGTTTTCAGCTCTTGTGCCAAGGCATCTATCCACCAGAAACCGGCGTTGTGGCGGGTCGCCTCGTATTCGGGGCCGGGGTTTCCCAGGCCAACAAACAATTTGATCATGCGCAGATTATCCCGAAGCAGAAACAAAAACGGCCCACCGAGGTGGGCCGTTGTGCAAGGCTAAGAAGTGGATTACTTCTTGGCTGGCTTGGCGCCGGCCTTGCCCTTGGCGGGTGCAGCAGCAGCGGCAGCGGGGTCCACTGCCACTTCTTCGGCCAGAGCCACGACGGACACCAGGGCGGGGTTTTCTTTGCCGCGGGTCACAACCGACACGCCCTTGGGCAGGGTCAGGTCCTTGGCATGCAAGGAAGAGCCCTTGGTCAGGCCGCTCAGGTCCACAGCGATGAACTCAGGCAGATCGGCAGGCAGGCAGGAAATCAACAGCTCGGTCACCACGGGGGTGACCAAGCAGTTTTCCGTCTTCACAGCGGGGGACACTTCCTGGCCGCTGTAGTGCAGTGGCACTTTCATGGTCAGCTTGGTGTCGGATTCCACGCGTTGGAAGTCAACGTGCAGGATCAGCTGACGGAAGGGGTGCATTTGCACGTTGCGCAGCAGAACCTTGCTTTCCTTGCCAGCCAATTCCATGTCCAGAATGGTGGAGTGGAAGGTTTCCTTTTTCAGGGCGTGCCACAGCGCGTTGTGATCGACTTCGATCTGGCTGGCAGGCGTAGCGCCACCGTAAACGATGCCGGGGGTGCGGCCGGTAATGCGGAGACGGCGGCTCGCACCCGTGCCCTGCTTTGCGCGCTCAAAAGCGACGAATTTCATAACTAACTCCTGTAAGAGTGCACCGCGACCAGTGTCACTCCGGTTTCATAAAAACCGGTGGGCACAGTGCACACCGGTCTGCTTTTTGTCCTGTTCAGAACAAATAGGGGAGGCTGCTGGGATGCAGCCTTAAAACGCGCTGTCCTGGTCCGAGAACAAGCTCATGACCGACTCGCCATTGGCAATGCGTTGAATCGTTTCTGCGATCAGCGGTGCCACGGTGAGTTGACGAATTTTGGAACATGCCGCAGCAGCCGGGCTGAGCGGAATGGTGTTGGTCACCACCACTTCGTCGAGTGCAGAGCCATTGGCAATGCGTTCGATGGCGGGGCCAGAGAAAATAGGGTGCGTGCAATAGGCATAGACCTTCTTGGCGCCGCGCTCCTTCAATACTTCGGCGGCTTTCACCAGGGTGCCCGCTGTGTCGATCATGTCGTCCATGATGACGCAGTTGCGGCCATCGATTTCACCGATCACGTGCATCACTTCGCTGACATTGGCCTTGGGGCGGCGCTTGTCGATGATGGCCATGTCGCAACCCAATTGCTTGGCCAGCGCGCGTGCGCGCACCACGCCACCCACGTCAGGCGAGACCACGATCAGGTCTTCGTAATTTTTTTGGCGCAGATCACCCAGCAAAACGGGCGACGCGTAAATATTGTCGACCGGAATGTCGAAGAACCCCTGGATCTGGTCGGCATGCAGATCCATGGTCAGTACGCGTTCCACGCCCACGGCCTGCAGCATATTGGCCACTACCTTGGCGGTGATGGGCACGCGTGCCGAGCGGGGACGGCGATCTTGCCGGGCATAGCCGAAATACGGGATCACGGCGCTGATGCGCTCTGCCGATGCACGCTTGAGCGCATCGACCATGATCAGCAATTCCATCAGGTTTTCATTGGTCGGCGCGCATGTGCTTTGCACCACGAAAACGTCGCGAGCGCGCACGTTCTGGTTGATTTCAACGGTTACTTCGCCATCCGAGAAGCGACCCACGCGGGCTGCGCCCAGTGAGATGCCCAAATGTTTGGCAATATCGGAGGCCATGCCAGGATTGGCATTGCCGGTGAAAATCATGAAATCAGTGTGGTGGGGCTGCATGAACGTCTTTGCGATGAATTGACTGTGTGCATATTTTGAACATCCGCAGGTTCAAAATATTTGGCAGGGGAAGAAGGATTCGAACCTTCGCATGCTGGAATCAAAATCCAGTGCCTTAACCAACTTGGCGACTCCCCTACACGGGTCAACAGCGTGACGCTGTCAACCGATTAACCATCGCTGGATGCCCAACCCACCAGAGGATGAACATCCATATTGCTGCACTTGCGAATGCTCCAGGCGCTTGGCGCATCTGTCACACCTACATCGTTTGGCATCGGCGCAAATACCGCGCTTCCTGAGCCAGTCATTCTAGCATGTAAACCTTTGCCTCCAAGCCACTCAAGGACTTGTTTTACAGCAGGGCAAAGATTTTCTGCGACTGGCTGCAAGGCGTTTTCACCGAAGTGAAGTGGCCTAGCAGCAAAGCCTGCGAGTATAGCATGGTCTGAATTGCGCTTTAGATCTGGCGAAGAAAAAATTAATTTCGTATCCAATCCTTCGGGGGGTTTGGCGACCAGAAAGCGGCTGGGTGGCAGAGACAGTGGGGTGATTTTTTCGCCAATGCCTTCGACCCAGGCGTTGCGGCCACCCACAAAAAATGGCACGTCGGCACCCAGTGGCAAAGCGATGGCCTGCAGCTGGATTACGCTGAGTTTCAAGTTCCACAGGCGGTTCAATGCCAGCAAGCACGACGCTGCATCTGATGAGCCGCCGCCCATGCCGGCCTGCGCGGGTATGTCTTTGTGCACGCCGATGTGTGCACCTTGCCGGGTGCCGGTGGCTGCCTGCAAGGCCCGGGCTGCGCGTAACACCAGATCGTCTGGCGGCAATGGGGTGCTGAGATCTTCGCGGCTGAGCTGGCCGTCGCTGCGCAACTCGAAGTGCATGGTGTCGCACCAGTCGATCAGCATGAAGACGGATTGCAGCAGGTGGTAGCCGTCTTCACGGCGGCCGGTGATGTGCAAAAAAAGATTCAGTTTGGCTGGGGCGGCTACGTCGTACAGGGCTTGCATGTTTATTGGTCGATGACGACCCGCAGCGTGGCTGTGGGTTGGGGCTTGCTGCGCACCGCGTTCAGGCGCCCGTCGGCCAGCTGCGACAGGTCGGCTTGCCAGCCGGCTATGGGGGTATTGTCGCCACGCAGCCAGTCGAACAGCGCCGCGACGGGCAACGGTGCGCCCGTGGCTTGCTCTACCAGGGTTGCCAACGAGTCAAACTGGCGTGTTTCGCCGCGTGCCAGCAATGTGGCGGTGCCGGGCTGCCAGGCCATGCGGGCAACGGTTCCGCCTAGCGGGTTAAACAGGTTGAGTTCGCCTGTTTGGGCTGAGCCTTTGAGTTCAAAGCCCGCCGAGAAAGACTGGGCGGCAGAACCTTCCACCTGCAATGCTAGGCGGCCACTCCAGAATGGGGCACCTTCGGTGCGCTGTGTGGTGGTGCCGAGATGGGCGCAGCCGCTGAGCAGCGCCATGCACAGCAACAGACCCCGGCGGCGAGTGAGTTGCTTCAAAGTTTTACGTGCAGGCGCTTGAGGGTTTCCTGCAGTGTTTCGTTGTCGGCATTGAGTTGCAGCCCTTCTTTCCAGATGCTGGTAGCTCGTTCGCGTTGGCCCATGGCCCACAGGACTTCACCCAGGTGGGCGGCAATTTCGGCGTCGGGCTTCGCCTTGTAGGCAGAGTCCAGCACGCGTAAAGCTTCGGTTTGGTTACCCATGCGGAATTCCACCCAGCCCATGCTGTCGGAAATATAGGGATCGTTGGGCACGAACTCCAGGGCCTTGCGTATCAAGTCCCGGGCTTCCGGTAGCCGGATGTTGCGGTCCGCCAGGGAATAGCCCAGTGCGTTATAGGCATGGTGGTAAGTCGGCTTGAGTTGAATCAACTGGCGCAGCAGGCGCTCCATCTCATCCAGCTTGTTGAGTCTTTCGGCCAGCATGGCCTGGTCGTAGAGAAGGTCGGTGTCGTCGGGCGATTGTTTGATGGCGGCGGCCATCAGCTCGTAGGCCGCTTTGTATTGCTTGTTGTCGCGCAGCAGCTGTACTTCGGCCACCAGCTTTTGCCGTGCGTCCGTGGGGCTTTGTTCCGGCAGCGCTTGCAGCAATGCGCGGGCTTGCGCCAGCTTGCCCTGCTTGGCCAGCAGGCTTGCCCGGCGGCCCTGTACTGCGACACGGTCTTGTCCGTCGTCGATTTTCTGCAGCCAGGCGTCTGCCCCGGCGTAGTCCTTATGGCTTTCGGCGATCTGGGCCAGGGATAAATAGGCCTGTGCCAAGCCACGGGTGCGAGCTTCTCCTGCGGGCAAGGGTTGGGCCAGTGCCACGAATTGCTTGAAAGAGGTTTCGGCCGCTGCAAGCTGCTTGTCTTGTAGCTGCAGACTGCCTTGCAACAGCCAGCCGTCGGCAAAGTCGGGGTTTTGCTCGGTCAGTAGCTTGGCTTGTGCACTTGCATCGTCGAAGCGTTGTCCGTCGATCAACACCCGTGCATAGCTCATGCGCAGCTCTGGCGCCGGTTGGCCGGCCATATAGTGCTGCACGATGGGTTCGGCCAAAGGCGTTTGGGGCCCCATCATTTCAAGAGCCAGCATGGCGGGGCCTGGGGCGTTGCGGTCGATTTCCTGGGCGCGGCGTGCGGCATCCAGGGCGCCTGTGCTGTCGCCTGCAGCCAGGCGCATGCGGCCCACGGTGGTCCAGGCATTTGCGCCTACGCTGGGGCTGGCGAGGTAGTCTGCCAACGCCGTTTCCACCACGCTGGCAGCCTGTTTCTTGTCAGAGCTTTGTGCGTAGCTCGGAGGTATGGCGTTGATGGCCGCGGCCCGCTCCATGGCCGGGGCCATGGCCAGTTCGTTTTTCAGTGGTTCGGCGGTGTCAGCGACACGGTTCAGCGCCAACAGTATTTGCAATACGTAGCGGTTGGCTTCGCGGGAATAGGGTTGGGCCTTGTTCCATGCGCGTGCGGCTTGCAGCGCGGCATCACCTGAGCGGGACTGCAGCGCAATTTCGATGGCCCGCTGGTACAGGCTGGCGTCGTCGGCTTTGCGTGCGCCTTCCAGATATAGCTGGTAGGCGTAGCCGGGCTCACCGCCTGCCGCATTCAGTTCACCCAGCAGCAGAATGTAGAACAGCTCGCCATTCAATGCAGACTGTGCCGGCTCCGTAGAGGGGGTGCCAGGTGTTTGCGCCTGTGCGGGCAAACTACCTGTGATCAGGGCCAGTGTGGCAAGACTGGTGGCGGCTAAACGTTGGAATCGCTTCATCGGCTCATAATAATCCAAGCCTGCGAACTTACTGCTTATAGGGGGCTTGCCACCCTTGCCCTTGAAAATACTTTACCTGAATCCCTGCACGCCATGCCCGAATTACCTGAGGTGGAAGTCACCCGACTGAGTTTTGCCGATCGCATCCAGGGCGCACGCATACAGCAGCTGCGTATGGGCAAGCCGCTGCGCTGGCCCTTGGGCTGCGACACCTCTTTGCTGCAGGGGCGCACGGTGCTGCAGGTGCGTCGGCGCGGCAAATACCTGCTGCTGGACCTGGACCGTGGCCTGCTCCTGTTGCATCTGGGCATGTCTGGCAGCTTGCATTTCGCATCTGAGTTGCCGCCTGCCGGGGTGCATGACCACTGCGACCTGTTCACCAGCCGGGGCACGCTGCGTTTGCACGACCCGCGCCGGTTCGGCGCCGTGGTGTATGCCGACAGCCAGGATGCACCGGTTGCGACCAAGTTGTTGGGGCACCTGGGTATGGAGCCGCTGGGCGACGATTTCCCCCTGGCTGCGTTCTACGCGGGTCTGCACGCGCGCAAGACGGCCATCAAGCAGGTACTGCTGGCGGGTGAGGTGGTGGTGGGGGTCGGCAATATCTATGCCTCCGAGGCGCTGTTCTTGGCCGGTATCCGCCCTACGACCAAAGCGTCCAGCATAGGCCGTGCGCGGGTGGCCAGGCTGCACGAGGCGGTGCGCACAGTGCTGGCGCGCGCCGTGCTGAAAGGCGGCAGCACCTTGCGCGACTTCTCCAATGCCCACGGTGAAAGCGGGTATTTTCAGCTGGAGGCGATGGTCTATGACCGCCAGGGCCTGCCATGCCGGGCTTGTGGCAGCACAATACAGCTCCTGCGACAAGGCCAGCGGTCTACCTATTTCTGTCCGCAATGCCAAAAGCGCTAGTGCCCGCAAATTACGGTGCCAGGCGGTGCTATATTGATTTTTTAACGCCCTATGTAAAGCACAGCCCACCGTGGTGACCTCCATCAATCAACAATTAGGCGAATACGCGGCCTGGCGACGCGAATTCGTGCTGCGCTTGAAGCTGCTTTCAGCCTGGATGAAAGAGCACGCCTTGATGGACGCCGGGGTTGAGGCCCGCCTGCAGCGTCTGGAAGAGCAGATGCGCAGCGACAAGGTCACCGTGGCCTTCGTGGCCGAGTTTTCACGCGGCAAGTCGGAGCTGATCAACGCTCTGTTTTTCGCTGGCTACGGGCGGCGCATCATGCCCGCCAGCGCCGGCCGCACCACTATGTGCCCGACCGAGCTGCGTTTCGATGTCGGCACGCCGCCCAGCTTGCGCCTGCTGCCCATCGAATCCCGCCTGCTGCCCCAGTCCTTGGCCGAATGGCGCCAGTCGCCTGACAAGTGGACCCAGTTCGAGCTGGACGTGGACAACGCCGAACATCTGGCCCACGCTTTGGAAAAGGTCACCGAAGTCCGCCGGGTAAGCCAGTCCGAGGCCCGTGCCCTGGGCTTCTGGCATGACGAAGTGCCTGAGGACAACCCCGTGCTCGACGCCGAAGGCAAGGTGGAAGTGCCGCGCTGGCGGCATGCCGTGGTGAATGTGGAGCACCCTCTGCTGGCCCAAGGCCTGGTGATTCTGGATACGCCTGGGCTAAATGCGATTGGCGCCGAACCCGAGTTGACCGTCAACCTGATCCCCCAGGCCAATGCCGTGGTCTTCATGCTGGCGGCCGACACCGGCGTGACCAAGTCCGACCTGGCAGTATGGCGAGAGCACCTGGGCCTGGATGGCGAAAACAGCCATGCGCGCCTGGTCGTGCTGAACAAGGTTGACACCTTATGGGATACGCTGAGCTCAGCTGAACAGCTACAGACACAGATCGACCGCCAGCGTGCCGAGTCGGCCGCGCTGCTGGGCGTGGCGGTGGAGCGCGTATTGGCCGTGTCGGCCCAGAAGGGCCTGGTGGCCAAGATCGGCGCCAACGCGGCCCTGCTGGAAGCCAGCGGCCTGCCTCTGCTGGAGACAGCGCTCAGTGAAGGCATTCTGGGCCAGCGCCATGCCATCTTGCGCGACGAGTTATCGCGCGGCATTTCTGATTTACGCAAGGAAACAGGTCGTGTGCTGCACATCCGCCGCCGCGACCTGGCCGAGCAAAAGCAGGAGTTGCAGGGGCTGGGCGGCAAGAACACGGTGGTAGTGAAAAACATGCGCTCCCGCATCGAGCAGGAAAAGCGCGCTTTCGAGATGGGCAGCACCAAGATACAGGCCGTGCGCTCCGTGCAGCACCGCCTGCTGAGTGAAGTGTTTGCGTTGCTGGGCAGCCGCGCGGTGAAGGCCGAAATGGCATTGCTGGCCCAGGCCCTGCGCCAGCCCGGCCTGAAGCTGGGCGCCAAGGGCGTGTACACCGCCACCTTTACCCGGCTGCGTGACAACCTGGCCCGCGCCCAGGCCTTGGCGCAGGAGATGCAGCAGATGCTGGAAGGCACCTTCCGCCAGCTGAATGCCGAATACAGCTTCTCCTTGCAGCTGTATGGCATGCCCGATGTGCCGCACTACCAGGGCGAGCTGGACCAGATCGAGAACAGCCATATTCAGTACCTGGGCCTGCGCAATGTGATGAAGCTGGCCCAGCCCGAGTTTGTCGAGAGGCTGGTGCGGGCATTGACCGCGCGCCTGCGCTTGGTTTTCGAGTCGGCGTTTGGCGATGTGGAGCTGTGGAGCAAATCTGCCGCCGCCCAGCTGGACGACCAGCTCAAAGAACGGCAAAAAAGCTTTGTGCGGCGCATAGAAGCCATAGACCGCATCCAGGAAGCCGCCGGCGGCCTGGATGAGCGGGTTGCCGAAATCGAGGCGCAGGAAGCGGTGCTGGGCCAGTTCGACACCCGCCTGCAGCTGTTGACCTCGTACTTTATTTCCACCGCCAGTGCGCATTTGCCGCCCCGGCCCGAGGCTGCATGACGGCGGCCTTGGCCGCACGCGAGGCCGCTCCCCCGTTTGCGTCGCACCAGGCGGTGGCGACCGCGTTTGCTTCGCAGGTGATCCACTGGCAGCAAAGCCATGGCCGCAATAGCCTGCCCTGGCAAAACACGCAGGACCCTTACCGTGTCTGGCTGTCTGAAATCATGTTGCAGCAGACCCAGGTGAGCTCGGTATTGGAGTATTTCCCGCGCTTTCTGGTCCGCTTCCCGGATGTGCAGAGCCTGGCCGCTGCTGGCCTGGACGATGTGCTGGCTTTGTGGAGCGGCCTGGGCTACTACAGCCGCGCCCGCAATTTGCACCGCTGCGCCCAGCAGGTCATGGAAGTGCACGGCGGCCGCTTCCCGCCTACAGCGGAGCTGCTGCAGACCTTGCCCGGCATAGGCCGTTCGACGGCGGCCGCTATTGCCTCGTTCTGCTATGGCGAGCGCGCCGCCATCCTGGATGCGAATGTGAAGCGGGTGCTGACCCGGGTGCTGGGTTTTGATGCCGACCTGGCCGTGGCCGCCAATGAGCGCGCGCTGTGGGACCAGGCCACCGCCTTACTGCCCGCTCAGGCCGGTTTGCACACCATGCCGCGCTATACCCAGGGCTTGATGGACCTGGGCGCCACAGTTTGCATGCCGCGCCAGCCCACCTGCCTGTTGTGTCCGGTGCAGCCGGTGTGCACCGCCCAGCGCGAGGGCGCGCCAGAGAAATATCCCGTCAAAACCCGCAAGCTCAAGCGCAGTACTGAATCCTGGTGGCTGCTGTGGGCGCAGGATGCTGCCGGCCGCGTGTGGCTGCAGCGCCGGCCGGATGCCGGCGTGTGGGCCGGCCTGTACTGCCTGCCGGTGTTCGACAGCCGCGAGGCGCTGGCCGACACGACCGGGGCGGCGCAGCTGGATGATCTGCCGGTATTTCTACACGTGCTGACGCACAAAGACCTGTACCTTCACCCTGTGCGGCTGCAGTTGCCGCTGGGCACGCGCCCGGGCCTGGATGGCGACTGGGTAGAGGCTGCGCGTTGGCCCGAGGTGGGCTTGCCTGCCCCCATACGCAAGCTGCTGTCCGCAGCTTGATGTAAATCATTTGCTATTGATTGTGTAGCTGCTAGCGCAGGTATATTCTGCGCTAGAGGCACTTTTTATTTAAAAAATAGTGGCGCCTGCCGTAGGTTCGCTGGACGGCCCCCGGGCGCTGGCGCGGGCGTCCAGTTCGCGGTGTCGCTTCAGGGTGACCCAGCGGGTGTTGAACGCCGCGGCCAATTGCTCCACCAAATAGACCGAGCGGTGCTGCCCGCCGGTGCAGCCCACCGCCACCGTGACGTAGCTGCGGTGGTCGCGCGCCAGCCGCTCCAGCCAGTGCGAAAGGAATTGCTCGATGTGGGTGAACATTTGCGCCACGTCGCGGCTCTTGTGCAGAAACTCGGCCACCGGCGCATCGCGCCCGGTCAGCGGGCGCAGTTCGGCCTCGTAGTGCGGGTTGGGTAGCATGCGCACGTCGAACACATAGTCCGCGTCCACAGGAATGCCGCGCTTGAAGGCGAAGGACTCGAACACCAGCGTCAGCTGTGCATCGGGCGCGGCCACCAGGGACTTGATGTAGCTCTGCAGCTGCGAGGGGCGGATGATGCTGGAGTCGATCACATGGGCCAGGTCGCGCAGGTCGGACAGCAGCTCGCGCTCCAGCTCGATGGCCTCCACCAGTGCGTGCTGCTGGTCTACCTGGTCTGAGCGCGATAGCGGGTGCTTACGCCGGGTTTCGGAGTAGCGCTGCACCAGGGTGTCGGTGGTGGCGTCCAGAAACAATGATTTGACCGTGACGCCGCTTTTGCGCAGCGTGGACAGGTACTGCGGCACCAGGGGCAGCGAGGTGGCACTGCGCACGTCCATGGCAATTGCCACCTTCTGTGCGCCCTGGGTCTGCTCCAGCTTGGCAAAGCTCAGCAGCAGCTCGGGTGGCAGGTTGTCCACACAGTAGTAGCCCGCGTCTTCCAGCGCATGCAGGGCGACCGACTTGCCCGAGCCGGACATGCCGGTGATGAGGATGATTTCAAGTTTCATGGCGCTTAGGAGTAGGTGGGGCCCAGCATTTCCTTGGCGTGTGCCAAGGTGGTGCCGGATAGTTTTTCACCGCCCAGCATGCGCGCAACCTCGGCCACGCGCTGCTCGCCCTGCACCAAGGCCACGCTGCTGACCGTGCTTTTGCCGTCGTGCTGCTTGGCCACCACCAGGTGGTGGTCGGCACAGGCCGCTACCTGGGGCAGGTGGGTAACGGCCAGCACCTGGCGGTCGCGGCCTAGCTGCTTCATCAGCCGGCCTACGGTCTCGGCCACGGCGCCGCCCACGCCGGAATCCACCTCGTCAAAAATCAATGTTTGCGCCGTGCCCAATTCGCTGGTGGTGACGGCAATGGCCAGGGCGATGCGCGACAGCTCGCCGCCAGAGGCCACCTTGCCCACCGCGCGCGGCGTGCTGCCGGCGTGGCCGGCCACCAGGAACTGCACCTCTTCCATGCCGCTGGCGCTGGGCTCGGTTTTTTGCAGTGCCACCTGGAACTGGCCGCCCTGCATGCCCAGGCCCTGCATCGCCAGGGTGATGGCCTTGGCCAGCTTCGGGGCAGCGAGGGTGCGGGCCTTGGTCAGTGCCTGGGCCTCGGCCAGATAGGTCTTGTGCGCCTGGCGCTCGGCGGCTTCTAGCTTGTCGGTGTCGGCGGCGGCATCGAGCCGGGCCAGCTCGGTTTTCCAGCTGTCCAGCAGGGCGGGCAGCTCAGGGGGCGTACGTTTGTAGCGCCGCGCCAGCGATACCCATTGCGCCATGCGTTCGTCCAGCTCGGACAGTCGGTCCGGGTCCAGCTCGGTCTTGCGCAGCGTGGCGTGCAGCGAATGCGCGGCATCTTCGGCCTGCGCCAGACTGGAGGCTAAAACCTCGGCCAGCGCAGCATATTCGGGCGCAATGTGCTCCTGATTATGTAGCGCTGTGTAGGCACGCGACAGGCCGGTCAGTGCACCGGAGTCCTCACCTTCGAGGGCATCGATGGCGGCCTGCACCGCGTCCAGCAGGGCCTGGGCGTGCGAAAGCCGGGTGTGCTCGGCGTTCAGTCCGTCCCATTCGTCTGCGCCGGGCGCCAGCTTGCCGACCTCGCCAATTTGCCAGGCCAGACGCTCCTGCTCCTGTTGCAGTGAATCGTGAGCGGCATGGGCGTCGGCCAGCGCTTTTTGGGCGCTGCGCCACTGGGTCCAGCAGCTTTGCAAGGCGCTGGTATTGCAGCCTGCGTAGGCATCCAGCAGGCCGCGCACGGTGTCGGGCCGGGTCAGGCTTTGCCAGGCGTGCTGGCCGTGGATGTCCAGCAGCAGGTCGCCGATTTCACGCAGCTGCGTGGCAGTGGCCGGGCTGCCGTTGATCCAGGAGCGGCTTTTGCCCTGCGTGTCCACGGTACGGCGCAGCAGCAGGCTGTCGCCCAGGTCAAAGCCAGCGTCTTCCAGCCAGGCGGTGGTGGCGGGGGCGGTGTCGAATTCGGCACTGATGTCGGCCCGGGTCGCGCCCTCGCGCACGGTGCCTGCGTCGGCCCGGCTGCCCAGGGCCAGTTGTAGGGCGTCTATCAATATGGATTTGCCCGCACCGGTTTCGCCTGTGAGCACGCTGAAGCCGGTGTGCAGGTCCAGTTCCAGCTCGCGCACGATCACGAAGTCGCGCAGGGTGATGCGTTTCAATGCCATGGCTCAGGCGCCCTCGTTCCAGTGGAGTTTTTTGCGCAGGGTGTCGAAGTAGCTCCAGCCCTGGGGGTGCAGAAAGCGCACGCGGTGCTCGGAGCGGCGCACGACGATGCGGTCACCGTGCTGCAGGGTGGCCAGCGACTGCATGTCGAAGTTTGCGCTGGCATCTCGGCCTGCTATGAGTTCTATAGCTACCTCCGCAGCATCTGCAAGCACGATGGGCCTGTTTGTCAATGTGTGGGGGGCAATGGGCACCATCAGCCAGCCGGGGATGGATGGGTGCATCAGCGGCCCGCCGGCCGACAGCGCATAGGCGGTGGAGCCGGTAGGCGTGGCGATGATCAGGCCGTCGGCCCGCTGGTTGGACACCAGGTGGCCGTCCACCTCCACCCGCAGCTCCACCATGCCAGAGGTAGCGCCGCGGTTCACCACCACGTCGTTCATGGCCAGTGCGCTGAATACGCATTCACCCGCCCGCATGACCCGGGCGTGCATCAGGCTGCGGTGGTCTTCCTCGAAAGCGCCCAGCAGCATCGGCGTCAGCGTGGCCTGGTAATTGTTGAGCGGGATGTCGGTAATAAAGCCCAGGCGCCCTTGGTTGATACCGATCAACGGCACGCCGTACTGGGCCATCTGCCGGCCTATGCCGAGCATGGTGCCGTCGCCGCCGACCACCAGGCCCAGGTCGCATTGCTTGCCAATCGCGTCTACATCCAGTGCCGGATAGCCCTGCAGGCCGGTGTTGGCCACCGTGTCCAGGTCCACTACCACGGAGCATCCTTGGCTGCTTAAAAAAAGTGCAATGTCCTCCAGCACCTTGCATGATGAGGCGTTGGCGACATGGGTGCCCGGTGCAGCATATTTCCCAAATAGCGCCACGTGGCGGAATTGTGATTTCATCTACAAATTACATCATTAAAATGGTGACATGCTCGATGACCGTGCCAAGTTGTTAATGAAAGCGCTGGTCGAGCGCTATATCGCCGATGGCCAGCCAATTGGCTCGCGCACGCTGTCCAAAGCCTCGGGCCTGGACCTGTCGCCAGCCACCATCCGCAACGTGATGTCCGACCTGGAAGAGCTGGGTCTGATCGTCAGCCCGCACACCTCGGCCGGCCGCATCCCCACCGCGCGTGGCTACCGCCTGTTTGTGGACACCATGCTCACCGCCCAGCCCGGCCCGCTGGCACCGCCCAAGCTGGTGGCCGAGCAGCCGCAAAAAGTCATCGTCAACGCCGCCAACCTGCTGTCCAACCTGTCGCAGTTTGTTGGCGTGGTAATGGCGCCGCGGCGCACCTCGGTGTTTCGCCATATCGAATTTTTGCGCCTGTCCGAGCGGCGTTTTTTGGTCATCATCGTCTCGCCCGAGGGCGATGTGCAGAACCGCGTGATCTTCACCGAGGTAGATTACTCGTCCTCGCAACTGGTCGAGGCGGCCAATTACCTGAACGGCAATTACGCCGGCTTGTCCATCGAGCAGGTGCGCGAACGCTTGAAGAATGAGGTTGAATCTTTGCGCGGCGAAATCGCCAGCCTGATGCAGGCGGCGGTGAATGCCGGCTCCGAAGCTCTGGCGCGCGAGCAAGACGAGGTCGTCATTTCCGGAGAGCGCAACCTGCTGTCCGTCAGCGACTTTTCCAGCGACATGGGCCATCTGCGCCGGGCGTTTGATCTGTTCGAGCAAAAGACCCAGCTGATGCGCCTGTTGGATGTCTCCAGCCGGGCTGAGGGCGTTCGTATTTATATCGGTGGTGAAAGCCAGGTCGTGCCCTTCGAAGAGCTGTCCATCGTCAGTGCACCCTATGAGGTCGATGGCCAGATCGTAGGCACCTTGGGCGTCATCGGTCCCACCCGCATGGCCTATGACCGCATGATCCAGATTGTGGACATTACGTCCAAGCTGGTCAGCAACGCCCTCAGCCACCAAAAATAGGCCCCGGCGCCAGTTAGAATGCTGGGTTGTGTGGGGCGTTAGCTCAGTTGGTTAGAGCAGAGGACTCATAATCCTTTGGTCGAGTGTTCAAGTCACTCACGCCCTACCATTATTCATGCGCCCTAGCGCCCGATCAAGGTGCTGGGGCCTTTCTACATTTGTGGATGTTTTTCTACAATTTCCATGCGTCGCTCGATAGTTGCGATGGCTTGAAATTTGCGGTAGTGGTCTAATGTTTAGCTAGTGCTGTATTTAAATACAGCTTGGTGAAAGGACAATTTCTATGATCTACAGTCCAAAAGCAATAGCAAACTATTTCATTGATCTTGCTAAGGAGCATGGGGAGACGATTCGCCCCATGAAGCTGCAGAAACTGGTTTACTACGCGCATGGCTGGTATGCCGGATATACAGGAACCCCACTCATAGACGAGACGGTAGAGGCTTGGCAGTATGGCCCGGTTATTTCATCGCTTTATCATGAGTTCAAATGCTTCGGGTCGAATCCAATTTCCGCGAAAGCGACAGATTTTGACTTTTCGTTGGGTCTCGCCGAGGTGCCACCACCGCAGGATGAATCCGTTAAGAAATTTCTGCGAAATGTCTGGGCTAGCTACGGGAAGTTCACGGGGCTTACGCTATCTGAAATGACTCATGCGAAAGGCAGTCCGTGGGAGATCACTTGGGCGGAAAAAGCTGGTGTGAAGGGTGCCGATATCCCGTTCGAACGTATAGCTGCACATTTCAAAGAAATGGTGGACAAGTCTAAGCAACAGGCTGCTGCGTAATATGGCGACTGGGCCAACACCTCGCGGTGATATTGGTGAGGTGGCGATCAATCCTGATGTTGAGGCGCATACCAATGGGCAGGCTAATTTGTCCGCTCAAGCGGAGGAGAAGTTTTACGCTGATTCTGGCGAGCTTTATCGGCTGCAACACAACGGGCAAAACTTGGGCTGGCTGGGAAAGTTTTTTGGATCGAACTCAACCGCTCCAACGAACATTGCTGGCTTTGTAATCGTATGCTCGTTGTTGCTGTTGCTCATCAGTCTTTTTTTCACAGCAAACCCAGAGCTTGCAGATACGCGCAAATTTTTGGGTAGTGTCATCCTTTCCGCCCTAAGTTTTATTTTTGGTGCGTCATCGCGAAAGTAAAGACTCCATCAGCGAAGAGGTTTGACCCGCTCCCCCATCCGCGCCTTAACGTAGTGCTCGGTCATCCCTCGATTCTTGTGCGCAAGCAGCTTCTGCGAGTGCGCCAGGTCGCCCGTATCGGTTGCCGCCTTGGCCCGGATATCTCGGAATTGAAAACTCACACCGGCCAGCGTGCGGGCCTTGTCGAAGCGTGAGCGCAGCGCATCCTTGCTGAGCGGCTGGCCGTTGTCGTCTTGGATCAGGAATAGGCTGGTGACCTTGTTGGAGCGGGCGGTGATCCTGGTGATGACCTCCTCCAGTTCCCCGGTCACTTCGATCCCCAGGCGGGCGCTGGTTTTGTTCTGCACGATCCACAGCGCCCCGTCGCGCACGTCTGCCCGTTTGAGTTTGAGCACGTCGGCCGGGCGTTGGCCGGTGAGCAAGGCCAGGTCCATAGCGTCGATCACCGTGGGGTGTGCGTGTGCCTTCACCTGGGCAAATTCGGCGTCTGTGACGTAGCGCGAGCGCCCCGTTTCCCTGAACCCTTTCACGCCCTGGCAGGGGTTCGGCATGGCCGTAAACCCCCACTCCCGTGCCTTGTTGAAGATGTGGGAGAACAGGGCCTTTTCGCGGTTGGCGCGGACCTTTGCCACCTGGCCCCGGACGTCGAGATATTCGCGTATGTGCATCGGCTCGATGGCGTCGATGGGCATATGCGCGAACACCTTGAGCAGGTTCGCCAGTTCTTTCTCGTTGTCCCAACGGGTCTGCACCCCTTTGGTGGGCAAGACCTCCCGCACGTAGCGCTTGGCCACAACGGAAAAGAGGCGGGTTGAATCGTCCTCTCGGACGCCTTCGCGCTGCGCCCATAGGCGCAAGGCTTCGGCCCGGTCGTTGGACAGCTTGGTCCACACACGCGGCAGGGTGCCGCTGACGTGGTACCACACGCGGCCCTTTTGGTGGAAGCGCGGCGGGTCGTCAAAATTCCCTTGTCGTCTGCGCCCCATCAGGCACCCCGCAATGCTGCGAAATTCGGCCGGTGCGCGGCTTCTTCGGGGGCGCCGCAGCCGAGCATCTTCTCGGTGTACTTGCGCGCCACGATGGGCCTGCGGTTGCCGTTGATTTCAAACCGCCAGCCCTTTTTGCTCAGCCATTCGACCTGGCGGGCCGGTGTCTTGAACCCGGTCAATTCGGTGACCTCATCCGAGGTGAGGAAAATCATTGTGTCCATAGTGATGATCACCCCGCATGCGCCCGGAGTTGCTGTTCTTCCGCCACGCTGCGCGACACGCCATAGGTGTCCAGCTTGAAGCGCTCTATCTCTTGCAGATCGTCGAAATAGGCTTCGTTGGCGGTGCCGGTGTGCAGCTTGCGAAGGCCTATGACAATGTCCCGGGCTTTGGCGAACTGGTCTTCCAGCAGGTGGATGCGTTGGTACAGCATTCGGATTTCGTTCACCTGGGATGTGTCGATCATGGAGCGCCCGTATTTGGTTTCCCAGTACAGCGCCAGCACCGCCATGCGGGGCACGGGGTCCAGATCGCGCATCCCTGTATTGCGCAGCCAGCGGCGCACCTTGGCCTCTGGTACGCCCAGGATGTCGCAGGTTCGCGGCATGCCCAGTTCATCCACAAATGCGGCGAACACGTTTACTCCCCAAATCTCTTTTGGTGCGCTGATCATGGTGCTGGTGTCTCGTAAAAAAATGCGGGATTGGCCGGGTCTGTAGGGTCCATGGGCCGATAAAAATGCGTCCTCTGGCCGCGCTGCCTGGTGTGCGTAACAGTCCTGTTTTTTGTGGCCTGGTTTCGGGGCCTCTATTCCTATCGGGTCTGTAAAAAAGCCTTGTAAATCAACAGGTGCGCAGTTATTGAATCGAGTCCAAGGAGGGGCGGGGTGCGGGGTCAAAACCTCCAGTTCCCGCGGCTTGGCCTTGGTTTCGATGCGCCATTCCTCGGTGCGGGTGGTGAACAGCAGGGCGCTCAGCAGGTCGCAGGCCTTGGCCTTCACCCCCTTGATGCAGCGGGCCACTTCGTCGCGGTAACGGGTGCTGGGGCGCTCTGCATAGACCACCTTGAAATCCAGCTTGAAGACCTCGCAGGCCATCAGCCAGGCGCCGTAGTCGTTTGCCTTGGTGGCGGCGAACGCGGCCAGCAGGCCGGGGCTTTCGTCGCCCACGCTGCCCAGGCGGAACAGTTCCCGCGTGGGGGTGATGGGCGGCACGCCGAAGAACTGGAATTGCCGGATGCCCCACAGCCGCGCCCACGCCACGATGCGGGAGGCCGACGACGCCGCAGCCTCGCCGGTTTCGTGGTCGGTGCCCACGCCTTCGCCGTCGATGCTCTTGGACACGTACTTGGCGACGTAGCCCACGGCGCTGCCCTTGGCCGGGTCGATGCGCTCCACCACAAAGCGGTGTTCTGCCGCGCCTGGTTCGTCGGGCGACTCGCTCAGGGCATAGGCGCTGAATGTGGAAATCACCTGTTCGCAGTGCTCGGGTGGGGTGAACACCAGAACGTGCCAATGCGGGCACCCGTCGTGGTGTGGCTCCACCACGCGCAGCCCGCACAGTGGCACGCCGCCGTGTTCCAGCTTGCGCAAGGCCAGCCGCCATACCCCGTTTAGGTGGGCCTGCGCCTGGCGGGGCGCAGTGCGGTCGTGGCGGTCGTTGCGCTGGCCGCTGCTGTGCCGGGCATGGAACCGGCTGGGGCAGGTGAGGGTGAGGAATAGCGCCTCGTACCCTTTGGCCTTGGCGTGTGTCTCTATGCCCTTGATGCGTGCCATCAGGGCGCTGCGGCGGTTGGCCGGGTTGGCAAGGCTTCCCTTTGCCAGTTCATCCAGAGGCAGCATTTCGCCCGTGGCCTGGTTGATCGCCACCAGGGAGGCCAGCAGTTCAGAAACCCGCTGTTGGTTGCGTACAGCCCGCTTCATGGCGTGGTCCGATACATACCGCCCGGCGTGGCGGTGGACACGCCCGGCCAGGATGGCGGCATGCTCCACGGAGCGGAAGCGTTTGCGCAGTGCGCGGCGCCACCATGCGGTATCGCATAGCCGGTTGGTGACCTCCAGCAGGCCGGCCTTGTTGGGCAACTGGATGCTGTGCTGCTTGGCAATGTTGCGCAGGATGCGGCGTATGGTGGGCTCGGGTGTTTCGTCGTTTTTCCAGCGTGCGCAAGTGCGCTGACATGACGCGGAGGCCCGGCGTGCGGCGTCGTTCAGATCGCAGTCGCTCAGGTCGAAAGCGGTGGCGTCTGGCAATGCTGCAGCGGCCATCATGCGAAATACCCGATCAGGTAGGCGCCTTGCTCGCGCAAGCGGCATGCTGCGTTGTAGGCGTCGGCATCGTCGAAGGGCCGTGCTTCCAGGGTGCGTTCGTAATGGGCTCGCAAGTTGCGCAGACGGTATGCGGCATCGCTCATGCGGGGTTCGGGCCATGAGATCAGCCCAGGGGCGTAGGTGCGCTGGTCGCTCATACGTGCTTTCGCTGAGGGAACTGGAAGATTTGGGCCGTTTTCAGGGCCGAACCCGGGGCGGGTGGCATCCCGGCATTCGGCTTTGAAAAGGGCCGGCGTGCAGGCGCTGGGATGGCCTGCGGTGCCTGTGCGCAGTGGACGCGCTGGGTGGGCGTGGCCCACCAGGCGAACGGGCGGGGCGTGGGGGTGTGCATCAGACTTTCACCCAGGGCCAGAGCAGCGCAAACTGAATTGGCGTGATGAACAGAAAAATGCCTTCGTCGCACACTTCAAACGAGAACAGCGACTTGCAGCCGGGGCCGACAACGTAGAAATCCAATTTGGCAATCAGCAAATCAAGCTTGGGCATGGTTCAGCCTTTGAGTGCAACGAGGTTTCCGAAGTCGTCAACCACGGCGCGACCATCACTGGCAGTGCCGAAGAACACGTCGTAAATCGACACGTAGAAAAAACGCGGGTCGATATCGCTGCGCCACCACGAGGCGAAGCCGTTCCCCGCTGACTCGCGGGAGGTGGAGTAAATGGTTTTCATGTGCAACCTTTCAGGCGAACGCGTCAGCATCGAAGCAGCGCACGGGGCGGCGTGCGCGGGGCTTGGCTCCCCGTTGTCGATTGAGGCGGCGGGCCTCTTGTGCGGCGCTGGTGGCCTGGCCGTGTTCAGATACCGCCACGGCTTCGCCCCTGCTGGTGCTTGCGTAGGCCACGACGAATGCAACGCCGGTATCCAGCACGCGGAAATGCGGGGCCGATGCGGGCAGCACCGGGGCGACGTATGCACCCGGCGTGACAGGGTTCCCTCCCCACCCCACTGCGTGGGTCCCCTGGTCGGCGCCCAGCGGCGCCCAGTCAGGACACATTGGGGTTGCCCGACTGCCCATTGCTTGGCAAAAGGAGGGGGCCGAATCGCCGCTCACTACCTGCAACCCCGTTGCAGAGGCTACAGGCCGCAAACCCGCATCAGAACTAGGTTTTGATGGTTTTAACCGCATCAAAATCCCCGTCAAACGGTGCGATTGCGTACAGTTGGATCGCGCTGGGACGCAAGCATGAGGACGATGAGCAGGCCGATTACACCCGCTGCAACTGCGCCGCCCGTGCCTTTGCTTGACAGCATTGAAACCGGAATGGTGAAGTTGCTCATGCTGCCTCCGGCTCTTGTTGTGCGTCGGCATCGTCGGGCAGGTGATGTGCCAGCGGCGATTTGGAAAGGTGGGACGACAGCCAATCACCTACAGTTTTGGGCTGGTGGTCGTCGGGCACCTTCCGTGCAATGTTGCGGCCCTGCAGCATCAGGATTGCTACGTAGTTAAGGGCCAGGACCGCGAACAGTTCACGGATAGCGTTTTCGGTGGCGTCAGAAAACTGACCACCGAACACGCCGCCAGATTTGAATTCCTGAGACAGGATGTCGGTCGCTTTGACGCGGTTCGAGTCGATCAGGTGCAGCAGCTGATCTGCTTGCGCCTTCGGCACCTCATCCGATAGCAGGATGGCGGGCCGACTGACCCGCTGAACGATGCCGCCCAGCCCTTGCAGCAGGTCTTGCGTGCTGGTGTCTTGGTCTTCGGGGAACTGGCTACCTTGTTCCTCGTATTGGGCTTCGAGGTAGGCGCGGACTTGGCTTTGCTGGGATGGAGACAGGTTGCGCGTTTCGTTGCGAAACTCGCTGATATAGGCTTTGGAAAGACCGGTGCCCTCTGCGATGGACGCAACCGTTAGGTTGAGGTCTTTGGATGCTTGTCGGATTTGCTCAGGGGAAATTCCCTTGCGTTGGGTGCTCATGTCGAAACCTTTCGTGTTTGCAAACAAACGAAAGCCGTTTGTTTGCGCACATTCTAGGTAGCGATGATGTGGTGGTCAATCGAAACTCGACAGAATTTGTTCGAAAACTGTCAGATTGTTTTTTTCCAGAGGTCTGCAAATGTCAAACCGAACTCTTCTTCCAGCTTTTTTTGCAGCTTAGGAATGTGTCCGAGGGCAAGCGCTTGTACGTTATCCGACTCTATGGTTTTACCTTCTCGCATGTCAGACAGGAAGTCATTGAAAAGAGCCATCATGTCCGCGACTGCCATCGTGCTAGCGCGGTACGCGTTTTCGCCATGCTTCAGCCGAGACATTGAATGAAGTACG
Organism: Rhodoferax sp. GW821-FHT02C08; assembly: GCF_059421805.1. Classification (NCBI taxonomy): domain Bacteria; kingdom Pseudomonadati; phylum Pseudomonadota; class Betaproteobacteria; order Burkholderiales; family Comamonadaceae; genus Rhodoferax; species Rhodoferax sp. GW821-FHT02C08. The sequence continues at coordinate 66,298 of NZ_JBWKVR010000018.1, forward strand.
CCGTAAATCACTTCCCGCTCTGGTGCATCCAGTTTCCAAAGCATAAATAGGGCGAATAGGCCCTTTTCAAGGTCAGTTTTTGGCAGCATCTCCGGCTCACCTCTTGCCGGTGATTCGGAGTTGCTGCTTTCTTCGCCTCCGAAAATAAGCCAGGTCGGCGTAACCTCTAACGCCTCAGAGAGCATGCGAAGCTCACGAGCACCAGGTTTGTAGAGGCCCACTTCATAGCCTCGAATAGTTGTTCGACTAATCCCTGAATTTGATGGGCTATCTAGCAATTTGGTGAGCTTAGAAAGGCCGTCATGGTTCAGCCCTTTTGCAATGCGTTTTTGGGCAATTCGCTCGCCGATTTGATCTTCCGGGGCACTTGGCGCTTCCGGTTTATCGATGTCAGTAGTTGTCATGGGGTCCATCGCTGCACATCGTTTGTAACGAGGTGCGGTATCAGCTTTTTATCCAAGGTAGCCAGTTGTGCGCCGTTATCAAGTGCGGCCCGGACGTAGGCCGCGTCATAGCTGCCACAGCCCAAGTCCATCGCATCAGAAAAGAGGGACTCGGCATCCCGGATATCGACGATGTGTTGAAAGCTGACATCGGTCAACAGGTCGAAAAACTCGCGGGCCTTTGAGGCAGTAATGGTCAGGCCTCTGACTTTGCGCACCAGCTTTGCAGCCACCTCGTGCTGACACAGTTGCGTCATGACCGGGGTTACGTCGCCTTTGTCGATGGCGAACAGCAACGCCATGGCGTAATCTTTGTTGGCTTGCGGGTCGGGTAGGGCGATAGCCAGCAGGACGCTGGCGTCAATTACAACCAGTTCAGTCATGGCCGCGGTCGCGGTCTCTACGCACTTCCGCCGTAATGCCTCTTGCGGTGGTTGCCACCGGAGATTCCTTGCACATTTTCACCAGCTTGCCGATGGCGGAATGCTGCCGCTTGGCATTGGTAGCGGTTTTCAAAATGATCGAAGTCGCCTGCGTACGGCCCTTGCCCAGCGAATGCGCAGCGCCGGGCACGTGGAAATATCCAGCTGTGACGGGTTTTGCATGCAATGACTGTGCGTTTTTCATGGGTGGAGTTTACCGCACAGGGCAATTTCAGGCCTTTGAAGAGATGGAAAGCAGCCGGTGTAAACGGTGATCAGCAGACCAATTCGCACAACAGAAAGACACCCCCAATAGCTTCTACAAAACGCAAAATGGCCCAGCAAACATGCGGTGTTCCAGCCATAGAATAGAGGTGCGTTTGTAGATGGTTGCAGGCGCTAACATGTTGGTGGGGTTGAGTTTTTTTCTAGACTCATAATCCTTTGGTCGAGTGTTCAAGTCACTCACGCCCTACCATTTCATCTTTTGCATGAAAAGGTTCCCATGATTCTCGTGACGGGTGGCGCTGGTTATATCGGAACGCATACCTGCGTTGAACTGCTGAATGCAGGGCAAGACGTCACGGTATTCGACAACTTTTGCAACAGCCAGCCCGAGTCCCTGGCGCGCGTGGAGCGCATCACCGGTAAGAAGCCTCACGTGATTGAGGGCGATATCCGGGACCGTGCGGCACTGCTTGCTGCATTGCGCAGCAGCGGCGCCACTGCCGTCATCCATTGTGCGGGTTTGAAGGCCGTGGGCGAATCGGTGCAGCAGCCCTTGCGTTATTACGACAACAATGTGGTGGGCACTTTGCGCCTGCTGGAGGCCATGGGCGAGTGCGGCGTGAAGACGCTGGTGTTCAGTTCGTCGGCGACGGTGTATGGCGATCCGCAGCGTCTGCCTCTGACCGAGGACCACCCACTTTCCGCTACCAACCCTTACGGTCGTAGCAAGCTGATGGTGGAGGATCTGCTGCGTGATTTGCATCGCAGCGACACGTCCTGGCGTATTGGCATCTTGCGTTATTTCAACCCGGTGGGCGCGCATATCAGCGGCCTAATTGGTGAAGATCCTCGCGGCATTCCCAACAACCTGATGCCGTTCGTGGCCCAGGTGGCTGTGGGGCAGCGTGAGTTTTTGAACGTCTGGGGCAATGACTACGACACACCCGATGGCACCGGTGTGCGTGACTACATCCACGTGGTGGATCTGGCCGTGGGTCATCTGAAGGCGCTGGAGCGTTTGCAGTCTGTGCCTGATTTCCTCACGGTGAATCTGGGCACCGGCATCGGCTATAGCGTGCTGGACATGGTGAAAGCCTTTGAGCTCGCTAGCGGCAAGCCTGTGCCTTATCAAGTGGCGGCTCGTCGCCCGGGCGATGTGGCGGCTTGCTATGCCGAACCGCATGCTGCCGCGGAGCTGTTGGGCTGGCGCGCCGAGCGTGGCCTGGATGCCATGTGCGCCGACGCCTGGCGTTGGCAAAGTGCCAACCCGCGCGGGTTTGCCGCCTAAAGCTGCTTTTTCACGTCAGGCCGCGCGGCCGATTTCCGGCCAGCGCCGGTGTAGCCATACCCAGGCGACTAGCCCAATGCCCATCATGGTCAGAGATGCCAATGCCAGGGCCTGCGCAGAATGCATGACCAGTGGCGCGAGTATGCCTGCCACCAGGCCATTGGCAATGGAGCCCAGGCAGGCCTGCAGGGACGAGGCCATGCCGCGCCGGGCGGGGTAAAGGTCCAGCACCAGCAGGGTGACGGCTGGCACCATCATGGCCCAGCCCAGGGCGAAGATCGCCACCGGAATCAAGGCCCAAGCCACATGGGCCTTGAACAGCCAGTTGGCGACCACGTTGGCTACAGACACCAGCACCATGATGGCAAAGCCATGGCGGATTTGTGTCTTGGGTGCCACCTTGCCCGCCATGCGTCCGCTGATCCAGGCGCCCGTCATGATGCCGCTGATGGTCAGCACAAAAAACCAGAAGAACTCTGTGGGCTGTAGCGCCAGGATTTGCCCCAGGAAGGCCGGCGCGGACAGCACGTACAAAAACATGCCGTTGAACGGAATGCCGCTGGCCAGCGCCAGCAACAGAAAGCGCGGGTTGGAGCACAGCTCGCCGTAGCCTTGCAGTAGGTGCCGCGCATTGAAGGGTTGGCGCTGGGCAGGGTCCAGCGTTTCCGGTAGATAGCGGAAGTTGGAGATCCACAGCAGCAAGCCAATGCCCGCCAGAAACCAGAAGATGCTGTGCCAACCCAGGTGGACAAATAGCCACCCCCCGATGATGGGCGCGATGGCGGGCGCCACGCCAAAGTAGATGGTGACCTGGCTCATGACCTTTTGTGCCTGTGCCGGTGGAAACATATCGCGCACCACGGCGCGGGACACCACGATGCCAGCACCGGTGGACAGGCCTTGCAGGGCGCGGAAGAACACCAGTTGCCCAATGCTTTGCGACAGCGCACAGCCCATGCTGGCCACCGTAAAGACGGCAAGCCCGGTCAGTACGACTGGACGCCGGCCAAAGCTGTCGGACAGCGCTCCGTGGAACAGATTCATGAACGCAAAGCCGAACAGATAGGCCGACAGCGTTTGCTGCATCTGTGCCGGCGTGGCCCCCAATGAGCTGGCTATGCCGTCGAACGCGGGAATGAATGTGTCAATGGAAAACGGCCCCAGCATGCCCAGCACCGCCAGCAAGATGGCCAGGGCCCAACGGGGTGCGACCCACAATTGGGCGGCGTTAGGGTTCATGGTGCGATGGGATGGTGCTGCCCGTGTAGCCTGAGGTGTCGCTGGCAATACCGTTAAGCTGGGTTTTGCTCAGCAGGCAGGTGGGTGGAATGGCCTGCAGCTGGATGCTGTCACCCGATGTCGCCGGCAGCGCTGATGCAATCAGTGCTGGCGACAGGTCGTACATGCAGGCGCAGGACGGGGCGTCGCAGCGGCGGCGTCCGGGGCAACTGCGGTGGGCTTGCATACCTACGGCCTGGGCACCCAGAGGTGCCCAACGGTCCAGCATCAGGCCCTTGCGCGGGACGAACAAACCCAAGGTCGGCGTGCCCAATGCTGCTGCGACGTGGAGCGGGCCGGTGCTGGCTGCCACGACGGCGTCGGCACGTTGCAGCAAATGGCTGAGCTGCTGCAAGTCCAGACGACCAAATGCATCGAACACCCCGGCTGGACGGCTGATGGCTGGCCACTGTTGTGCCAGGCGTTGGCTTTCGGCTGGTGATCCCGTCAGCACCACGGAGCGGCCTTGGTGGGCCAGCCGCGTCGCAAGTTCAACCCAGTGCGCGATGGGCCATTCGCGCGCCGAACCGGCGGAGAAGGGGTGCAGCACGACATAGCTGTCCTGCGGCAGATCGACTGGCATGCGTACTGCGGGTGCCAGCAGGTTCATCCACTTTTCTACGGCTGGCAGCGTGTCGTTGGCGGTGATGCCAAACGGGATGAGCATGCGCAGATTGCGCTGCGCCTCGTGGCGGGGCCAGCCGTAGCGTTTGGTGAACACAATGTGGTTGCACCAGTGGGGCAATTCGGCGCCACTGGCCGAGCCTATGCGGACCGGGATGGTAGCCAGGTCCAAACGCCCCGGGGTCTTGGCTGGATGGATATCGTTGTACGCAAGCAGTGCGTCAAAACCGGCCAGGGTCTGGTCTGCATCCAATGGGATGAAATCGCTGACGCCCATCATGGCCACCAGAGGCTGGTGGGTGCGGTTGCCCATCCAACTGATGTCTACCTTGACGTTGCGTTGCAGCAGACGCAGCGCGGGCAGCACGGCAATCACATCACCCAGGCCTTGCGGACCCAGGATCAGCAATTTGCGCGGCAGGGGCAGGGGCTGCCGCAAGGCATCCCATGGACCCAGCGCGCCCCAGCGGCGTGCTGCTGTGCTTGCCACAGAGGTCTTTACAGGCCTGCCGCCGCCCGTAGTGCTGCTGCTTTGTCGGTGCGTTCCCAGGTGAACTCGGGTTCTTCGCGGCCGAAGTGGCCATAGGCGGCGGTCTTTTCGTAGATCGGGCGTAGCAGGTCCAGCATCTGGATGATGCCCTTGGGGCGCAGGTCGAAGTGTTCGGCGACCAGGGCTGACAGCTTGTCGTCGGAGATCACGCCCGTGCCTTCGGTGTAGACCGTGATGTTCATGGGCTTGGCCACGCCGATGGCGTAGGCCACCTGGATCTGGCACTGGCGCGCGAGGCCGGCGGCCACGATGTTCTTCGCCACATAGCGTGCGGCGTAGGCGGCCGAGCGGTCGACCTTGCTCGGGTCCTTGCCCGAGAACGCGCCGCCACCGTGCGGGCAGGCGCCGCCGTAGGTGTCGACGATGATCTTGCGGCCGGTCAGGCCGCAGTCGCCTTGCGGGCCGCCGATGACGAAACGGCCGGTCGGGTTGATCAGGTAGCGCGTGTTCTGCAGCCATTCCTTGGGCAGCACCGGCTTGATGATCTCCTCAATGATGGCTTCGGTGAACGAGGCCTTCATCTTGGTCGAGGTTTCACTCTGGTCCGGGCTGTGTTGGGTGGACAGCACCACGGTGTCGATCGAGTGCGGCTTGCCGTCCACATAGCGCATCGTCACCTGGCTCTTGGCGTCGGGGCGCAGGAAGGGCAGGCGGCCGTCCTTGCGCAACTGGGCCTGGCGCTCCACCAGACGGTGGGCGTAGTAGATCGGGGCAGGCATCAACTCTGGAGTTTCATCGCAGGCGTAGCCAAACATCAGGCCCTGGTCGCCGGCGCCGGTATTCAGGTGGTCGTCACTCGCGTGGTCCACGCCCTGGGCGATGTCGTTGCTCTGCTTGTCATAGGCGACGAGCACGGCGCAGCCTTTGTAGTCGATGCCGTATTCGGTGTTGTCGTAGCCGATGCGCTTGATGGTGTCACGCGCCACTTGGATGTAGTCCACATGTGCGTTGGTGGTGATCTCGCCGGCCAGCACGACCAGACCGGTGTTGGTCAGCGTTTCTGCGGCTACACGGCTCAGCGGGTCTTGTTTGAAGATAGCGTCCAGAATCGCGTCGGAGATTTGGTCGGCGACCTTGTCGGGGTGGCCTTCAGAGACCGATTCGGAGGTAAAGAGGAAGTCGTTCGCCATTTTGATTAAGCTCCTTCGTTTTGAAGACAATACACGGGATGCGTTGCTTCTAGCTTTGGGCCTCGGCGAACGCTTTAGCAGATGTGTTTTAAGTCGCCCTGCAAGTAGTTCAATTAACTCAGCGACAGCTTTTATTTTACCGCCTAGTTTTATGTCCCTGATATTCCGATGGTCTGCCTATCTGCCTCTGGCGGTGTTGCACATGGTAGGCGCACTGCTGGGCTGGGTGGCGTACCTGGCGTCACCCACCTACCGCAGGCGCTTTCGCGAGAACGTGGCCCAGGCCGGCATTGCCCCGCGCCAGGCACGCCGCGCGATTGCCGAAGCTGGTAAGTTGGTGACCGAGTTGCCCTGGTTGTGGCTGCGTCCGCGGGCGCAAAAGCTACCCAAGATCACCTGGCAGGGCGTGGAATTGCTGGAGGCCGCACTGGCCCAAGGCAAAGGTCTGGTCTTCATGACGCCGCATGTGGGCAGCTTCGAAGTCGTCCCGCAGGCGCATGCTGCGCGCTTTTCCGCGCAGTACGGCGACATGACGATCTTGTACAAGCCGTCCAAATTTGCATGGCTTGACGGCCTGTTGAAAGAGGCGCGTTCGGCGCCGGGTCTGGAAGCTGCACCCACCACCACTGCTGGCGTGCGCATGATTCTCAAGTCGCTGAAGCAGGGCCGCGTGGTCGGGATGCTGCCCGACCAGGTGCCAGGCGTTGGGCAGGGCGTATGGGCTCCGTTCTTTGGCCGTCCGGCCTACACCATGACCCTGGCTTTACGTTTGGCACGCCAAACCGGGGCACCAATCCTGGTAGCCTTGGGCGATCGTTTGCCCTGGGGGCGTGGCTATGTCATCCATGTGCATTCCCTGCAACTGCCGTTGGACCAGGGTGACGAAGTGGCTGCCACCGCGCTGAACCAGGCGATGGAAGCGCTGATTCGCCAACGTCCCGGCATGTACCTCTGGAGTTACGCGCGCTACAAACAGCCGCGCAAAGAAACCCCGCCCTCGGCTTGATTCTGGAGCGTTGATGTTGTCCCATGCTGTGATTGTTGTGATGCGCCTGCTGGCGCGCCTGCCCTTGTCCTGGCTGCGCGCCACAGGTTGGGCTTTGGGCATGCTTTTGTACGGGCTGCTGGCCGGCCGGCGCGCAGTGGCGATGACTAATTTGGCGCTATGCTTTCCAGAGCGCTCTGTGCAGGAACGGCGTGCGCTGGTGCGCAAAATATTCGTGCACTTTACCCAGGCGTGGCTGGACCGTGGTTGGCTATGGAGTGGCCCGCCCGCACGGACCTTGCAGCGCTTGAAGTTGACCGGTGATGTGGCCCAACTGCAGGGCGATGCGCCCACGGTTTTGTTCGTGCCGCATTTCGTGGGGCTGGACGCGGGCGCTACTGCGTTGTCGCAGCAGGTGCCACGCCAATTCAGTACCTTGTTTGCGCCGCAGTCGAATGTGGTGATGGACGCATGGATCGCCGAGGGCCGTCAGCGCTTCGGCAATGCGGAGCTATTCGACCGGGGCGGGCCCATGAAGCCGATTGTGGCCCTGGTAAAGGCCGGCAATCCTTTGTACCTGCTGCCGGACATGGACTTTGGTGCCAAGGATGCGTTCTTCGTCCCCTTCTTTGGCGTGCCGGCCGCCACCGTGCCCTCGCTGCCGCGCTTTGCACGCTTGGGCCGGGCCAAGGTGGTGCCGGTGTTGACGCGCATGACGCCGCAGGGCTACGAGGTGCAGATACTGCCCGCCTGGACGGACTACCCCACGAACGATGTGGAGGCCGATACGGCACTGATGAACCAGCGCCTGCAGGACTACATCCTCCGCATGCCCGAGCAGTACTTCTGGGTGCACAAACGCTTCAAGACCCGGCCGGAAGGTCAGGCCGAGGTGTATTGAGGTTCGCTCTGTTTTTAGGAGCTGCTGGCGCAGGTACTGCCTGCGCCAGGGGCCTAAAAGACTATTCTTCGTTGGCCGACTCTTGCGGCAGCGTGGATGCCTGCGGTGTGGCTGGGTGGGCCCAGTCCCAGAGCAGTTGGCTGGCTTCGTCTATGCCGCGTTTCTTCAGCGCCGAGAACAGCTTCACCTCGCCGCCACCGGCCTGCAGGCGCGCGATGGACAGGGCCTTGGTGGACTCTTCGCGGTTCAGCTTGTCGGCCTTGGTCAGCAGGATCAGGAACTTCAAACCCTCCACCACGCGCGGGCGCACGATGTCCAGCAGGATTTCGTCCAGCTCGGTCAGGCCGTGGCGCGGGTCGCACATCATCACGATACCCACCAGGTTTTCGCGGGTGACCAGGTAGTTGGCCATCACTTGTTGCCAACGGATCTTGTCGGCCTTGGGCACGGCGGCGTAGCCATAGCCGGGGAGGTCGGCCAGCACGGCATCCATCACGCCTTGTTTGCCCAGGCTGAATAGATTGATGTGCTGGGTGCGGCCGGGTTTTTTTGAGGCGTAGGCCAGCTGTTTTTGCTGTGTCAGTGTGTTGATGCAGGTGGACTTGCCCGCATTGGAGCGGCCCACGAAAGCGATCTCGGGCACGGTCAGCGGCGGTAGGTGGTGCAGCTGTGGTGCGGTGGTCAGGAACTTGGCCGTGTGCATCCAGCCCGAGGCGATGACGGCCTGGCTTTTGGTGGGAATTGCAGGTGCAGCAGGGCTGCGGGGCGCGCCGGACGGGCTCGCCGCGGAGCCGTCGGAGGGCGGTGTAGAGGTAGGAATCATGCGATCTTCAAGAGGTTCTCATGGAGAGAACCGGACCCGCATTGTAGAATCATCGGGTTGTATGCACACGAACAGACATTAATAAGAACCACGATATGAAGCTTCTTGTCTCCTTGCTTACCGCCGTCGCTCTGGCCGCACCCATGTTCTCAGCTACGGCTGCCGAAGAGGCCGCTCCTGCATCGGCGGCAGCGAAGCCGGATTTGGTTAAAGGCGAGGCAAGCTTCACAGCTGTGTGCGCAGCCTGCCACGGCGCCGACGGCAATTCAGGCGTTCCGGCCAACCCCAAGCTGGCCCAGCAACATCCCCAATACCTGGTGAAGCAGCTGCAGGAATTTAAGTCCGGCAAACGCAACAACGCCATCATGAAGGGCTTTGCCAGCACGCTCAGCGACGAGGACATGCGCAATATTGCCTACTGGGTTACCTCCAAGAAGGCGAAGCCTGGATTCGCCAAGGACAAGGAGCTGGTTGCTTTGGGTGAGCGTATTTACCGCGGCGGCATTGCCGATCGCCAGATCGCCGCCTGCGCCGGATGCCACAGCCCGAACGGTGCCGGCATTCCAGCCCAGTATCCGCGCCTGGGTGGCCAGCATGCCGACTATGTGGCTGCGCAACTGACCACTTTCCGTGATGGCTCGCGCAAGAATAGTCCGCAAATGACGCAAGTGGCCGCCAAACTGAATGACCGCGAAATCAAGGCTGTATCCGACTACGTGGCCGGCCTTCATTGAGGGGGGCCAGGGTGCGGGTTCTGTGATGGAACCAAGCGCCATATTCACACACTAAAGGGCGGTCCATTCTTGATGGCCCGCCCTTTTTGATTCTTGCTATTGCAGATCTTTTTTCCTTCCATGACCGTTACCACCCACGGCGTTCGCGTCAAAACCGGCTCCCAGGCCCTGCGCTCCGCGGTGGAGTTGCTGTCGTCGATGCGTTTCTCGATCTCGCTGCTGACTGTGATTTGCATTGCCTCCATCATCGGCACGGTGCTCAAGCAGCAGGAGCCGCTGGTGAACTACGTGAACCAGTTTGGCCCGTTTTGGGCGCAGGTATTTGCGGCGGCCAGCCTGACCACTATTTACAGTGCCTGGTGGTTCATGTTGATCCTGGCGTTTTTGGTGCTCAGTACCTCGCTGTGCATTGCGCGCAGCACGCCCAAGATCCTGGCCGAGCTGCGCGTCTACAAGGAAAACATCCGCGAGCAGAGCCTGAAGGCATTTGCCCACCGCGCCGAGGCGGCATTGGACGAGGCGCCCGAAGTTGCTGCCCGTCGCATTGGGCAAACCCTGGTCAGCGGCGGCTGGAAGGTCAAGCTGCAGCAACGTGACAACGGTTGGATGGTTGCCGCCAAAGCCGGTGCGGCCAACAAGCTGGGCTATATCGCCGCGCACAGTGCCATCGTGCTGATCTGCCTGGGGGGCTTGTCTGACGGCGACCTGGTGGTGAAGGCGCAGATGTTGCTCAACGGCAAGTCGGTCTACAAGGGCGGCGGACTGATTGCCGATGTACCGCAAGACTACCGCCTGGGCCCGAACAACCCGACCTTCCGTGGCAACCTGCTGGTGGCCGAGGGCTCGCAGGCCAGCGTGGCCATCTTGAACCAGTCGGATGGTGTGGTGCTGCAAGACCTGCCGTTTGCCATCGAGCTGAAGAAGTTCTTCGTCGAGTACTACTCCACCGGCATGCCCAAGCTGTTTGCCAGCGACATTGTGATCCACGACAAGGAAAGCGGTGCGGCGATTCCGGCGCGGGTCGAGGTGAACCACCCGGCCAGTTACAAGGGCGTGGAGATTTACCAGTCCAGCTTTGACGATGGTGGTTCCTCGGTCAAGCTGCGGGCTCTGCCCATGGTGGCCGGGGTCAAGCCCTTTGAAATCGACGGTGTGATTGGTGGTAGCGCGCCAGTATCCCTGGGGGGGGGCGACGATAAGCTGACGCTGGAATACACCGCACTGCGTGTCATCAATGTGGAGAATTTCGGTGACGCTGCCGCTTCTGGTGCCGATGTGCGCAAGGTGGATCTGCGCCATTCCATCGACTCGCGCCTGGGCGCGGCGAACAAGACGCAGACCCAGAAGGTGCTGCGCAATGTAGGCCCCAGCATCAGCTACAAACTGCGGGATGCGGCGGGCCAGGCCCGCGAGTTCCACAATTACATGCTGCCGGTGGACACGGGTGACGGCGTACCGGCTTTTCTGTTGGGCGTGCGCGAGAATCCGGCTGATGCCTTCCGCTACCTGCGCATTCCTGCCGACGCACAAGACAGCATGGAGGGCTTCACGCGCTTGCGTGCGGCGTTGGCCGACCCGGTGCTGCGCGAGCGGGCGGTGCAGCGCTACGCTGCCAAGGCGGTAGACCGCAGCCGGCCCGAACTGGCACAGCAGCTGATGGTTTCTGCCGGCCGAGCCATGGCCTTGTTCGCCGGTAGCCAGGCGCCGACGGCTGCGGGCACGCCGAACGGTGGCTTGCAGGCCATCTCGGACTTCATCGAAGCCAATGTGCCGCAGGACGAGCGAGCGCGGGCCGGCGAGGTGCTGGTGCGCATTCTGAACGGCGTGCTGTTCGAGCTGGCACAGATCAGCCAGGAAAAGGCCGGTCTGCCGCCCCTGGAGCCCGACGCCAAAAACCAGGGCTTCATGACGCAGGCGGTGCTGGCTTTGAGCGATGTGCAGCTCTACCCCGTGCCCATGGTGTTTGAATTGCTTGACTTTCATCAAGTACAGGCCAGTGTCTTCCAGGTGGCCCGCGCGCCCGGTAAAAAAGTCGTGTATCTTGGCTGCGCCTTCCTGATACTGGGCGTGTTCGCCATGCTGTACGTGCGTGAACGCCGCGTATGGGTCTGGCTCGGCAGCCGCGATGGCCAGACGCAGGCTTCCATGGCGTTGTCCACCAACCGCAAGACGATGGACGGTGACCGCGAATTTGACCACCTCAAGAGCAAGTTGCTTGGGGCCAAGGAATCAATATGAATACAGCAACCGCACCCACCACCATCCAGTTGAACGAGGGATATTTCTCGCGCCGTAACCCTGTGGACTGGATTTTTGCCGCCCTGGTGCTGGCAGGTGGTCTGTTTGCGTTCAGCCGCTATATGGGCTTTATGGATGTCTATGAAAAAGGTATCTTGCTGGCAGCCATGCCTGCCGCCATCTGGGTGGGCTGGTTTTGGCGCCCCTTGCGGGTGTTGATGCTGGCCGTGGCCGCCTTGTCCCTGCTGGCGATTTGGTCCTACCAGGTGGACGGGCTGGGCAGTTTGCCGCGCTCGGAGTCGGTGTTCTGGTTGAAGTATTTCTTGTCCAGCCAGTCGGCCATTCTGTGGATGAGCGTGCTGGTTTTCATGTCCACCATTTTTTATTGGCTGGGCGTGGTGGCTTCGGGTAGCAATAGCGCCAGCATGGAGTCCATAGGCTCGCGCATCGCCTGGGCTGCCGTGACCATGGCCCTGGTGGGCACCATGGTGCGCTGGTATGAAAGTTACCTGATCGGTGCCGATGTGGGCCATATCCCGGTCAGTAATTTGTACGAGGTGTTCGTGTTGTTCTGCTGGCTCACGACCACCTTCTACCTGTACTTTGAGGCCCAGTACCAGACCCGTGCCCTGGGGGCGATGGTGATGCTGGTGGTCAGCGCGGCGGTGGGCTTTCTGCTCTGGTACACCGTGGTGCGTGAAGCGCATGAAATCCAGCCCCTGGTGCCCGCCCTGAAAAGCTGGTGGATGAAGCTGCATGTGCCGGCCAATTTCATCGGTTACGGCACGTTCTCGTTGGCGGCCATGGTGGCGTTTGCTTATCTGGTCAAGCAGCAGGCGCTGGAAACCCGCTGGCACAAGCTCACGCCGCTGTGGCTGTTGGGCATTGTGCTGTGCTTCATGCCGCTGGTGTTCCGCAAGACCACGGCGGAGGCAGGCGGCAGCTACTGGGCGGTGTATTTCGCGATTTCGGCAGCCATCATGGGCGGCATCCTGGCTGGGCGTAAGCGCATCGCTTCGCGCTTGCCCGCTTTGGAAATTCTGGACGACGTGATGTACAAGTCCATCGCTGTCGGTTTTGCCTTCTTCACCATTGCCACTGTGCTGGGGGCTTTGTGGGCGGCCGAGGCCTGGGGCGGCTACTGGAGCTGGGACCCGAAGGAAACCTGGGCCTTGATCGTCTGGCTTAACTACGCCGCCTGGCTGCATATGCGGCTGATGAAGGGGCTGCGCGGCACGGTCGCTGCCTGGTGGGCGCTGGCCGGTCTGGGCGTGACCAGTTTTGCCTTTTTGGGCGTGAATATGTTCCTGAGTGGATTGCACAGCTACGGAACCTTGTAAGGTTTTTTCATCTCGGACGACTGATACTCACGTATCCAAGGAGTCCCCATGTTGATCAAGTCCCGCGCCAACGGTTTCATCCATTCCACCCCCAGCGACATCACGCCGCAGCGCATCTACGAGGGCCGGCGTGACATGGTCAAGCTGATGGCATCTGGCGTCGCCGGTGCCACTTTGGCCGGTTGGGCCGGGCGTGAGGCGATGGCCCAGGGGGCTGGACAAGGTGGGGGCAAGCTGCCGCCGCTGGTGGGCGCCAAGTCGTCCGTGGCGGGCGCGGTGGTGATGGAGAAGGTCACCGACTACAAAGACGCCAGCAGCTACAACAACTTCTACGAGTTCGGCACCGATAAGGCCGACCCGGCCAAGAACGCCGGCACGCTGCAAACCAAGCCCTGGACGGTCGAGATCGAGGGCATGGTCAAAAAGCCGGCCAAGTACACCCTGGAAGACCTGCTCAAACTTAGCCCCATGGAAGAGCGTATCTACCGTCTGCGCTGCGTGGAGGGCTGGTCCATGGTGATCCCCTGGGTGGGGTATTCGCTCAGTGCGTTGATCAAGGCCGTGGAGCCCTTGGGCAGCGCCAAGTATGTGGAATTCGTCACCCTGGCTGACCCCAAGACCATGCCTTTCGTGGGTTCACGCGTGTTGTCGTGGCCCTACGTAGAAGGCCTGCGCCTGGACGAGGCCATGCATCCGTTGGCCTTGCTGACGTTTGGCATGTACGGCGAGGTGCTGCCCAATCAAAGCGGCGCACCAGTGCGCATGGTCGTGCCATGGAAATACGGCTTCAAGAGCGGTAAGAGCATCGTCAAGATCCGCTTCACCGACAAACAGCCGGCAACCGCCTGGAACAAGGCGGCTTCCAACGAATACGGCTTCTATTCCAACGTGAATCCCGATGTGGACCACCCGCGCTGGAGCCAGGCGACCGAGCGGCGCATTGGTGAAGACGGCCTGTTTGCCAAGAAGCGCAAGACGCTGATGTTCAACGGCTACGAGGCCCAGGTCGGCCAGCTGTACGCCGGCATGGACCTGAAGAAGTTTTACTGAGCGGCACAGCCATGAAAAAGTTGCTGTTGCATCCGGCGGCCAAGCCGTTGGTGTTCGTTCTGTGTTTGCTACCGTTTGCCTGGCTGCTCTACGGCGCTTTCACCAACGGCCTGGGTGCGAATCCGGCCGAGTACCTGATCCGCTCCACCGGCGACTGGACGCTGCGTTTCATCTGCATCGTGCTGGCAGTAACTCCCTTGCGCACCATGGCCAATTGGCCTGCTTTAGCCAGGTTTCGGCGCATGCTGGGGCTGTTTGCCTATTTCTACGTCGTGCTCCACCTGCTGAGCTACAGCGGCTTTGATATGGGTTTTGACGTGGGCGACATCGCGCATGACATCGCCAAGCGGCCTTTCATCCTGGTGGGTTTCTTGGCCTTCGTGTTGCTGACGCCGCTGGCTGCCACATCCTTCAACCGCGCCATCAAGGTCATGGGCGCCAAGCGCTGGCAGTTGCTGCACAAGCTGGTCTATCTGATTGCCGGCCTGGGGCTGCTGCACTTTTTCTGGATGCGAGCCGGCAAGCACAACTTTGCCGAAGTGGCGGTCTATGCCGCCATCATCGGGGTATTGCTGGGTTGGCGGGTGCAGCAGTTTATAAAGAAAATCGGGCTGCGCCGCACATCCACTCAGCGGGCGTAGCTATTAAATATGTAGCAACTAACCGACGCGCTTTTCCAGGCGTAGCTGGTCTTCAATCGTCTCCCGCGCGCGGATGACGTGGGCTTGGTTGCCGTCCACCAGGATTTCGGCCGCACGGCCCCGGCTGTTGTAGTTGCTGGCCATGCTCATGCAGTAGGCGCCGGCCGACAGTACCGCCAGCATGTCGCCGGGTTGCACTGCCAGATCGCGGTCGCGGCCTATCCAGTCGCCGCTTTCACACACCGGGCCGACCACGTCGTAGGTTGTGTTGGCTTCTGTGCGTGGCGTGACCGGTGCTATGTGGTGGTAGGCTTGGTACATCGCCGGGCGGGGCAAGTCGTTCATGGCCGCGTCGATGATGCAGAAGTTTTTCTGCTCGCCGGGCTTGAGGTAGAGCACCTCGGTCAGGCAGACACCGGCATTGCCCACCAGGGAGCGGCCCGGCTCGATCATCAACTGGCGCTGGCCGTAACCACGGGCGTCCAATTTGGCCAGTAGCTTGTGCCACAGCGCGTCGGCTTCGGGTGGCGTGTCGCCCTGGTAGTTGATGCCGAGGCCACCGCCAAAGTCGATGTGGTGCAGGGGGATGCCAGCGGCTTCGATGGCGTCCACCAGATCCAGCACGCGGTCCATGGCGTCCAGGTAGGGCGTTTCTTCGGTGATCTGCGAGCCGATATGGCAGTCAATGCCCTTCACCTCCAGACCGGGCAGGCTGGCGGCGCGCCGGTAGGTGGCGAGGGTGTCTTCGTGTGCAATACCAAACTTGTTGCCTTTGAGCCCGGTGGAGATGTAGGGGTGGGTCTTGGGGTCCACGTTCGGGTTCACGCGGATGCTGATGGGGGCGCGCAGCCCCTGGGACAGGGCAACCTCGTTCAGCACTTCCAGTTCAGCCGTGCTTTCCACGTTGAAGCAGCCTATACCCGCTTGCAGGGCGTGGCGCATTTCGGCCCGAGTCTTGCCCACGCCCGAGAAAATCACCTTGGACGGCACAGCACCTGCGGCCAACACGCGCTCCAGCTCACCTTGGGAGACGATGTCAAAACCGCAGCCCGCTTCGGCAAAGACCTGCAGCACGCCCAGGGATGAGTTGGCCTTCATGGCATAGCAGATCTGCGCGTTGCGCCCTGCAAAGCCGCGCTGGTAGGCGGCTAGTGCATCCAGCATCGCCGCTTTGGAGTACACGTACAAGGGCGTGCCGTGGGTATGCGCCAGCGCCGCCAGCGACTGGCCCTCCACGCAGAGGACGTTGTCTTGGTAGGCAATATGGGGCTGGCCGGGCAGAGGCGTGGAGGTCATAGGATGGTCAGGCAAAAAGTTTGTGCCATGTTAGTTGCGCCAGCAGGGCAAAGGCTATGGCAAATACAAGGTGTTTTGGCGGTCAGGCCTGCAGATCCAAGCTTGTCTGGCAAAACACTTTAAGTTGCGGTTTTCAGGGGGCGGAAGCTGGTTTTTCCGCCGGTTTAAGGACATCCGGCGTCAGTGTTTGCGGCAGCGTGGCGCGCTTGGCTGCAGCTGGTTCGGTTGGGTGGTAGAGGTCACCTTTCTGGCCGCAGGCGCCCAGAATCACCATACAGGCGGTAGCAACAACGGGTCTGACTAGAATTTGGCTTAACTTCAACATGGCGAAATTGTATGACCGACCCCGAGTTCATGGACCGCGCAGAAATTTTGCTCCAGGCAGTGGAGGCTAGCTGCGACCGCATCAACGACAGTACCGACGCCGATATCGACAACCAGCGCACCGGCGGCATGGTGACACTGACCTTCCCCAACCGCAGCCAGATCATCATCAATCTGCAAAAACCGCTGCAAGAGGTCTGGATGGCCGCCAAGTCGGGCGGCTATCACTACAAGTTTGATAGCGATCAGTGGAGAGATACCAAAGGCCAGGGCGAATTTTTTGCCAGCCTGTCGCGTGATGCCAGCGTGCAGGCTGGCCTGCCGCTGGTGTTCTCCGCCTGATCAGTTCTTGAACAGATTGAGGATGCGGTTGCGCTCCTCGGCCGCAGGCGGTGCCGGGGGCGCCGTGCCTCCATTGGTAGCGGCTCCCTTGTCGTCCAGGCCCAGGCTGGAGACCCCGCTGGTGCGGTTGTACTCGGTGTAGAACCATTCCCCACCCACGTTGGTCACGCCTTCGGGCGGCACGAGTTCGGCCACAGGCACGCCGCTAAGGGCTTTTTCCATGAAGCTGATCCACACAGGCAAGCTCAGCCCGCCGCCGGTTTCGCGAGCGCCCAGGTTGCGCGGTGTGTCGTAGCCAATCCAGGTGATGGCGGTGAGTGTGGGCTGGTAGCCTGCGAACCAGGCATCGATGGAGTCGTTGGTGGTGCCGGTTTTCCCGTATACGTCGGGGCGCTTCAAGATGCGCTGGGCCGAGGCGGCAGTGCCGCGCAGCGTGACTTCATTGAGCAGGCTGGACATCATGAATGCATTGCGCGGGCTGATGGCGCGCATGGCCTCGTTCAGCCCAGGGGCCTTTGTTTCTACTAGCACTTTGCCGCGTTGGTCAGTGACCTTGGTAATCAGCCAGGGGTTGATACGGTAGCCGCCGTTGGCAAATACCGAATAAGCCGTGGCCATCTGCATGGGCGTGACCGAGCCCGCGCCCAGTGCCATGGTCAGGTAGGCCGGGTGCTTTTCTGCCTCGAAGCCGAAATGTGTGATCCATTCCTGGGCGGTTTGTGTTCCTACTGCCTGCAGGATGCGGATGGATACCATGTTTTTCGACTTGGCCAATGCGGTGCGCAAAGGCATCGGGCCTTCAAATTTGCCGTCGTAGTTCTTGGGTTCCCAGGGCTGGCCGCCAGTCACGCCGGCATCAAAGAACAGCGGTGCATCGTTGACCACCGTAGCAGGCGTGAAGCCTTTTTCCAACGCCGCGGAGTAAATAAAAGGCTTGAAGCTGGAGCCGGGTTGGCGCCAGGCCTGGGTGACGTGGTTGAACTTGTTTTTCTGGAAGTCGAAGCCGCCAACCAGTGCCTTGATGGCTCCGTCGCGTGGGTCCAGGGCCACGAAAGCGCCTTCGACCTCGGGCAGCTGGGTGATTTCCCAGGTGTTCTTCGGTGTCTTGGTGACGCGGATGACGGCCCCGCGACGGATTTTGATATTAGGCGGGGCTTTGTCGGACAGGCCGGATTGGGCCGGCTTGAGCCCGTCGCCTGTGATTTCCACTGCGTCACCGTTTTGGCGCACGGCCGTAATTTTCTTTGGGTTGGCGTCCAACACGATGGCCGACATCACGTCGCCGTTATCCGGGTGGTCGGTTAGAGCGTCGTCAATCGCATCGTCCAGCTCGTCGGCCTTGGTAGGCAGGGTGACAAATTTTTCCGGGCCGCGGTAGATCTGCCGCCGTTCGAAGTCCATCAAGCCCTTGCGTAGGGATTTATAGGCCGCGTCCTGGTCGTCGGCCTTGAGCGTGGTGTACACATTCAGGCCCCGGGTGTAGGTTTCATCGCCATATTGGTTGAACATCAACTGGCGCACTGTTTCGGTCACGTATTCGGCGTGGACGCGGTCATTGCTGGCGCCGGAGCGGACTTTCAGCTCTTCTTTGCGTGCCGCATTGGCCTGTTCCTCGGTGATGAAGCCGTTTTCTTCCATCCGGCTGATGATGTACTGCTGGCGCACCTTGGCGCGGGACGGGTTGGTGATCGGGTTGTAGGCAGAGGGCGCCTTGGGCAGGCCTGCCAGCATGGCGGCCTCGGCAATCGAGATATTTTTCAGTGGTTTACCGAAATAGGTTTCTGCTGCTGCCGCAAAGCCATATGCACGGTTGCCCAGGAAAATCTGGTTCATATAGATTTCCAGAATCTGGTCCTTGCTGAAGGCGTGTTCCAGCTTGAAAGTCAGCAGGATTTCGTAGATCTTGCGGGTATAGCTTTTTTCAGCGGTCAGATAGACGTTACGTGCCACCTGCATGGTGATGGTCGAGGCACCCTGGCTCTTTACGTGCCCCAGATTTGCTAGCGTGGCTCGCACCATACCTTTGTAATCTACGCCGCCGTGCTGGTAAAAGCGCGCATCTTCGATGGCCAAGACCGCATCTTTCATTATTTGCGGGATTTCTTTGATGGGCGTCAAGGAGCGGCGTTCTTCACCGTATTCGCCCAATAAGATGCCTTCGGACGAGAACACCCGCAAGGGAAGCTTGGGTCGATAGTCGGAAAGATCCGAAATATCGGGCAAATTGGGGTACGCCACTGCTAGCGCAATGCCGATAACCAATGCAATAGCCAGCACGCTTGCCGCAACGGTGCCTACACCCCAGAGCAGCAAGCGTAAAGACCAGACGGCCAGAGTGGAGCGGGACTTGGGAGCGGGAGGTGGGGCACTGGACGTGGGTTTTGTGGGCATAACAAACAGAGTGCCAAATAGGGCCGATAGGAATGAAAGCTACGTAAATTGCCCTCATTTTGCCTTTACGCTCGGTATGACTCACGCAGTAGACTTGGCACATTGACCGGATACCATGCGGCAGCAGCGGTGTTTTTCAGCCACGGATGGGGTGAGCGTATTGAGAAATATGCTTTGCCGGCCCCGATCTTGCTGATAGCATCCCCAAAATTTGTTAGATTTTGTAGCGTCTTGCTCACTACCAGGAGAAGGATTTGATCTCATTGGGATCGTTATTCAGCCGTAAACCTTTGCCGCTATTGGGTATTGACGTTAGCTCATCCAGTCTGAAGCTGGTCGAGCTGGATCATGATGCTGCCGGTAATTTGGTTTTGAAGCGGTGCGCGATTGAGCCGCTTGAGCGCGGCTGGATCACCGACGGAAATATCGAAAAATTCGACGAAGTAGCGGAAGCTGTGCGTCGGCTAGTGAAGAAAAGCGGTACCCGCACAAAAAATGTAGCCATGGCTTTGCCCCCATCGGCCGTGATAACCAAGCGAATCGTGTTGCCAGGCGGCATGTCGGACATGGAGTTGGAAGTCCAGGTCGAGTCAGAGGCCAACCAATACATACCGTTTTCTCTGGAAGAGGTAAGTCTGGACTTTTGTGTGGTTGGGCCGAGTGCAAGTTCCGCTGGCGACGTGGATGTATTGATTGCCGCGTCACGCAAAGAAAAAGTTCAAGATCGACAAGGATTGGCGGAAGCCGCGGGCCTGAATCCAGTGGTTCTGGATATCGAGTCGTACTCGTCCCGCTTGGCTACTTCGCGGCTGATTGAGCGCATGCCTAACCAAGGTGTCAATCTCAAGGTGGCGCTGTTTGAGGTTGGGGCTTTGACCACCAGTATGCAGATTATCTGCAACGATGAGGTCTTGTATGAGCGTGACCAGGCGTTTGGTGGTGCTCAGCTGACACAGCTGATCGTGCGGCAGTATGGATTTTCCCCCGAGGAAGCGGAGTCCAAAAAGCGCAGTGGTGAACTGCCGGAGGACTACGCCAGTGTCGTACTGCAGCCCTTTGTGGATAGCCTGGCCCAGGAAGTAGGGCGGGCGCTGCAGTTCTTCTTTACCAGTACGCCGTATAACTCGGTGGACATGGTGTTTCTGGCTGGGGGCTCTGCCTCCTTGCCAGGCCTTGTCGAGGCAGTGACCCAGGTTTCTTCTTTTGCCTGTACTTTGGTCAATCCATTCGATGGTATGGAAATGGGTAGTGATGTGCGTCTGAATAAGGTGATGCGCGAAGCGCCTTCGTATCTGACCTCTTGTGGTCTGGCCATGCGGAGGTTTCTGCAGTGATTCTTATCAATTTATTGCCGCACCGTGAGGCGGCCAGGAAGCGCCGGCGCGAGACTTTTAACGCTACCTTGGCGCTGTCCGCTGTGTTTGGCGCTTTGCTGATAGGCGTGGGATTCCTCTGGTATGAAAACCAGATATCTGATCAGCAAGAACGCAATGCTTTTTTGACCAAAGAAGTTGCCGTGCTGGATGAGCAGATCAAGGAAATCGCCAATATCGAGGCGGAAATTAAGGCTTTGACAGAACGTCAAAAGGCGGTGGAAGACTTGCAGTCGGATAGAAATCTGCCAGTGTACCTGCTGAATGAGTTGGTGAAACAGCTGCCGGACGGCACCTATATCACCAGCCTCAAACAGGAGAATCAAAGCGTCACGATACAAGGAGTCGCGCAATCGAACGAGCGTATCTCCGAGCTATTGCGGAATCTGGCAAACAACACCCCTTGGTTGTCCCGCCCCGAGTTGACGGAAATCGTGGCCGGCAGTGTGGCTTTGACGCCGCGAGATCAACGGCGTGTTGCCAAATTCAATTTGCGCGTGCGCTTGATGCGATCCAGTGAAGTGCAAAAGGCGGCGGATGGTTCCGGTGCAGCTCCCGCTTCTGCTCCCGCTCGCCCATAGCAAGACTGTCATGGCTAAAAAACTTTCATTCAATATTGACTTTCCTGCGGTGCAGGAGAGTGTGCAAAAGCAGTTCCGCAATTTGCACCCAAGTGATCCATCGCAATGGCCAGTCGTTCCTCGTGCGCTATTGTTTTTGGCGGTGATTTTGGCAGTAGTCTTTGCGCTTTGGTTTGCCTGGCTTAACAGTTACGAGGATGACCTCAATGCTGAGCGTGCTAAAGAGGTGGAGCTGCGCGATACGTACCAGAAAAAATTTGCCAAGGCTGTGAACCTGGATGCACTGAAGAAGCAGCGTGAACAGGTGCAGCAGTACGTGACGCAGCTAGAAAAGCAATTGCCCAGCAAGGCAGAAATGGCGGCATTGTTGTCAGATATCAATCAGGCTGGCTTGGGGCGTAGTTTGCAGTTTGAAGTTTTTCGCCCCGGGCAGGTGGTTGTCAAAGACTATTACGCCGAGCTTCCTATTGCCGTGAAAGTTACAGGGCACTATCACGATATGGGCTCTTTCGCTTCCGACGTGGCAAATCTTTCGCGCATCGTGACGTTAAATAATCTTTCCATTCAACCTTTGGCTGACGGCAATTTGGCGATGGATGTGACCGCGCGCACTTTCCGTTATCTCGATGCCGATGAAATTGCCGCGCAGAAACCAGGAGCCAAAAAATGAGGCTCCTTTCATATGCGTTTGTTGGGTGTTCGATTGCGGTGCTGGCTGGGTGTGGCGTATCCGGCGAAGATGAGTTGCGTCAATGGATGAGTGAGCAGCGCAGCACCGTTCATCCCCGGGTCATACCATTGGTCGAGCCTAAAAAATTCATCCCCCAAGCCTATACTCAAGAAGGTGCTGTAGATCCTTTCAACTTGCAGAAGTTGACCCAGGCATTGAAGCGCGACTCCACCCAAGGTGTGGCCAACACAGCATTGATCGCACCAGAATTGGCCCGACGCAAGGAGCCGCTTGAGGCCTATCCTGTGGACGCCATGGTCATGGTGGGGAGCTTGCGTAAAGCAGGACAGCCTGTGGCATTGGTTCGCATCGACAACTTGTTGTACCAGGTTCGTGTAGGCAATCACTTGGGTTTGAACTACGGCTTGGTAACCAAGATTGACGAATCTGAAATGAGTTTGCGGGAAATCGTGCAAGACGCCACAGGTGATTGGGTCGAGCGGCCGGCTAGTTTGGTGCTACAAGAGGGAGCGAAATGAAAAAGCAAAATCTGAAGGGGTGGCACATGCTAGACCGTTTGGCAATCGCGTTGGTAGTGGCTGTGGCCTCGGTCGCAGCCCATGCCCAAACTGCGATCGAATCTGTGACTGGTTCCCTGCAAGGGGGCTCAGAGGTCATTCGTATTGATCTTTCTGCACCACTGGTAGCTTTGCCATCCGGAGTGTCTATTCAGTCTCCTGCCCGTATCGCATTGGATTTTCCTGGCGTGTCTAACGGCATTGGCCGTTCGTCTATCGATGTCAACCAGGGTAATTTGCGTTCAGTCAATGTGGTTCAAGTGGGCGAGCGTTCGCGCGTGGTGCTCAATCTGAAGCAGGCTACTTCCTACAAGGCGGAAATCAAGGGCAACTCATTGCTGGTAGTGCTTGACCCTGTGGCTTCGGCTCCGGTTATGGCTGCGGCGCCTACTTTTGCGGATAACGGTAGTCGAGATAAGGCTCCACTGAAGGATATTGATTTCCGCCGCGCGGATGACAATGCTGGGCGTGTGATCGTGTCTTTGCAAAACAGCCAGGTCGGTGTGGATGTACGCCAGCAAGGACAGAGTTTGGTGGTGGAGTTCTTGAGTTCCACCTTGCCCGAGGGGTTGCGCCGTCGCTTGGATGTTGCTGATTTTGGTACCCCTGTTCAAACTATTACCACCACCCAACAGGGGGACCGTGTGCGCATGGTTATTGAGCCTAAAGGGGCTTGGGATCACAGCGCCTACCAAAGCGATGGTCAGTTTGTGGTCGAGATTCGTCAACAAAAAGTGGACACCACCAAGCTCGTTCAAACACCTGGGTTCGCTGGTGAAAAGCTGTCGCTGAATTTCCAGAGCATTGAAGTGCGGGCGCTGTTACAGGTCATAGCCGACTTCACCAACTTCAATGTGGTGACCTCTGACTCTGTGACGGGTTCGGTTACCCTGCGCCTGAAAGACGTACCGTGGGATCAAGCGCTACAAATCATCATGGACTCCAAGGGCTTGGGTATGCGCAAGTCGGGTTCTGTCTTGTGGATTGCACCCAAGGATGAAATTGATGCGCGTACCAAGAAGGATTTGGAATCCATCGCGTCGATGCAGGCTTTGGAGCCTTTGCAGACCCAGTCGTTCCAGATGAACTATGCCAAGGCGTCGGACATCGTGACGCAGTTGGGCGGTTCTGCAAATGGAGCGGTCAGTACCGGCCCTCGCTTCCTCAGCGCGCGTGGTACAGCGATTTCTGAGCCGCGCACTAACCAGTTGTTCGTAACGGATATCCCGAGCCGCTTGGTGGCTGTTCAGGAACTTATCAAAAAGCTGGATATTGCGGTGCGTCAGGTTTTGATTGAGGCGCGAATTGTCGAGGCCTCGGATACATTCGGTAAATCTCTGGGTGTGAAGTTGGGTTCTACCGCCGGTAGTTCAACTACTTCAGGTACGGCTGCTGGCAGCTACGGGCTCTCTGGCAATACCCGTTTTACGGTTGGCACAAGTTACAGCAATGTGACGGCCAGCAACGGCTCAAGCGGTGCGGCCGTGGATACCAGTAGCAATTTTGTGAATTTAGGGGCTGTAGGGCAAGGGGGGTATGACGCAGCGTCTTTTGCGTTGTCCATTTTTAGCAGTGCAGCGAATCGCTTCTTGAACTTGGAGATATCGGCTTTGGAAAACGATGGGAAGGGTAAGCTGGTATCGAGCCCGCGCATTGTGACGGCCGACCAGACCAAGGCGCTGATCGAGCAAGGCACCGAATTCCCTTACCAACAGGCAACGTCTAGTGGCGCAACATCTGTTGCTTTCCGCAAGGCCAATCTGAAGCTTGAGGTCACTCCACAGATCACCCCTGAAGGCAATATCATTCTGGACCTGGATATCAATAAAGATAGCCGTGGTGAAACCACCTCTGCGGGTATCGCGATCGATACTAAACATATCAAAACCCAGGTTTTGGTGGAAAACGGCGGTACGGTGGTTATTGGCGGTATCTTTACTCTCGATGAGACGGATAGCGTTACCAAGGTGCCCGTCTTGGGTGATATACCCTATTTGGGAAATTTGTTCAAAACTAAAACCCAGGCGAGTACCAAGAAGGAAATGCTGGTATTCATTACGCCTAAGATGATTATTGAACGCTCGGCCGCACGTTAATAAGTATTTAATTAGAAGCAGGGAATAGAGTTATGCGTTATTTAAAGTATTGGGTATGGTTGGTGGTAACGGCCATGCTTGCTGCGTGTGGAGGAGGTGGCGATGTTGGCGGCAGTTCTTCGAGTACTACTACAACAACAACGTCTTCGCCAGTAATTTCCTTGTCTCTGGTAAATGCGTCGGGGACCACCCTGACGACGAACGCAATTAGCAAGAATGCGAACTACTATGCCAAGGCCGTAGTAACGAACTCTAGTGGCACAGTGTTGCCCAATCAGTTGGTGACTTTTTCTACGACTTACACTATTGCGACCTTGGCGGGTAGCGCTGCAGACGCCACCGCGCTTACAGATAGCAGTGGTGTTGCCAAGGTGTTGATTAGTCCCTTGAGTTTGACGACTACCGGAGCGGCGACTTTAACTGCTACTACCACTATTAGTAGCACATCTGTGGCGTCGAGTTTGAATTTCAGTACTACGGCGGCGAACGTTACTTTGGCAAGTATGACGACTTCGCCCACCAGTATTGCGGCACTAGGTACTTCTGCTGTATCGGCGGTGGGCATGGTGGATGGTGTGGCCGCATCAGGCGTAGTGGTGGGCTTTACAGCCAGTTGTGGTAGCTTCAGCCCCAGTAGTGTGACGACGCCTAGCAGCGGTGTAGCGAGTTCGACCTACCAGTCTCTGTCGGGATGTGGCGGTACTACGGTAACGCTCACGGCTTCCGCATCCGGGGCAACGGATCTGACCAAGACGATTGCGGTTGCAGCAGCTAGGGCGACAAATATTCTTTTTGATTCGGTCACTTCGCCAACCACAGGGAAAATTTATGTGTCATCCGCAGCGACTGGGGTGAAAAATGCAACGATTAGATTTAGAGTTGTGGACAGTAGTGGTACCACAGGCTTGGCGTCTCAAGCGGTGAGTTTTACCCTACCGAGTACCGTTTCTGCGGCTGGGGTCACCTTTGCCAGTAGTACAACCACTGGAGTTACAACAGACAGCAGCGGTTATGTGTCCATCACCGTGGCGTCGGGCACCATTCCCGTGCCGGTAGTGGTGGTGGCCACGCTGGATTCGGATAGTACGATTACTGCATCTTCCAATAGTTTGAATGTGACATCCGGTACGCCGTCTCAGGTGAAGGCTAAGTTTGAACCGGCTGTCCATAGTCTTGAGGCTTTGACATATGACCGATTGACTACGACGATGACGTTTTCTGTCAGTGACCGTTCTGGCAATGATGTGCCGGATGGTACGGCCGTCACCTTTGTGGCAGCTTCCGGTAATGTGACTGGGAGTTGCACGTTGTCCAGTTCTGCCTGTACCGTGACGTATACCGCTACTGGAACGGCGCCGAGCAATGGGCGAGATATCATTTTGGCTTACCTGGATGGAGAAGAAAGCTTCTCGGATGCCAACGGTAACGGCGTGTATGACTCCGGTGAAACCTTTTCTGACACCGGGAAAGTTTACAAGGACGTGGATGGTAGTCTGACATTTACCACCGGGGATGAGTTAGTTCCTGGTGGTGCCACGGGTACGTCTACCTGTGCCTATGATGCTACTACGTACCCTTCGGTTATAGATACTTGCGACGGTGTTTGGAGCAGTGCCATTAAGGTGCGTAAGCAAACGACTATCACTTGGGCGGCCGGTGCAAATGCGATAATGACGCTCAGTGGGGCTCGGGCTGCATCAGGGTTTACGGTACTCATTCAAGATTCCAGTGGGAATGGCAATGCGATGCCTAGTGGATCAACGGTGGCAGCCGCTATTACTTCATCGAGTCCGACTTGTACAGTTAAATCGGTGACCCCCAGTACGGTAGCGGCAGGATCTACAAGAACGACGTCGCATGTAATCGCTTTGGATAGCGCAGCAGACTGCACTACGGTGACGGTGACGGTGACCGTTACGACTCCTAAAGGCACAGTATCCAGGACGACATTCTAATTTGATCTCTCTCGTCGGCCTCCCCGGCTCCGGTAAATCCACCGTAGGCCGCCAACTCGCCCGGCGGCTGCAAGTCCCCTTCACTGACTCAGACCACGTTATCGAACAGCGCATAGGCTGCTCGATACGTGAGTTTTTTGAACGTGAGGGGGAAGCGCGTTTCCGCGATGTGGAAGAGGCTGTGTTGGATGAGTTGACGTTGCAGCCACATGGTGTGCTGGCGACTGGTGGTGGCGCAACCTTGCGGCCGGCCAATCGCCTGCATTTGCAGGAGCGTTGCCAGGTGGTCTACCTACGTTCCACGCCTGAAGAAGTATTTCGCCGCGTGCGCAATGACGTGAATCGCCCTTTGCTGCAGGTGAACGATCCTTTGACCCGTTTGCGTGATCTGTTTGCGGTGCGCGACCCCTTGTACCGGGAGACGGCGCATTTCGTGATTGAAACCGGTCGACCCTCGGTCGCCAGTCTCGTGAACATGATCGTGATGCAGTTGGAGCTGGGTACGCCGCGTCCTCCAACTGAGTGAGTTGTACCGCAGGCAGGCCCGGCGTTCCGCCTTAAACTGTGCGGCTATGCATGCCATTTCCGCTACTTCCGCCATCACCCCCCAAACCGTTTCCATCAGCCTGGGTGACCGCAGCTATCCCATCGTGATCGGCACCCAGTTGCTGGACAACCCTGCTACCTGGGCAGATCTGCCGCGCGCTGCTGCGGCCTTGATCGTGACGAACACCACCGTAGGTCCGTTGTACGCCCAGCGTTTGCAGGCTGCATTGCAGGGGCGCTACGCGGCTATCCATACCGTGGTGCTGCCCGATGGCGAGGCTTACAAGACCTGGGAAACCCTGAATCTGATTTTCGATGCCCTGCTGGGCCACGGTTGTGACCGCAAGACGGTGTTGTTTGCGCTGGGTGGCGGTGTGGTGGGGGATATGACCGGATTTGCCGCCGCCAGCTACATGCGCGGCGTGCCTTTTGTGCAAGTACCCACTACGCTGCTGGCCCAGGTGGACTCTTCGGTAGGCGGTAAAACGGCCATTAACCATCCGCTGGGCAAGAACATGGTGGGCGCTTTCTACCAGCCCTGCAAAGTGGTGTGCGATCTGGATACCTTGGCGACCTTGCCTGCGCGTGAGCTAAGTGCCGGCTTGGCTGAGGTCATCAAATACGGCCCCATTGCCGACATGGCGCTGCTGGATTGGCTGGAGGTGAATATCGATGCTTTGCGGGCGGGCGATCCAGCTGCTCTGGCCTACGCCGTCAAGCGCAGTTGTGAGATCAAGGCCCATGTGGTGGGCCAGGATGAACGCGAGTCCGGTCTGCGGGCGATTCTGAATTTTGGCCACACCTTTGGTCACGCTATCGAGGCGGGCATGGGCTACGGCGCCTGGCTGCACGGCGAGGGCGTGGGTAGCGGCATGGTGATGGCTGCGCATTTGTCTCAGCGCCTGGGTGGCGTGGACATGCCGTTTGTTGAGCGGCTGACCCGCCTGGTGCAGCAGGCGGGTTTGCCCACGCGCGGCGCCGTGCTGGATGCTGCCGATAACGCGGGCCGCTACCTGCAGCTGATGCGGGTGGACAAAAAGTCCGAAGCCGGTGAAATCAAGTTTGTACTCATACAGCCGCCAGGCAACGCTGTGATGCGCGGTGCACCCGATGCGCTGGTGCGTGAAGTGGTGGACTTCTGCTGTGCCTAGGAGTCTGCTTGCTATTTAATTGGTAGCTGCTTGCGCAGGAAATATAAGCGCTGGCGGCCTGTTGGATTGGAAAGATGCAATTAGCCCCTTACGCCTGCAACCCGGCCCTTACGCGGGGCCGCCGCTTCCCGGAAGTAGCGGCACCCACGCGCACCGAATACCAGCGCGATCGCGATCGCATCGTTCATTCCACAGCCTTCCGGCGTCTGGTTTACAAAACCCAGGTGTTTTTGAACCACGAAGGTGACCTGTTCCGCACCCGTCTGACCCACTCCATCGAGGTGGCGCAACTGGGCCGTTCCATCGCCAGGGCGCTGGCGCTGAACGAAGACCTGGTGGAGGCAATTGCTCTGGCGCACGACCTGGGCCACACCCCGTTTGGTCACGCGGGCCAGGACGCGTTGAACGCCTGCATGGCCGACTACGGCGGCTTCGAGCACAACTTGCAAAGCTTGCGCGTGGTCGATGCACTGGAAGAGCGCTACCCCCAGTTCGACGGCTTGAACCTCACTTTTGAGACCCGTGAAGGTATTTTGAAGCATTGCTCCCGCAGCAATGCTGAAAAGCTGGAGGCCTTGGCGCCCGCGCACCCCGACGGACGTGGGGACGTGGGCCAGCGCTTTCTGGCCCATACCCAGCCCAGCCTGGAGGCGCAGCTGTGCAATCTGGCGGACGAAATCGCCTACAACGCACACGACATTGATGACGGCGTGCGTTCTGGCCTGATCACGCTGGAGCAACTGCAAGAGGTGCCGCTGGTAGCCCATTTTCATGACCAAACCTTGGCGGAATATCCACAGCTGCCGGCCCGCCGCCTGCTGTACGAGTCCATCCGCCGCATGCTCAGCGCCCAGGTGTATGACGTGATTGCTGCTACCCAAGTCGCTGTGCAGGCGGCGGCTCCCGCCGATGCGGATGCCGCGCGGCTGTGCCCACCTCTGTTGTCGTTCAGCCCGCAGATGCGTGTCCAATCGTTGGAACTGAAGCGCTTTTTGATGAAAAACCTGTACCGCCACCCCCAGGTGGTGGACACCATGGCGTTGGCCAAGACCATGGTGCGCCAGCTGTTTGAAGCCTATCTGGCGGCTCCACAGGAGATGCCGGCGCGCTTTACCACGCGCCAGGCCGAAGCTGTGCCGCGCAACGTGGCCGACTACATTGCTGGCATGACGGACCGCTACGCTGCCCGCGAGCACGAACGCCTGACGGGCCAGAAATTGTGGGGATGATGACCCCATGCCTATGTGATTTGGAGCCACGATGAGTTTTCTGAACCAACTCAAAAACCAGGCCCATGCGTTGCGCGATCAGCACAGTGCGCAGCAGCACACGGCCGAGACCCGTGTGGCCCAAACCGAGGCAGCCTGCAAGACGATTGCCAGCTACTTGGTGGACTTGGCCCAGCAGCTGAATGTGATCACGCCCCCCGCGCCAGCGTTCTCGCTTGACGGCAAGACCCCCTGGCCCGCCATGCGCCTGGTGGATTTCCGATGCGATGTACGCCAGAAGCGGCTGCGTGGTGTCGATGTGGTGGATTACATCGGCATGGGCTGGCGTGTGGTGCCGCTGGAGGGGCCTCCGGTAAAGGGGGCTGTCAGCGTCAACTTTCCACCCGATCTGGAGCGTGTCGAGTCACGCTTGACCTTGGGCCGGCTGAAGCACGACCGGCAAGAGATACGCCACCCCGAGTCGCGCAAACTTTTGTCCATTCGTTTTGAATATATGACCGAGCTGATGGGTAGCGTGCGCATCACGCCTGACCATGATCAGGCCCTGCTGGCATTCCGCATCAGCAACGCCAATTGCTTTGATGTATTGAACGCCGAGCGGCCCGCCGCAGACATCAACCAGGGTCTGATGGACGAGCTGGCGCGCCTGCTGCTGGCCCAGCCGAACCGGTTTCTATGACTACAGCCATGGTCGCCAGCGACGCCACCGTGGTGGATGACATGCGCCGCTGGTTGGTGCGTGCCGTGATTGGCCTGAACCTGTGCCCCTTCGCCAAGGCAGTGCATACCAAGGGACAGATCCACTATGTCGTCAGTTCGGCGCTTGACGCCGAGGCTTTGCGCGAGCAATTGATTGAAGAGCTTAATGGGCTGCTGGCGCAGGAGCCGTCTGCACGAGATACTACTCTTTTGATAGCGCCGAGGGTGCTGCACGACTTTCTGGACTTCAATGCTTTCCTGGGCGAGGCCGACCGCGTGCTACGCCGCATGGGACTCGAAGGGATAGTACAGATCGCCAGCTTCCACCCCGACTTCCAGTTTGGCGGAACCGAGCCTGGCGACATCACCAACTGCACCAACCGGGCTCCTTACCCCTGCCTGCATTTGCTGCGCGAGGCTAGCATCGACCGTGCCGTAGCTGCCTTCCCCGAGGCCGAAGCCATCTTCGAGCGCAATATGGAAACTCTTGAAGCATTGGGGCAAGCCGGCTGGGATGCGCTTGGCGTGGGAAAATCCCCGCATGAAGACCCCCAAAAATAGGCCGGCGGCTGAACCCAAAGTCCCGGCGCTGCCGCCTGAAATCGATCCTGCCCAGTCCGTTGAGCTGCTCAAAGAGCTGCACATCCTTACCCGCGACGGCAAACTCAACCAGGACTCGCGCCGCAAACTCAAGCAGGTCTACCACCTGTTCCAGTTCATCGAAAAGCTGCTGAAAGAGATGCCTGCGGGCGAGGGCGGCTTGACCCTGGCCGACCACGGGGCGGGCAAGTCTTACCTGGGTTTTATCGTCTACGACCTGTTCTTCAAGGCACTGGGTGCAGGCCATATCTACGGCATAGAAACACGTGCCGAGCTGGTCGCGAAGTCGCAGGAGTTGGCGGCGCGCCTGGGTTTCGGCCGCATGTCGTTTTTGAACCTGAGTGTTGCCGAGTCCACCGACTCAGACCTGCTGCCATCGCGCATCGATGTGGTCACCGCGCTGCATGCTTGCGACACGGCGACCGATGACGCCATCGCCTTCGGCCTGCAAAAGAAGGCGAGGGCCATGGTGCTGGTGCCCTGCTGTCAGGCCGAGGTGGCCGCCTGCCTGCGCCAGAACAAGGCCTTGAACGGCACCAAAACTCCGCTGGCGGAGTTGTGGCGCCACCCGCTGCACACCAGGGAACTGGGCAGCCAGATCACCAATGTGTTGCGCTGCCTGTACCTGGAGGCCTGGGGCTATCAGGTCACCGTGACCGAGCTGGTGGGCTGGGAGCACAGCATGAAGAACGAGCTCATCATCGCCAAATATACCGGCCAGAAAAAGCGTGCCGCTGCCGAGCGCTTGGCGAGTCTGCTGGCTGAGTTTGGCTTGGCTGGCCTGGCGGACACACGTTTCAAGCTGCCCGAAGCCAGTACCAGTGTTTAGCTTCTAGCCACGCGCCCAGAAACCACCGTGCAGTTGCCAGCCGTGGCCGGTCTGCACCCAGCGGTGTGGCGTCCAGGTATAGCCTGGGCGATGAGCCTCCCAATGACCGGGGTGCCACACATGGCGGCCGCCCTCCCAAACCCACACGCCTGACAGCCAGAAGTAGCCAGGAGCAGGTGCTACGCCAATCACCTCGGTCTGGGGTGGTGGAGGCGCTACTTCGGTGTACACCACCGGGCCGGCGGGCTGTGCCGGCGTGGTGTAGACGATCTGTTGCCTGGGTGGCGCCACTACGCAGCCAGACAGCGCCACTGCGCCCAATAAACCCACCAGAACCGGAGCCGCTAGTCGAATACGCATTGTGTGTTTCTCCACGGCAAGCCACATGTTGCCGACCCTTCTATAACAATTGATGGCCGTCAGGCATCTACAACCTTTGCCGTAATCTTTTGTAAAGAAAAATAGGGGTCAGATTCCAATTACCATCGGCGTAACTTGGTTCCAACTTTCCTTCCCCGTATGGCCCGCCTTCCCCGACTGACCTTGCCCGGTGTTCCTCACCACGTGATCCAGCGCGGCAACAACCGCCAGGCCATCTTTGCGGACGCTGCGGACTACGACTTCTTTATGGACCTGTTGGCCGAGAACGCCAAGCGTTTTGAAGTGCAGGTGCATGCCTACGTCCTGATGGGCAACCATTTCCATTTGCTGGCCACGCCGGAAACAGAGCAGGGCTTGCCCCAGATGATGCAGGCGGTAGGGCGGCGCTATGTGCGTTACTTCAATGATAAGCAGGGCCGCAGCGGCACGCTGTGGGAAGGGCGCTACCGGTCCACACTGGTACAGACCGAGCGCTATCTGTTGGCCTGCATGGTCTATATCGACCTGAATCCCGTGCGTGCCGGCCTGGTACAGGACCCGCGCGACTATCCGTGGTCCAGCTACGGCCATGCGATCGGCCTGCGTGCTGACAAGCTGGTGACGCCCCACCCCTTGTGGTGGAACTTGGGCAACACGCCTTTTGCCCGCGAAGCGGCCTACGCCAATTTGGTGCAGGTCGGCATTACAGCGGCCCAGCAGCGCGAATTGACTGAATCAGCGCTCCGGGGATGGGCGTTGGGGGATGTTGATTTTGTTGCAAATTTACAAAAGAGAACCGATCGCAGGCTGACCCAGTCTGCCGCTGGTCGTCCAGTGTCGCGAAAAAATGGAGCTTGAAAAATGCTTCCTGCGCTTATTTAATCTACATTATTTGCTATGTATTTTGATGCGTCCCTAAATATTTGTTGATGAATTTACTTAGAATTTAATTAGAATCTGACCCCGATTATTGCGCTTGGCATTGTTGTTGCAGTCCTTTATGCTTGCCATCCCCGCGAAAACATTTAGGAGAGCGCCCATGACAACGGCTGCCGAGATCCAGTATCTCAACGACCACGGTTTGTATTCTTCCGGCAACGAGCATGACGCTTGCGGTCTGGGTTTTGTGGCGCATATCAAGGGCGAGAAGCGCCACGATATCGTCACCCAGGCGCTGAAGATCCTGGAGAACATCGACCACCGTGGTGCTGTCGGTGCCGACAAGCTGATGGGCGACGGCGCGGGTATCTTGATCCAGATACCCGACGCGCTATACCGCGAAGAAATGGCCAAGCAGGGCGTGACCCTGCCAGCCGCTGGTGAATATGGCGTGGGCATGATCTTTCTGCCCAAGGAGCACGCTTCGCGCCAGGCTTGCGAACAAGAAATGGAACGCGCCATCAAGGCCGAAGGCCAGGTGTTCCTGGGCTGGCGCGATGTGCCGGTGGACAAGGATATGCCCATGTCTCCCACGGTGCGCAAGACCGAGCCGCTGCTCAAACAGGTGTTTATTGGCCGCGGCGACGACGTGATCGTGCAGGACGCGTTGGAGCGCAAGCTGTATGTGATCCGCAAGACCGCCAGTGCCAACATCCAGAATCTGAAGCTCAAACACAGCAAAGAGTATTACGTGCCCAGCATGTCCAGCCGCACGGTGATCTACAAGGGTCTGCTGCTGGCCGACCAGGTTGGCGTGTACTACAAGGATTTGTCCGACGAGCGCTGTATCTCGGCTATCGGCTTGGTGCACCAGCGCTTTTCCACCAACACCTTCCCCGAATGGCCTCTGGCCCACCCATACCGCTATGTGGCGCACAACGGTGAGATCAACACCGTTAAAGGCAACTACAACTGGATGAAGGCCCGCGAAGGCGTGATGGCCTCGCCGGTGCTGGCCGCCGACCTGGCCAAGCTGTACCCCATCAGCTTCGCCAACCAGTCGGACACCGCCACCTTCGACAACTGCCTGGAACTGCTGACCATGGCTGGCTACCCCATCAGCCAGGCCGTGATGATGATGATCCCCGAGCCCTGGGAGCAGCACACCAATATGGACGAGCGCCGCCGCGCCTTCTATGAATACCACGCGGCGATGATGGAGCCCTGGGACGGCCCGGCTTCTATCGTCTTCACCGATGGCCGCCAGATCGGCGCCACGCTGGACCGTAACGGCCTGCGCCCCTCGCGCTACTGCGTGACCGACGACGACCTGGTCATCATGGCCTCGGAATCCGGTGTGCTGCCCGTGCCCGAGAACAAGATCGTCCGCAAATGGCGGCTCCAGCCCGGCAAGATGTTCCTGATCGACCTGGAACAAGGTCGCATGATCGACGACGACGAGCTGAAAGCCAACATCGTCAACACCAAGCCCTACAAGCAGTGGATCGACAACCTGCGTATCAAGCTGGACAGCGTGCCTGCTGATGCGGCTCCCGCGCCAGGCAGCGATACGGCTCTGTTGGACCGCCAGCAGGCGTTTGGCTATACCCAGGAAGACGTCAAGTTTCTGCTGTCTCCCATGGCCCAGGCCGGGGAAGAAGGCATTGGCTCCATGGGCAACGACAGCCCGCTGGCCGTGCTCAGCGACAAGAACAAACCGCTGTACAACTACTTCCGCCAGATGTTCGCCCAGGTGACGAACCCGCCGATCGACCCGATCCGCGAAGCCATCGTCATGTCGCTGGTGTCCTTCATCGGCCCCAAGCCCAACCTGCTGGACATCAACCAGGTGAACCCGCCGATGCGCCTGGAAGTGGCCCAGCCCATCCTCGACTTCGAGGACATGGCCAAGCTGCGCGACATCGAGCGCCACACCCATGGCAAGTTCAAGAGCGCCACGCTGGACATCACCTACCCCGCTGCCTGGGGCCGTGAGGGCGTGGAAGCCAAGCTGGCCTCGTTGTGCGCCGAAGCCGTGGACGCGATCAAGGGTGGCAAGAACATCCTGATCGTCAGCGACCGCGCCGTCAGCGCTACGCAAATCGCCATTCCCGCCCTGCTGGCCAGCAGCGCCATCCACCAGCACCTGGTGACCAATGGCCTGCGCACCACCACCGGCCTGGTGGTCGAAACCGGTACCGCCCGCGAAGTCCACCACTTCGGCGTGCTGGCCGGCTATGGCGCCGAAGCCATCCACCCCTACCTGGCGATGGAAACCCTGGCCGACCTGCACAAGGACCTGCCCGGCGACCTGTCGCCCGAGAAAGCCATCTACAACTACGTCAAGGCCATCGGCAAAGGCTTGTCGAAGATCATGTCGAAGATGGGCGTGTCCACCTATATGAGCTACTGCGGTGCGCAGCTGTTCGAGGTGATCGGCCTGAACCAGGACACCGTGTCCAAGTACTTCACCGGCACCTCCAGCCGCGTCGAAGGCATTGGCGTGTTCGAGATCGCTGAAGAAGCCCTGCGCATGCACAAGGCGGCGTTTGGCGACGATCCGGTGCTGGCCAGCATGCTGGACGCCGGTGGTGAATACGCCTGGCGCGCCCGCGGCGAAGAGCATATGTGGACGCCCGACGCCATCGCCAAGCTGCAGCACAGCGCGCGTTCGAACAACTGGAACACCTACAAGGAATACGCCCAGCTGATCAACGACCAGAGCCGCCGCCACATGACCTTGCGCGGCCTGTTCGAGTTCAAGATCGACCCGGCCAAGGCGATTCCGGTGGAAGAAGTCGAACCGGCGAAGGAAATCGTCAAGCGCTTCGCCACCGGCGCCATGTCCATGGGCTCGATCTCCACCGAAGCCCACACCACCCTGGCCGTGGCCATGAACCGCATCGGCGGCAAGAGCAACACCGGCGAAGGCGGCGAAGACCCGGCCCGTTACCGGCAAGAGCTGAAGGGCATCCCGATCAAGCAAGGCCAGACCCTGCGCGAGATCATCGGCCCTGAGGTGGTGGAAGCCACCAACTATCCGCTGCAAGACGGCGATTCGCTGCGCTCGCGCATCAAGCAGGTGGCTTCGGGCCGCTTCGGTGTGACCGCCGAATACCTGGTCTCCAGCGACCAGATCCAGATCAAGATGGCCCAGGGCGCCAAGCCGGGCGAGGGCGGCCAGCTGCCCGGCGGCAAGGTGTCCGAGTACATCGGCAAGCTGCGCCACTCGGTGCCGGGCGTGGGCCTGATCTCGCCACCGCCGCACCACGACATCTATTCGATCGAAGATCTGGCCCAGCTGATCCATGATCTGAAGAACGTGGCCCCGCACGCCAGCATCAGCACCAAGCTGGTGTCGGAAGTCGGCGTCGGCACCATCGCCGCGGGCGTGACCAAGTGCAAGAGCGACCACATCGTGATCGCCGGCCACGACGGCGGCACCGGTGCATCGCCCTGGTCGTCGATCAAGCATGCAGGCGGTCCGTGGGAAATCGGCCTGGCCGAAACCCAGCAGACCCTGGTGCTGAACCGCCTGCGCGGCCGCGTCCGCGTACAGGCCGACGGCCAGATGAAGACCGGCCGCGACGTCGCCATCGGCGCGCTGCTGGGCGCCGATGAATTCGGCTTCGCCACCGCACCGCTGGTGGTCGAGGGCTGCATCATGATGCGCAAATGCCATCTGAACACCTGCCCGGTGGGCGTGGCCACGCAAGACCCGGTGTTGCGCAAGAAATTCCAGGGCCGGCCTGAGCACGTGGTGAACTTCTTCTTCTTCATCGCCGAAGAAGTGCGCCAGATCATGGCCCAGCTGGGTATCCGCAAGTTCGACGACCTGATTGGCCGTGCCGACCTGCTGGACACCCGCAAAGGCATTGCCCACTGGAAGGCCAGCGGCCTGGACTTCAACCGCCTGTTCGCCCAGCCGAATGTGCCGGCCGATGTGCCGCGCTACCACGTGCAAGACCAGGAACACGGCCTGGAGAAGTCGCTGGACAACGTGCTGATCGAGAAATCGCAGCCCGCCATCCTGCGCGGCGAGAAGGTCAAGTTCATGGAAGTGGCGCGCAACGTCAACCGTTCGCTGGGTGCCATGCTGTCCGGCGCGCTGACCAAGGTGCGGCCTGAAGGCCTGCCCGACGACACCATCCGCATCCAGCTGGAAGGCACGGGCGGCCAGTCCTTCGGCGCCTTCCTGGCCAACGGCATCACGCTGTACCTGATCGGCGACGCGAATGACTACACCGGCAAGGGCCTGAGCGGCGGCCGTATCGTGGTGCGACCCAGCATCGACTTCCGCGGCGTAGCCACCCAGAACACCATCGTTGGCAACACCGTGATGTACGGCGCGACCAGCGGCGAATCCTTCTTCAGCGGCGTCGCCGGTGAACGCTTCGCGGTACGTCTGTCGGGTGCCACCACGGTGGTCGAAGGCACGGGCGACCACGGTTGCGAATACAT
The DNA here is from genome assembly GCF_059421805.1 of Rhodoferax sp. GW821-FHT02C08. Taxonomy (NCBI): domain Bacteria; kingdom Pseudomonadati; phylum Pseudomonadota; class Betaproteobacteria; order Burkholderiales; family Comamonadaceae; genus Rhodoferax; species Rhodoferax sp. GW821-FHT02C08. Next base: position 103,333 of record NZ_JBWKVR010000018.1, read on the forward strand.
GACTGGCGGCACCGCGCTGATCCTGGGCAAGACCGGCCGCAACTTTGCTGCCGGCATGAGCGGCGGCGTCGCCTATGTCTACGACGAAGACGGCCAGTTCGCCAAGCGCTGCAATATGTCCATGGTGTCGCTTGAAAAAGTGCTGCCATCGGGCGAACAGCAGGGCCTGGGCGTGGCCGACCAATGGCACAACGGCCAGACCGACGAAGCCCAGCTGAAGAAGCTGCTGGAAGACCACAACCGCTGGACCGGCAGCAAGCGCGCCCGCGATCTGCTGGACAACTGGACCGAAGCCCGCGGCAAGTTCATCAAGGTGTTCCCGCTGGAGTACCAGCGCGCCCTGGGTGAATTGCATGCAAAAAAAGTGGCTCTAGCGCAGGCGGCATCTGCGCAAGCAGCTATTAAAAATGAAGCAGTGCCGGCTAAGTAAAGAACAAGGATTCAATCATGGGAAAAGTCACAGGCTTCATGGAATACGGCCGGCTGGAAGAGGGCTACAAGCCACCAGCCGAGCGTTTGAAACACTACAAGGAATTCGTCGTCGGGCTCGACGAATCGCAGGCCAAGATCCAGGGCGCGCGCTGCATGGACTGCGGTATTCCGTTCTGCAACAACGGCTGCCCGGTCAACAACATCATTCCCGACTTCAATGATCTGGTGTACCGCGGCGACTGGCAAAACGCCATCGAGGTGCTGCACAGCACCAACAACTTCCCCGAGTTCACCGGCCGCATCTGCCCCGCGCCCTGCGAGGCGGCTTGCACGCTGAACGTCAGCGACCTGCCGGTGGGCATCAAGTCCATCGAGCACGCCATCATCGACCGCGCCTGGGACGAGGGCTGGGTGAAACCGCGTGTCGCCAAGCACAAGACCGGCAAGAAGGTGGCGGTGGTCGGCTCCGGCCCCGCCGGCCTGGCCGCGGCCCAGCAGTTGGCGCGCGCCGGCCACGACGTGACCCTGTTCGAGAAGAACGACCGCGTCGGCGGCCTGCTGCGCTACGGCATCCCCGACTTCAAGATGGAGAAGAGCCACATCGACCGCCGGGTCGAGCAGATGACCGCCGAGGGCGTGACCTTCCGCACCGGCGTGATGGTTGGCGCCGCCAAAGACCCGCTGGGCAAGGGCTCCAAGGTCACCAACTGGGCCAAGGACACCGTTACCCCTGAGCAGCTGCAAAAAGACTTCGACGCCGTGGTGCTGACCGGTGGCGCCGAGCAATCGCGCGACCTGCCCGTGCCCGGCCGCGATCTGGACGGCATCCATTTCGCGATGGAATTCCTGCCCCAGCAGAACAAGGTCAACGCCGGCGACAAGGTCAAAGGCCAGCTGCGTGCCGATGGCAAGAAGGTCATCGTCATCGGCGGCGGCGACACCGGCTCCGACTGCGTGGGCACCAGCAACCGCCATGGCGCGGTCAGCGTGACCCAGTTCGAGGTCATGCCCCAGCCGCCCGAAGAAGAAAATCGCCCCATGACCTGGCCCTACTGGCCGATCAAGCTGCGCACCAGTTCCAGCCATGAAGAAGGCTGCGAGCGCGAATTCGCCATCTCCACCAAGGAATTCATCGGCGAAAAAGGCAAGGTCACCGGCCTGAAGACGGTGCGCGTCGAGTTCAAGGACGGCAAGCTGGTCGAAATCCCCGGCACCGAAGTCACCATGAAGGCCGACCTGGTGCTGCTGGCCATGGGCTTTGTAAGCCCCGTCGCCAGCGTGCTGGACGCTTTTGGCATTGAGAAAGATGCCCGTGGCAATGCCAAGGCGCATACCGACTTTACCGGCGGCTATGCCACTAATGTGCCCAAGGTGTTTGCTGCCGGCGACATCCGCCGCGGCCAGAGCCTGGTGGTGTGGGCGATTCGCGAGGGGCGTCAGGCGGCTCGTGCCGTTGACGAGTTCCTGATGGGTTTTAGCGATCTGCCTCGCTAAAAAATCAGATGGAGTGCAGCCATTGGCTGCACTCCATTATGGATGTCGGGGTGTTGGGCTTTACATACATACATACAAGTATGTATGGATTTGCTAGGCGCTACAGGCCAAGCCCTAGGACTATCCCTTATCATGCAAAAGCCGGAAGCGTTCCGGCTTTTGCCTTTCTATGACCACAGCCACACCAGACAACCTCGTTGAAATACGCCAGCTCACCTTCGGGTATGGGGAGCGCCCGGTACTGGACGGCATCACGCTGAGCATTCCGCGCGGCAAGGTGACGGCACTCATGGGGGCCTCCGGCGGCGGTAAAACCACCGTGTTGCGCCTGATCGGCGGCCAGATTCAGGCCCAGTCGGGCGAGCTGTTGCTGGACGGCCAGAACGTTGCCACATTTGACCAGGCGGGTTGGTACGCGGCGCGGCGCCGCATGGGTGTGCTGTTCCAGTTCGGCGCGCTGTTTACCGACATGACGGTGTTCGACAACGTGGCCTTCCCATTGCGCGAGCACACTGATTTGTCCGACGCGCTGGTGCGCGACATCGTGCTGATGAAGCTTAACGCGGTGGGCCTGCGCGGTGCGCGCGACCTGATGCCCAGCGAGGTGTCGGGTGGCATGGCCCGCCGCGTTGCCCTGGCCCGCGCGATTGCGCTGGACCCGGATCTGGTGATGTATGACGAACCCTTTGCCGGTCTGGACCCGATCTCTCTGGGCACCTCGGCCCGTTTGATCCGTGAACTCAATGACACCATGGGACTGACCAGCGTCATCGTCTCGCACGATCTGGACGAAACCTTCCATATTGCCGACAAGGTGGTGGTGCTGGCCAACGGGAAAATCGTGGCCCAGGGCACGCCGGATGAGGTGCGTACCAGTACCGACCCTCTGGTACACCAATTCATCAATGCCTTGCCCGATGGCCCGGTGCGCTTTCATTACCCTGGCCCGACCGTGGACCAGGATTTCGGCGCCGGCTTGCGTACGGTGCCGCGCGCAGGAGGCCGGCCATGACTTGGTACAAGCCATCGGATGTCGGTTTCGCGGTGCGTTCCAAACTGGCCGACATCGGCCACGGCACGCGTTTGTTTCTGCGCCTGCTGGCGTCGCTGGGGGGCTCGCTCAAGCGCTTTGGCCTGGTGCGTGACCAGATCCACTTTCTGGGCAATTATTCGCTGGCGCTGATCGGTGTGTCCGGTCTGTTCGTCGGCTTTGTTCTGGGCTTGCAGGGCTATTACACGCTGCAGCGCTACGGTTCTTCGGAGGCCCTGGGCCTGTTGGTGGCCCTGAGCCTGGTGCGTGAGTTGGGGCCGGTCATCACGGCTTTGCTATTTGCCGGGCGTGCCGGTACCTCGCTGACGGCCGGCATCGGCCTGATGAAGGCGGGTGAGCAGCTGAGCGCCATGGAGCTGATGGCCGTGGACCCCGTGCAGCGTATTCTTGCGCCGCGCTTTTGGGCGGGTGTGATCACCCTGCCTTTGCTGGCGGCTTTGTTCAGTGCGGTAGGCATTATTGGCGGCTGGATTGTGGGCGTGCTGATGATTGGGGTAGACGCCGGGGCTTTCTGGAGCCAGATGCAGGGGGGCGTAGACGTCTTCAAGGATGTCGGCAATGGCGTGATCAAAAGTGTGGTTTTTGGCTTCACCGTAAGCTTTGTCGCGCTGCTGCAAGGTTATGAGGCCCAGCCCACGCCCGAAGGGGTGTCGCGTGCGACCACGCGCACGGTGGTGGTGGCTTCGTTGGCGGTGCTTGCGTTGGACTTCCTGCTCACCGCCACCATGTTTTCTATTTAAGGCAGTTTTATGCAACGCTCGAAAAACGATGTGTGGGTAGGTTTTTTTGTGCTGCTGGGTGCGGTGGCCTTGTTGTTTCTGGCCCTGCAGTCGGCCAATCTGCTGTCGCTGAATTTCCAGACCGGCTATACCGTGAGTGCCAAGTTCGACAATATCGGCGGCCTCAAGCCCAAGGCAGCGGTGAAGAGTGCTGGCGTGGTGGTGGGTCGGGTCGAGAGCATTACTTTTGATGACAAATCTTTCCAGGCCAAGGTCACTTTGTCCATGGATACGCGTTACGCTTTTCCCAAAGACAGCTCGCTGAAAATTCTGACCAGTGGCTTGCTGGGTGAGCAGTACATTGGCATAGAAGCCGGTGCCGAAGAAAAGACGCTGGCGGCTGGTGACACGATTTCCACGACGCAATCCGCCGTGGTGCTGGAAAACCTGATCAGCCAGTTCCTGTACAGCAAAGCAGCCGATGGCCCGTCCACGCCGGCAGCCGCTCCGGCGTCCGCACCCAAAAAATAAAAATACACAAGCTTGGTTGTTTACTATGAAAAATATAGCTAGATACGCACGATATACCTGTGCTGGAGGCTTTTTGGCTCTGGTGTCTGCATGCGCCACAGGCCCGCAGGCCAATCCACGCGATCCACTGGAGCCGATGAACCGCAAGATCTATGGCTTCAATGAAGTCGTGGACAACGCGGTGTTCAAACCGGTGGCTACGGCCTATACCAAGGTGACGCCTCCACTGGTGCGCACCGGGGTGAGTAATTTCTTCTCCAACCTGGGCGAAGTCTGGAATACGGCCAACAACGCCTTGCAGGGCAAGGGCCAGAACGCGGTGGAGAGCTGGATGCGCTTCAGCATCAACACCGTGTTCGGCATAGGCGGTGTTTTTGACCTGGCGACCGATATGGGCCTGGAGCGCCATAAGGAAGACTTCGGCCAGACCCTGGGCAGCTGGGGCGTGCCGTCCGGCCCGTATCTGGTGGTCCCGCTGCTGGGCCCATCCACGATACGTGATGCCGCTGCCTTGCCGGTGGATGCCCAGGGCAATATGCTGAACGCCGTGCCGCACTCGGGTGACCGTGATCGCTTGTATGGCCTGAGCCTGATCGACACACGGGCCAATCTGTTGCGTGCCACCGCTGCGCTGGAAGATGCCGCGCTGGACAAATATACGTTCACCCGCGATTTCTACCTGCAGCTGCGCACCAATGAGGTGTATGACGGCAATCCGCCAGATGCGTCGGCGGATGCGCCCAAATAGGTATTTTTAAGGCTTGCTATGTAAGCCTTGTGCAAATTGCACGCCACTGCCGCCGTCTGGGTCAACCCATCGGTAGGCCGTTCCATTATTGAGGTGCGGGCTTTTCCCGCTGAGAGAAAGAGTGTATGAAACGTCGTTCTTTGGGCCACTGGGCCGTTGGTGTAGTGTTCGCTGTGGCGTCTGCCACGTCTATGCAGGTGTTTGCCGCCGATGAGGCGCCAGACGCCCTGGTGAAGCGCATCTCCACCGATGTGCTGGACACCATCAAGGCGGACAAAAGCCTGCAGCAGGGCAATGTGAACAAGATCATGGGCCTGGTCGATACCAAGATCATGCCCAACGTGAACTTCCAGCGCATGACGGCCTCCGCCGTCGGCCCCGGCTGGCGTCAAGCCACGCCCGAGCAGCAAAAGCGCTTGCAGGATGAGTTCAAGACTCTGCTGGTGCGTACCTATTCCGGCGCCCTGGCCCAGGTCACCAATGACCAGGAAATCAGCCTGAAACCCTTCCGCGCGGCTGCGGACGACAAGGAAGTCGTCGTGCGCACCGAGGTCAAAGGCCATGGTGATCCTATTCAATTGGACTACCGTCTGGAAAAGACCCCTGGCGACGGCGCAGGCTGGAAGATATTCAACTTGAACGTGCTGGGCGTCTGGTTGGTGGAAACCTACCGCAGTCAGTTCGCGTCCGAGATCAACGCCAAGGGTATTGACGGTCTGATCACCACGCTGACCACGCGCAACCAGACCAACGCCAAAAAGGGCTGAGTGTGTTGGTCTTGCCCGTTGAGTTGACCCACGCACAGGCGACCGCATCCCTGCACATGCTGCTGCAGGGCCTGCGTTCGCAACCCGGTGCGGTGGTCGTGGACGCCACGGCACTGACCAGCTTCGATTCGTCCGCCCTGGCCGTGCTGCTGGAATGCCGCCGCGAGAGCTTCAGTCTGGGCCGTTCTTTCGCCGTGCGTGGGTTGCCCCAACGCCTGGCGGACTTGGCGGGACTATACGGCGTAGCGGGCTTGTTGCCGGCGGCCTAAGAACACGTCCTAAACTGCCCCGCCGGGCGGAAAGCCCTGCTCCGACGGCGGCCGGGCCTAGCCGTTAAAATCACCGGCCCATGCCAGCCATCTCCTTCCAGCAGGTCTCCAAGACCTACGCCAGCCCCCGCGGCGCTAAAAATCCCCCCCTCACCGCCCTCGACAGCGTCAGCTTCGATATCGCCCAGGGGGAATTTTTTGGCCTGCTCGGGCCGAATGGCGCGGGCAAGACCACGCTGATCAGCATCCTGGCCGGACTAAATCGTGCCACCGGAGGCAAGGTGCTGGTGCACGGCCACGACGTGGTGAGCGACTACGCCAACGCGCGCCGCCAACTGGGCGTAGTGCCGCAGGAGCTGGTGTTCGACCCGTTCTTCAATGTGCGCGAGGCCCTGCGCATCCAGTCGGGCTACTTCGGCGTGAAGAACAACGACGCCTGGATCGATGAATTGCTGGAAAGCCTGGGCCTGGCCGACAAGGCAAATTCGAATATGCGCCAGCTCTCTGGCGGCATGAAGCGCCGCGTGCTGGTGGCCCAGGCCCTGGTGCACAAGCCGCCGGTGATCGTGCTCGATGAGCCCACGGCTGGCGTTGACGTGGAGCTGCGCCAGACCCTGTGGCAGTTCATCGCCAAACTCAACAAGCAGGGCCACACGGTGCTGCTGACCACCCATTACCTGGAAGAAGCCGAGGCCCTGTGCTCGCGCATCGCCATGCTCAAGCAGGGCAGGGTGGTGGCGCTGGACCGCACCAGCGAGCTGCTGAAAAACGCCTCCAGCAATGTGTTGCGCTTCAAAGTCGATAGCGAACTCCCCAGTGCTCTGGCGCTGCAGGCCCGGATTACCGGCCGCATCGTGCAGTTCCCTGCGCACAACGCGGCCGAGATCGAACGCTACTTGGCGGCTGTCCGTGAGGCAGGTTTGACAGCAGAAGATGTCGAAATTCGCAAGGCCGATCTGGAAGACGTATTCCTCGACGTGATGACCAACGGCTATGTGGCCAACGGAGTGGCGGTATGACCGGCTGGCAAACCCTGCTTTACAAAGAATCGCTGCGCTTCTGGAAGGTCGGCTTCCAGACCGTCGGCGCGCCGGTGCTGACCGCCGTGCTGTACCTGCTGATCTTCGGCCATGTGCTGGAAGGCAAGGCCCTGGTCTACGGCACGATCAACTACACGGCCTTTCTGGTGCCCGGCCTGGTGATGATGAGCGTGCTGCAAAACGCTTTTGCCAACAGTTCGTCCTCGCTGATCCAGAGCAAGATCATGGGCAGCCTGGTGTTCGTGCTGCTGACCCCGCTGTCGCATTGGGGCTGGTTCTGGGCCTATACCGGCTCGGCCGTGGCGCGCGGCCTGCTGGTCGGCGCCGGGGTGTTTGCGGTGACTGCGATCTTCACCGGTGCCAGCTTTGTGGCCCCGCTGTGGATCATCGTGTTCGCGGTGCTGGGCGCGGCCCTGCTGGGTACGTTAGGCATCATCGCCGGCCTGTGGGCCGAGAAATTCGACCAGATGGCGGCGTTCCAGAACTTCGTCATCATGCCCATGACCTTTCTGAGCGGCGTGTTCTATTCCATCCATTCGCTGCCGCCGTTCTGGCAGACCGTCAGCCACCTGAACCCGTTCTTCTACATGATCGACGGCTTCCGCTACGGCTTCTTTGGCGTCAGCGACGTATCGCCCTGGATCAGCCTGGGCATCGTCGGCACTGCGCTGGTTGTGGTCAGCGCCATCACCGTGAACCTGCTGCGCATAGGCTACAAGATCCGCGGCTAATTAAAAAAATACTCCCATGACTGCTGAAGAACTGCAAAACCTCATCGCCGCGCACCTGCCCTGCGAGCACATCGAACTCGAAGGCGATGGCCGTCACTGGTACGCCACCATCGTCTCGGCCGAGTTCGAGGGCCGCCGCGCCATCCAGCGCCACCAGCGGGTCTATGCCACGCTGGGCGCCAAAATGCATACCGACGAAGTGCATGCGCTGTCGATGAAGACCTATACGCCTGCCGAGTGGGCCGCCTTGCCCCGCTAAACCCTACTGATCGCATTCCATGGACAAATTACTCATCCGCGGTGGCCGCAGCCTGCAAGGCCAGGTCCGCATCTCCGGCGCCAAGAACGCCGCCCTGCCCGAACTGTGCGCCGGGCTGCTGACAGCCGAGCCCGTCACACTGACCAATGTGCCGCGCCTGCAGGACGTGGCCACCATGCTGACCCTGATCCGCAACATGGGCGTGACGGCCGAGCGCTCTGAAGACGGCACGGTGAGCATCAATGCCGGCGCCCTGTCGTCACCCGAAGCCCCCTACGAGCTGGTGAAGACGATGCGCGCCTCGGTGCTGGCGCTGGGCCCGCTGCTGGCGCGCTTTGGCGAGGCCACGGTGTCCTTGCCCGGCGGCTGTGCGATCGGCTCGCGTCCGGTGGACCAGCACATCAAGGGCTTGCAGGCCATGGGCGCCGAGATCGTGGTCGAACACGGCTACATGATCGCCAAGCTGCCCAAGGGCTGGACCCGCCTCAAGGGCTGCCATATCACCACCGACATGGTGACCGTCACCGGTACCGAGAACTTCCTGATGGCTGCGGCCCTGGCCGAGGGCGAGACTATTCTGGAAAACGCAGCCCAGGAGCCTGAAATCACCGACCTGGCCGAGATGTTGATCAAGATGGGTGCGAAGATCGAAGGCCATGGCACGCACCGCATCCGTATCCAGGGCGTGGAAAAGCTGCACGGCTGCAGCCACCAGGTGGTGGCGGACCGCATCGAGACCGGCACCTTCCTCTGTGCCGTGGCTGTTACCGGTGGCGACGTGCTGCTGCAGCATGGCCGTGCCGACCATCTGGACGCGGTGATCGACAAGCTGCGCACGGCCGGCGTGACCGTGACCCCCGAGACTGACGGTATCCGCGTGCAGTCTGCCGGTCCGGCGCATACGCACCTGAAGGCGCAGAGCTTCCGCACCACCGAATACCCGGGTTTTCCCACCGACATGCAGGCCCAGTTCATGGTGCTGAACTGCGTGGCCCAGGGTCCGAGCAAGGTCACCGAGACGATTTTTGAAAACCGCTTCATGCACGTCAACGAGCTGGTGCGCTTGGGCGCGCACATCCAGATCGACGGCAAGGTGGCCGTGACTGAGGGCGTGGCCAAGCTGTCGGGCGCCACCGTGATGGCGACCGACCTGCGCGCCTCCGCCAGCCTGGTGATCGCCGGCCTGGTGGCCGAGGGCGAGACCATGGTGGACCGCATCTACCACCTGGACCGCGGCTACGACCAGATGGAAGCCAAATTGCGCGGCATTGGCGCGGACATTGAAAGAGTGAAAGCATGATCACCCTCGCCCTCTCCAAAGGCCGCATTTTTGACGACACGCTGCCGCTGCTGCGCGCAGCGAATATCGAGGTGCTGGACAACCCCGAAACCTCGCGCAAGCTGATTCTGGACACCAACCAGCCCGGCATGCGCGTGGTGCTGGTGCGCGCCTCCGACGTGCCCACCTATGTGGAAAACGGCGGCGCCGACCTGGGTATCACCGGCAAGGACACCTTGATCGAGCACGGCGGCTCTGGGCTCTACCAGCCGCTGGACCTGCAGATCGCCAAGTGCCGCATCAGCGTGGCGGTGCGCGCCGATTTTGACTACGAACGGGCTGTGAAGCAGGGTTCGCGGCTGCGCGTAGCTACCAAATATGTAGCAATTGCACGCGAATTCTTCGCCGCCAAGGGCGTGCACGTGGACCTGATCAAGCTCTACGGCAGCATGGAGCTGGCGCCGCTGACCGGCCTGGCCGACGCCATCGTCGACCTGGTCTCCACCGGCAACACCTTGAAGGCCAATCACCTGAAAGAGGTGGAGCGCATCATGGATATCAGCTCGCGTCTGGTGGTGAACCAAGCCGCGCTCAAACTCAAGCAGGCGCCCATCCGTGCCCTGATCGATGCCTTCGCCAAGGCCGTCGCCGAACGCTCTGGAACTTGATCGCTATGACATTTGTAGCTGCTCCCGCCCGTCTTTCCACCGCCAGCGGCACTTTTGAGGCCGAATTCAAGGCGCGCCTGCATTGGTCTGCCGATGCGGACACGGTGATTGAAAAAACCGTCGCCGACATCCTGGCCGATGTGCAGCTGCGCGGCGACGCGGCGGTGCTGGAGTACACCAACCGTTTTGACGGACTCAGCGCGACTTCGTTGGCAGAGTTGGAGCTGACCCAGGCCGAACTGAAAGCCGCGTTCGACGCCATTCCCACGGCCCAGCGTGACGCGCTGCAGGCGGCAGCCGCCCGGGTGCGTACCTACCACGAGGCGCAGAAAAAGGCCTCGGGCGAGAGCTGGAGCTACCGCGATGCCGACGGCACTCTGCTGGGCCAGAAGGTCACGCCGCTGGACCGCGTCGGCATTTACGTGCCCGGCGGCAAGGCGGCCTACCCCAGCAGCGTGCTGATGAACGCCATTCCCGCCCACGTGGCTGGCGTGGCCGAGATCATCATGGTCGTGCCAACACCGCGCGGCGAGAAGAACGCGCTGGTGCTGGCCGCCGCCTACGTGGCCGGTGTGACCCGCGCCTACACCATCGGTGGCGCCCAGGCCGTGGCCGCGCTGGCCTACGGCACGGCCACCATTCCGAACGTGCACAAGATCACCGGCCCGGGCAACGCCTATGTGGCCGCCGCCAAGCGCCGCGTCTTCGGCACGGTGGGCATCGACATGATTGCCGGCCCCAGCGAAATCCTGGTGCTGGCCGACGGTACGACGCCGCCCGACTGGGTGGCGATGGACCTGTTCAGCCAGGCCGAGCACGACGAGTTGGCGCAGAGCATTCTGCTATGCCCCGACGCCGGCTACATCGCCCAGGTGCAGGCCAGCATAGACCGTTTGCTGAATGAGATGCCGCGCGCCGAGATCATCGCCAAAAGCCTCACCGGCCGTGGCGCGCTGATCCACACCCGCAGCATGGAAGAGGCCTGCGAGATCAGCAACCGGATTGCGCCCGAGCATTTGGAAGTCAGCAGCAACGACCCGCACCGCTGGGAGCCGCTGCTCAAGCACGCTGGCGCCATTTTCCTGGGTGCCTACACCAGCGAAAGCCTGGGCGACTACTGCGCCGGGCCGAACCACGTGCTGCCCACCTCGGGTACCGCGCGCTTCTCCAGCCCGCTGGGGGTCTATGACTTCCAGAAACGCAGCAGCATCATCGAGGTCAGCCAGGCCGGCGCCCAGCTATTGGGTCCGATAGCCGCCGAGCTGGCGTATGGTGAAGGCCTGCAGGCCCACGCCCAGGCTGCCGAGATGCGCTTGGATAAGGCCTAAGCCAGGCTTGGAAAAATAGGCCCATTTTCTGGACATAAAAATACCTGATTAGCTACTTGCCTCAGAGTATCGAAGAACAGTCAATGGAAGTGGCTGGGTCGTCACAGCCGCGCGCAGCAG